>JBGSNT010000006.1:0-74214 GCA_041739575.1 Nodosilinea sp. | reverse complement strand
CTTGGAGAATCAGGTTTTGAGGATGGCTTACGATGCGTTGGCCCTGGGGGCGCGGCGGGGGCGCTTGTATTCCGACTTTTTCTTGTAGCCAACGGCCTGGGCTTCGTCGCTGTTGGGGCCATACTGGCCGCGCACGGTTTCCTTCATGGCCATGACCATGTCGTGAAATTCGACTTCGGCCAGGCGGGCCGCATCGGAGGCAGCTTTAATCGCGGCCAAGAGTTCAGTCTCTTGTTGCTGTTTGGCCCGCATGGTTTCGTACCCGGCTTTGAGGGCTTCAGGGGTGGCTTCACTGCGGACGGGGATGTAGTTTTTGATGAAGCCCATACCGTGGAAGGAATCGATATCGGCCTGGATGGTTTTGGCTGGAACGCGACGGGAAAAGTCAACGGTGTTCATATTCATATCTAGACACGCCCTGAATAAGGGTGGATAAGTGGGTTAAGTTGGGTTGCGTGCAACGCAGCCGCAGGTCTGGGGCGATGACCTGGGGAAGCGACTTGAATTGCGGCAATGGGTGAACCGAGACGACAGCGGGGGTTGGCGTCTGTGTGTCTCGCCTAAGGGCAGATTGCCCGGTGGGAATGGCTCTATTTCGGGGGAATTGGCAAGATTATGACCAGAGATGATAGGTTTTGATGAAGAAAAGATGAATTGGGCAGCGTGGAGAAAAGGGATGTCGCAGACGAACGGTTGATGGGTGCGCTGCAATATAGCGGTTCTCGATGGAGTGAGGTACACAACGGCTGAGTTTTAGATCCCCCCAGTTTTTGGCTGTTTAAGTTTCATTCTGTACCCCCCTTAATAAGGGGGGCAGGGGGGATCATCGCGGTGTACTTCGCCCGAGTGGAATCCGCAATATTGAGTTTTCTGAGGAAAAAAGGTGTTTTAGATTGATGGCAGAATCATTTGCAACCCGAATACAAGATTCTGCTCTATGAAAACAACGCTTTGCATTGATGGCGGAATCATTCGCGGGTTTGGCGGAAAGGTTTGCTAGGGCAAAGGAATCCTTCGCGGGCTTGGAGGAATCGTTCGCACCCGTGAAGGAAAGGTTTGCGGGGGTGGAGGAATGATCTGTAGTGCTGGAGGAAGCCTACGAGAGGTCGAAGGGATGATCTGTCTGGGTAGAGAAACCTCTTGGGTGGGCGAAGAAAAGGTTTGAGCGGGCTGAAGCTGCTACCGAGCGATGAAAAGAACCTTTCAGCGAGTGAGATAAAGGTTTCACGGGGGCGAAGGAAGGGATCGCAGGGACTGATGAAGGGTTTGGGGTAGCGGATGAGCTTTAGCCGTGACGCAAGTAAGGGTATGGGGCCAGAAACCGGGTTCCTGGGGGGTGGGCAAGGGCTAAATACAACCCGGCTAAGAAACCCGGTTTCTAAATTTAGGGTTTATGCCAACGGTAACAATTCTTACTTGCGCCCGGTGAGCGATTGGACTAAATTACTGAACCAAGACTGTGTGCGTGCAGTCTTAGCTTCCCAAAAATTTGGTCAAGCGCCACTGGAAGGTGCTGGTAACACCAACCAGTGGCTAACCCCGTCGACAGGTACAAGCTGTCTCGGAGGCTAAGGTTGATTTTACCTGGCCGCCCTGAACTGCACATGTCTGGGGCGGCCAAGTTTTTGGGTTTCTTCCCCGTCGTTTCATCGGAAAGGAACCCGATTATGTTGTGTTTTACTCAGCCAGAAACCCGGTTTTTTCAAAAAACCGGGTTTCTAGAACCCTTGCCGCTTGCAAACCCTAGCCCCCAGCCGGGGCGCGAGCGGTTGCGCCATCTAGTGATTGGCTCGCCCGAGGGGGTGCGATCGACGATTAACCTGCTGCATGTGTTGACCTATGCAGAGCAGGCGACCTGGAGCCAGTTGGTGACGATACCGCGATCGGGGATTTTGATTACGCCGGAGCAGGGGGAGGTGTTTAGCTTGCTAAGGCGCGATAGACAAGTGGGTTAGATCTAAGGGGTCAGGTGCCTTTGCTGCTGTTACAGACAACTGGCATAGCTTAAAAGGCACCTGACCCCTGATGCGGGGGCTTGTTAAGCTTTAGGGCAAGATCTGGAGGCTTCCGGAATCTGTGGTTAAGGTTTGAGAAAAGGAAAAGCCCTGCCGCCTTGTCTCCATGACCCCCGACGACTCCCAACGCATTCAGGCGTTTATCGAAAAATGGCAACCCTCTGAAGGCAACGAGCAAGCCAACTCTCAGCCCTTCTTTTTAGATCTCTGCGCGGCGCTGGGGGTAGACGGCCCACCGCCCAAAGATAGCTCTGGCAGCGATACCTACTCGTTTGAGAAGGCGATCAAGGCCTTTAGCGCCAAGGGGCAGAGCAGCAAACGGGCCGACTTTTATAAGGAAGGGTGCTTTTTGCTAGAGGCCAAGCAGGGCAGCTTCAGCTCTAACAAAGGCCACGGCAAGCGGGGCACCAAGATCTATGAAGATGAGATGCAGGGGGCCTTTAACCAGGCGCGGCAATACATTCAGCTGATCGATAGCCCCACCAAACCGCCCTTCTTAATTACCTGCGACATTGGCTACCGCTTTGATATTTGGGAAGGCTTTAGCGGCGAGTACGGCAGCTACGGTGCCCGTGAGCGCATTGATCTGGCTGACCTAGCGCAAGAAAAGGTGTTTGATCGCTTCGTTGCAATATTCACCGACCCGCAATCGCTCAACCCAGAGAGGCAACGGGCTGAAGTCACTCGCAAGGTGGCAGCAGAGCTTGCTCTGCTGTCGCGCTGGCTGGAGGAACAAGGCCACGACCCTCAAGTAACTGCTAGCTTCTTGATGCGCTGCATCTTCACAATGTTTGCTGAAGATGTGGAGATGCTGAAGGGCGAAGTCTTTACGACCATGCTGCGCGAGCGCTGGATACCTGACCCCTCTATCTTCAAATCAGAAATTGAAGACCTGTGGCAGGTAATGAATACGGGAGGAAAGCTGTTTGGTCACGGGCGTATTTTGAAGTTTAACGGCAGCTTTTTTGAAGATGCTACGGCTATTGCCCTTCCAAAAGAGCAGCTTGAGATCTTGCTTGAAGCAGCAGAGAAGGGTTGGGAAAATGTTGAACCTGCTATTTTTGGCACCTTACTTGAGCGGGCATTAGAGAAAAAAGAGCGCAGCCGCCTAGGTGCACACTACACGCCTCGATCCTATGTAGAGCGGCTGGTGCGCCCTGTGGTAATGGAGCCGCTACGGCAAGAATGGGATGAGATTGAGTTGGAAATTAAACGGTTGATGCAACCCACTAAAGCCAACCCCGAACCCACTACTAAGCAACGCAATGCCGCAGGCAAAGAGATCCAAGGCTTTTTAAAGAAACTCCGAAGTATCAGGGTTCTTGATCCAGCCTGCGGCACAGGGAATTTCCTCTATGTATCACTTGATTTAATGAAGGCATTGGAGAGTGAGGTTTTGACACGCCTAGAGGACGTGACAGGCCAAAGTCGTGACCAGATTATGTTGGATATTGAGCAAGTGCAAATCAATCCATCTCAGTTCCTAGGAATTGAACTTAATCCCAGAGCGGCAGCGATTGCAGAATTGGTCATTTGGATTGGCTATTTACAGTGGCAGTTTCGCCAACGCAAGGGAACAGGATTTATAGAGCCAGTATTGCAGGCGTTCGGCAATATCGAGAACCGCGATGCAGTCTTAGCCTACAAGAAAGAAGATAGGATACCAGATGTTGATCCCAAAACAGGTCAGGCAAGAATGCGATGGGGTGGGCGAATGATGCATCACCCAGTAACTGGAGAAGAGATCTTCGATCTTAGCGATCAGGTGGTAGTTTACAAGTATTTAAATGTTCGGTCGGCGGAATGGCCCAGAGCAGACTATGTGGTATCAAACCCACCTTTTATTGGAACCAAAAGAGTTCGCGAAATATTGGGAGACGAGTATGCTAAACCTTTGCGAAAAATCTATTCAGACCTGCCTGAAACCATTGATTATGTAATGTATTGGTGGCACTTATGTGCCCAAAAACTTTCAGATAAGGAGCTTTTAGGATTCGGCCTTATAACAACAAATAGTATCAAGCAAGTTGAGAATAGAAAAGTCATTCAAAAACATATTCAAAAGAATGAAAAATTTAAATTTAACTTTGCAATCCCTGATCACCCCTGGGTTGACGATGGCGCGGCTGTAAGA
Source organism: Nodosilinea sp. (assembly GCA_041739575.1). Classification (GTDB taxonomy): domain Bacteria; phylum Cyanobacteriota; class Cyanobacteriia; order Phormidesmidales; family Phormidesmidaceae; genus Nodosilinea. The sequence continues at coordinate 70,065 of JBGSNT010000006.1, read as the reverse complement.
ATTTCCATGACAAGCTGCTGCTTAAGTGGTTCAAAAGCTGGTTCATTATGGACAATAGCCAATGAAGACAGCGACGGGACTCCTGAAGAGAAGGCAGAGCAATTAAGTCTAAAAAAAATTGATGGGGAAATACTATTTGACCTACGCATAGGAGCAAACATATCTGAAATGACGCCTTTGTTGGCAAACTCGAAGATATGTAATCAAGGATGTAAGCTCGTGCAGCCTAGGAGGAAAAAGGGAGAACCTAAAAACAAAGGATTTTTAATTTCAAGGCTAGAAGCTACAGAAATGACGAGAAATTTCGCTGAGGGAAATTCTCACATAAAGCCTTATATCTCTGGCGATGAAATTACAGATAGTAGAGAAGATTTGTTTGTGATTGACTTCTTTGGCTTGTCAGCTAAAGAGGCGCAGGAAGCCAATCTTAATGCCTACCAAAGAATTCTAGAGCAAGTGAAACCTTTTAGGGATGGGAACAATAGACCAACAAGAAGAGAAAATTGGTGGCTTTTTGGTGAGCTTGCAGTAAGAATGCGCCAGTCCTATAAAAATCTCAGTCGATATATTGTGACAAGTGAGGTTTCAAAGCATAGAACCTTTTTATTTGTATCATCGGAGGTGTTAGCAGATGGTAGTTGTTTCGCTTTCGGTTTGGATGATTCTTATCATCTCGGTGTTTTATCTAGCAGAGTCCATACCACTCTAGCTTTAGCAGCAGGTGGCAGAATGGCCACAGGCAATACACCTCGATACAACAACACAGTTTGCTTTACCCCTTTCCCGTTCCCAGATCCCACCCCAGAGCAAAAACAAAAGATCCGTGACCTCGGCGAGCGGCTCGATGCTCACCGCAAAAGCGTCCAAGCCGCCCATCCCGACATCACCATCACCGGCATGTACAACCTGCTCGAAAAACTTCGCGCCGGGCAGCCCTTCACCGACGCAGACCGAGCCTACAACAACCGCGCCCTCGTCTCCACCCTCAAACAAATCCACGACGACCTAGACCTCGCCGTCCTCGATGCCTACGGCTGGCCCCACACCATCACCGACGAGCAAATCCTCGAAAACCTCGTCGCCCTCAACGCCCAGTGCGCCGAAGAAGAACGCAACGGCCACATTCGCTGGTTGCGCCCCGACTACCAAGCCCCCGAACAAGCCCAAACTACCCAGCCCACCCTCGACGGCATCCTCCCCGCCGAAACCCCCGTCGTTGCCCCTGTCGAGCAGCAGCCCTGGCCCTCTCAGCCCAAAGCCCAGCTTGCCGCCATTCGCGACCTGCTGCGCACCAGCACCGGCCAATGGACAGTGCCGCAAATTGCCGCTCAATTCACCGGCAAAAACACCAAGAAAAAACTCGACGCTATCACCGCCAACCTCGAACGCCTCGAATGGTTTGGCTACGTCATCGCCAGCACCGACAACGGCCTCACCACCTGGCACTACACCGAACTCGCCAAAGCCGCTTAAAGTACAGAGGCAACCCGCTCAAAAAAAATAACTTTCAAGGGGACAGACGCCTTTATTGTGCCAACGCTTAAGCGTTGATACGGCCTCCCTGGACGCTCCAGCGTCTCCTCAAGATTGGGCGCAGGAGCGCCATCGTGGGCATTCCACGCGAAGCGTAGGAACGATAAAGACAGCCCGTTGACCGCCCTGAATCATGCGATCGCGATAAACTGAGCAAAGCTAATCTTCGCCCATAACGCCACACAGGGCAGCCAGCACAACCATGGCACTCGCAAGCGATCGCCCCTTACAACCCATTTCCCTAAGTCTTGACGAGTTTCTCGCCCAGTATGGCGATGACAGCCGCTACGAACTCATTGATGCAGAACTCTTTGACTTGGAACCAACGGGGGCTCATGAACAAGTAGCGGCGGCGATCGCATCCATGTACTCCACCGGCAGGTGGGATTTTCAATGACGCGAGCGTAGTAAAACGCTTTTTCGTTGGGGTCAAAATCGGGGTCGCGCCAGACGGCACTTAGTTCCCCAGCCCCCACATCGGTGGAATAGCGGCAAGCCTCAAGGAAGCTGAGCCAGGTATAACCTCGGTTACCTTCCTGGCTCAACAATTTGGCTTTTGGAGCGCTGGGCATTTTGCCCGCGACTACAAAACCATGTTTGGCGAGGGCCCTAAAGAAACCCTGAAGATGGCCCCAGCTTAAGGATTTAGTTGGTTGCTCAGAGACAAGGAGGCTAATGCAGCATCTTGTCGCTTTTGCCGATTTATCGCTTGATTCAGCCGCACCTAACCATCCGTCTCGGCTGCTGGTGCCGACAGGCTCGGACACCCTGACTACCGCAGTCCGCTGAAAAAAACTATAGCTGTAGCCCCCTTGTTCTAACGAAGGCGACTACAGCTATAGATGCGACACGCTAATTCAAGTCAATCACTACCTCATCGAGCTTGCCGGTGAAAGCAAAGGGCAGCTCGTAGGATTCCGTTACCGGGGTGCCCGTGTCGAAACCGATATCCATGGTTTCATCCAGGGTGACCCGGTTGGGAATGCTCTTTTCGACTCGGCCCTGACCGATTTTTTTGTTGTTGGCAAACAGGGTTACGGTGGCCCCGGCGTAGGGCTGGTCGGCATCGGTTTTATACTCGGCCTTGAGGGCTACTTTGCCCGTCGGGATGCGCGTATCGGACTCGATGTTGTACCGCTCCACATCGGCCAGGTTGTAGTGGTAGACGAGTTTACCGTCCTTCACAAACAGGCCATAACCGGCAAAGCGCCCGCCAATGGTCATCAACATGCCCTCCGCCCCCTGGGTGGGAATTTCCACATTGGCGGTGATGGTGTGGTTGACATGCTTAACGTCGGGAGACGACCCTTCTGGTATGCGAAGGCCGCGAGGGTAGGCAAAGTGGGTGCGGCCTTCAGTCAGGCTGGGTCGATTGGCCACATTCAGGCGCTCTGTTCTACGACCATCCAGGGGCAGCACGTTGTACCTAGCCGCTTCGGCATAGAACAAGTCCTTCATTTCCTGTAGTTTATCTGGCAGTTGGTCGGCCAGGTCTACCGCTTGGGTGAAGTCTTCGTCGATGTGGTACAGCTCCCAGTCGAGTTTCAGAATGTCCTGGCCCGCAGGTGGCCCCGACGCCCACGGCTCACTGAAGAGGGCGCTGGCCATCCAGCCGTCGCTGTAGATGCCCTGGTTGCCCACCATTTCAAAATATTGGGTGGTGTGGCGAGTGGGGGCTTTGCCATCGGCAAAGGTGTAGACCAGGCTGGTGCCTTCGATCGGCTTCTGGGTAATGCCGTTCACCTGCACCGGCTGGTCGATGCCGGCCGCCTCCAGAATGGTGGGGGCAATGTCGATCACATGACTAAACTGGAAGCGCTTGCTGCCCTTGTCTTTGATGCCCGCCGGCCAAGCCATGGCCATGCCGTTCTGGGTGCCGCCAAAGTGGGAGGCAATCTGCTTGGTCCACTGGAAGGGGGAATCCATGGCCCAGGCCCAGGCGGAAGGGAAGTGGTTGTAGTATTTGGGGCCACCGAGGTCGTTGATGGCCGCTACCTTGTCTTCCAGCTTTTCGGGCAGGCCGTTGAAGAAGGTCATCTCGTTCAGCAGGCCGTTGAAGCCGCCTTCGGCGCTGGAGCCGTTGTCGCCCGCAATGTAGATCACCAGGGTGTTGTCTAGTTCACCCAGGCTCTCGATCGCATCCACTACGCGCCCCACTTCGTGATCGACGTGGGCGGTAAAGCCCGCAAACACTTCCGCCATGCGAGCATAGACCCGTTGCTCTTCGAGGGAGAGAGAATCCCAGGCCGCCAGACCTGCCGGACGGGGGGTGAGTTTGGAACCGGCGGGAATCACGCCCAGCTTCTTCTGCCGCTCAAAGGTATCGATGCGGTACTGGTCCCAGCCCATGTCGAACTGGCCCTTGAACTTGTCGATCCATTCCTGGGGGGCCTGGTGAGGGGCGTGGGTGGCACCGGGAGACAGGTACACAAAGAAGGGCTTCTCGGGCGAAACGGCCTTTCCTTGCCGAATGTAGTTGATGGCGTGGTCAGCTAAATCGGTGCTGAGGTGGTAGGGCGAGCCGTCGGCATTGGTCTCAGGAGGCTCAATGCGGGTGGTGTTTTCCACCAGGGCCGGGCTGTATTGGTCGGTGTCGCCGCCGACGAAGCCGTAGAAGTAGTCAAAGCCCAAACCGCGAGGCCAGCGATCGAAGGGCCCGGCCATGCTGCTTTCCCAGTCGGGCACGTTGTGGTTTTTGCCAAACCAGGCGGTGGCGTAGCCGTAGGCCTGCAAGACCTGGGCAAAGGTGGCGGCATTGTCAGGAATCACGCCGGAATAGCCGGGGAAGCCGGTGCCCGCCTCGGTAATCACGCCGTTGCCGACGGAGTGGTGGTTGCGCCCGGTGAGCAGGGCCGCCCGCGTCGGCGAACAGAGGGCGGTGGTGTGGAACTGGGTGAACTGCAGCCCGCTCTTGACGATGCGATCCATCGTTGGGGTGGGGATGCTGCCGCCGAAGCTGCTGAACTGGCCAAAGCCGACGTCGTCAATCAGCACCAGCAGCACGTTGGGGGCGTTTTCGACGCCGAAGGTGCTGGGCAGCTTGAGCTGGGTCTTGACAGCTTCAGAGGTCTTATAAGTGAGTCCCACCTTACCCGTAAAGGGTTTGGACGGATGGGGCAGAATCTCCTGGGCCAGGGCCGGGGGCACGGCGGATTGCAGCACAATTGCCACAATAGCCACCCAGGCCAGGGCAAATTTCCACATACGGGTGAGCATAAATACCTCAGAGTAATCAATCGATGATGGGCTGATTTGCCCTGGGAGATGTCGTTACTGGCGCTCTAGCTTCGCCCCAGTAACGCTGACTAAGGACAGCTCAGGCCAGCGGAGAGCTGTTGACGAGCAGCGGCCACATTGGCCGATTCGGCTGCGATCGTGGTGGCCGCTTCACCCAAGGTGTCGCGACCGGAGATAGAGTTTACGGTTTGATCAAAGTTTGAGTAGGCGGTGTCTAGCTCATCCATGCGGGCTTCTTTTACCGTCGCTGCCGACGACTTGACCGATTCATAGGCTGTTCTCACGTCACGTCGAGCCGATTCGAGCTCGTTAACGGTAGATTGGGCATTGATTTGGCCGAGGTTTTGGACGGCAGTGGCTAAGCCATTTAAGTCATCGCAGAGGCCAGCTTCAGCGTCTTCTACGGAGGGGCCACCGCAGGCCACCATGGCAGGAATAAACGCTAGGGCAAGAAACTTGATGCGCGAATTGAACAGATTGTTTTTCATGGTGCTTACCTTTAAAAGAGATTATTAGCTAAGGGGTAGAACGGCTAACCCCAGATGTCCTATTCTGAGACGACCTCATCAGCGGTCATGCGGGCTTCAATCGCCTCCAGCACGGCAATCAGCGCTTCTTGCACGGCTGCGGCCCAATCTAAGGCTACATCTTTCTGCACAGCGGCGATTAAAGCGTCCTTACCAAGTTGAAAGAACGACTTTGATCTTGACGCATACTACGTGATTCGGAAGGACGCCGCGTAATGTGTCAGTTCTGTAATTTAGTGAATTTTGCCAAATGAAGATAGAGGGGTAGGTCATCCAGGGCTACCCTCATGACACCTGAACAACACCAAAAACTGCAAGGGCACGTCAGTGAGATCGCTAAACTGCTCTATGCTGGTGCCCAGGCCAAAGGGATGCCCATGGGCATCCTGAGCGAGATACGGGGGCAGATTACCGGGGCACGATGGAAGCCTGAGCGAGTGCCCCAAATCCTGGCCCTGCGCTGCGCCTATCTCAGTGGTCGCCTCGATTTATTTTCTCCGCTCAAAGTATGCCGTACTCCCGTTACCCCCGTCCCTAAAACTGCATACTCTGACTAACCCTGGTCAGCCCCCTCTGGCTGTTTGTCTACCTCCTGTTTTAGCTGAGCGATTTCCTGTTCCCGCTCTTCCACAATCCCCACCACCGTCTGAATCGCGCGGGCCAACGCCCCGAGCTCATCCGATCGCTCCGCCACCTCATCCAGGCCTAAATTCTTAGCCTTAAAGCTGTGGGTCTCCACCGCCGCCACGATCGCCTCCGTGACGTAGTAGATGTGGGCCAGATCTTCCACGCTCTGGTTTTGGCGCTTTTCAAAGGCATCGATCACCTGGTTGTAGCGGGTGGCAATGTGCCCCACCTCGGTAAAGGGTTCCACCGGCACGCGCAGGCTCAGGTCATTGGTTTTGGCCTGGTAATCCATGATCTGAAACAGGTCGTAGGTCTCGGTTTTGGCATGGTGCTCCGAGACGTTGAGGCCAATGTGCTCCTCTTCTAAAGAAATGCGGAGCGGGTAGAACTTATTCACCAGAGTCAGCACCACCCAGGCCAGGCCAAAGGTCCAGACGGCGGCCACGCCAATGCCAAAGCCCTGCACCATGATCTGGTTACCCCGGCTCAGTCCCGTGCCGATCACATCGAGCTGACCAAACAGGCCGACGCACAGGGTGCCCCACATGCCCGCCGCACCGTGGACCGGAAAGGCATCCACCGCGTCGTCAATTTGCCAGCGATCGAGTAGTTGGGAGGCCAACAGGGCGATCGCCGCCCCCGTCCCCCCCACAATCACCGCCAGCGGCACGGTAATCACATGACAACAGGCCGTGACGGCGACTAAGCCCGCCAGGGAACCATTGATCAGCTGACCGACATCCACCACCTTGTGTTGAATGTTGCTGAGAACGGATGCTGTGATCATGCCGCCCACCCCGGCCATCACGGTATTGACCACAATGCCCGGCACCTGGTCATTCAGCGCCAGGGTGCTGCCGCCGTTAAAGCCAATCCAGCCAAACCAGAGCAGCATCGCCCCCAGCACCGAAAACGGAATATTGGCCCCCTGGATTGGTTGCGATCGCCCCTTGCCTAAAAAGCGCCCTTGGCGAGCCCCAATCACCAACACCACCGCCAGCCCAAACCAGGCCCCCACGCTGTGCACCACCGTGGAACCGGCAAAGTCAATAAACCCGAGATTCTCTAGCCAGCCGCCAGCATTGCCGTCGGCAACGCCATTCCAGGCCCAGTGGCCAAACGTCGGGTAAATGAACCCCGACAGAAAAACGGCTAGCAGGATATAGGCGTGGAACTTGAGCCGCTCCGCCGCCGCCCCCGACACAATGGTCGTGGCGGTGCCACAAAACATCATCTGAAACAAAAAGAAAACGGCGCGATCGGGCTGGTTCGTAAAGGCGGGGACAAAGCCAGTGCTGCCAAACCAGCCCGTCTGGGTATCGCCAAACATGAGGGCATAGCCAAACAGCCAGAAGAGCCCGGCAGAAATGCCAAAATCGGCCAGGTTTTTGACGGCGACGTTGATGCTGTTTTTAGAGCGGGTCAGCCCCGACTCTAGGCACATGAACCCAGCTTGCATCAAAAATACGAGGCCAGAACAGATCAACAGCCACAGCGTATCGATCATGCCGCCGAAAGCCTCTGGTGGTGATGGTTAAGGTGGTAACGCTTGAGGTGGTAGTGCTCGGCAAACTGGGGCAGTTTATCCTGGTGGCCCAGAATAATCAGCGAGTCGCCTACGTTCAGCAATTGGGTAGCAGAGGGGCGAAAAATCAGGCGATCGTTCAGGCGGCGCAGGGCAATGATCATAAACGCCCCTTTGCCCCGCACCTGGAGCTCCATCAGGGTTTTATCCACAAAGGGAGAGTCTTCTTTGATCTGGAGCTCCTCCATTTGCACCTCCACGTTGGCGAGAAATTCGTTGAGGTAGCTGCGTTCGTAGGTGTTGTTCAAAAAGTCCATGCCGGTGGAGCGCACGATCAGGTTGGAAATTTGAATGGCGCTGATGGTGTCGGGCAGCACGATGTGGTCGGCTCCGGCCAGGCGCAGCTTGCGCTCGGTGGGGGGCAGCTCGCCCCGCGCCAAAATCTTGATGCGCGGGTTGAGGTCGCGGGCGGTCAGGGTAATGAATACGTTCGCCTTATCGTCGGGCAGCACCGCCACCAGCGCCTTGGCCCGATGAATCCCCACCTCCTCCAGGGTGATCTCGTGGGTGCCGTCGCCGGGGTAGTGCAGGTAGCCCGAGGCTTCAGCCACTTCGATGCGATCGGGCTGGCTTTCGACGATCACAAAAGGTTGGTGGGCATCATCGAGCTGGCGGGCTAAGACCTGGCCCATGCGATCGAACCCGCAGATAATCACGTGGTCTTGCAGGTTGGCGATGGTCGACTGCTTGCGCTGATTGTCAAAGGCGCGGTTGATCTCTCCCTCGGTGACCATTTGGACAAAGCCTCCTACGCTATAAACCGCCGATGTCGTTCCGGCAATGATGACGAGAATGGTGAAAATTCTCTGAAACGGGGTATCTAGGGGCTTTACCTCGCCATAGCCCACCCCAAAAATGGTGATCACCACCATGTAGATGGCCTCTAAGGGGGACCACCCAAACCCGACATAGCCCAAGATTGCGACTAAAACCGTCAAGAGAAAAAAGACGACCCCGATTAAGACGCGACGCGCAGATTTCTGCATGGATGGATGTACTCTGTCCTCTCAGAATGTGGGGAAGGTCGACGGCTACAGCCGCTGGGCCGCTTAAAAGCCTGATCGAGAACGGGTTTGCCCTGGCTAAACGGGGGTTAGCTAACCTGGCCATAGAACTGATCTGGGTTGGAGACTCCCCTTTAGTCATATTCTTCTGACATTGAACAGGCCAGGCCAAAAGGCTGTTGTGCTGGGCGCTACAGAACTGCGGATGCTGGTACAGGTGGCCTACAGGTGGCTGGGGTGGCGCTACCAGGGCAGCCGGGTGCCATCCCAGTTAAAAAACTCGCCGCTGTCGGCGGGGGTAAGGCCGTCCATCACTGCCATCAGCTGGGTAACGGTGCGATCGACGGTAAACAGCCTTTCCGGCGGCACCCCCCGCTGAAAGGGTTCCGACAGACGGGTATCGGTGGTGCCGGGGTGCAACAGGGCCAGGGTGGTCTGGGGGCAGCGGCGGGCGTACTCTAGGGCGGCGGTTTTCATCAACATATTCAGGGCGGCCTTGGAGGCGCGGTAGCCGTACCAGCCCCCCAGGCGGTTGTCGCCAATGCTGCCGACCTTAGCCGAAATAGCCGCGAATACACTGGGCTGGTCGTGCTTGAACAGGGGCATCAGATGCTTGGCCAGCAGCGCCGCCCCTACGGCATTGGTCTGGAACGATCGCACCAAAGTTTCGCTAGTGACCTGCCGCAGGCTCTTTTCGGGCTGAAAGTCGCCGTCGTGGAGCACCCCGACACAGTAAACCGCCCGATGCAGGTGGGGGGTGCGGGCCTGGAGTGCCGCGATCGCCGCCGCCACAGACGCCTCATCGGTCACATCCATCGGCAAACAGGTTAGGTGGGGATGCTGTTCGGCCAGCTCTAGCAGCGCCTGGGCCGTCTCGGGGCGACGGTAGGTGCCATAGACTGCGGCGACGCGATCGTCTTGAAGTAGCTGCCGCACAAAGCCCAGACCAATGCCCTGGCTCGCTCCCACCACCAGGGTATTTTGATGCTTTAACATTCTTTTTTGCCTCTAACCGGGCTTCGGGGGTGTCCTTTACGTATTGTAAGGAGTCTATGGGAGGGCATCCCGGATTTGTAAATTTAGCATTTTGCTGGCTGGCTGGCCTGTCATTCCCGTGCAGAACCTGCCCCCGCGAAGGCGCGGGGCGGGAATCCACGGCGGATATCTTGCTCCCGAATGGATTCCCACTTGCGTGGGAATGACGTGGACACTTACAAAAGCGGGATGCATCCGGTCTATGGTCTCCCAATCAACCTGTTTCACGGTTGATTGAACCGGCAAAGTCAGCCCCTTCAAGGTTGGTCTAATTCTTTCAATCAAAAAATAATTGTCGCTTTTTGATGTCATTTAATCCGATGTTAACTATCTTTTCATTGACGGAGATCGGGGCTAAAGCGTTCTATATTGAATGTGGAGCTGAAAGGCTCCCCTGGCAGATAAAACAGCCAAATGTCCACACAGAAAAAGGAGTGAAACGCTGTTAGCTTTACATCTGTCTCGTTTAATACGGCAATACCCAAGCTCAATTCAACCCTTCCTGAAGTAGGCAAAATGGGAGCTTTAAGAGAGTCTGATTTATTCCCCGACTGGGCGTAGAATCAGCATCTTATCTCCAGAAAGTCTCAACTAAATGTGGGAAGTTCTTTGGATATAAGCTTGGGTGTTGTTGTGTTTATAGCAGATTGATTTAGCGGCGCTTTGTCATCGTGTTTCTGTCTCTAACCTTTTCTAAAATGCTAGCTCTATCGGCGGAGGGCGGCGGTTTGCTAAAGTCTGGAAGGTAGCGTTCCCCCTTTAGCCTGTCCCTATGGTGTATTTCTCCGAGGCCGATCTGGCGCCCGGTGCCCTCTGGAGTAAAATTCAGCAGCAGACCCGCCACGCCCTGAGCTGCGGTGCCCTGAAACCCATCGATACCCGCTACGAGTTTGTCGAGCAGGGGGGCATGCGCTTTTTAGTCAGAATTTTGGCCAACCTGGTGCGCAAAGAAAAAGCCGATCTAGCCCAGCAGGCTCTACACCAGGCCGGCAAGCCCGCCAACCCCTTTCTACCCTACGACCCAGACCTGTTTGTCGCCAACCTGTCAGCCACCCACCTGTGCCTGCTCAACAAGTACAACGTGGTGGACCACCACAGCTTGATTGTCACCCGCGCCTTTGAAGAACAGGACAGCTGGCTGACCTTGGCCGACTTTGAGGCCCTGGCCATCGGTATGGCCGAAATCGACGGGCTGGCTTTTTACAATGGGGGACGTCTGGCCGGGGCCAGCCAGCGCCACAAGCACCTGCAACTGGTGCCGCCGCCCCTCTGCCCCGATCGCAGCCCCCTGCCCCTGGGTACTGTAGTTGAAGCCTTGGACCTTGCCCCCCATTCCCTCGACCCGGTCGAGTCGCCCCTGTTGCCCTTTTGCCATGCCATTGTGCCCCTGGCGGCAGCGCCCTCCCCCAGCGGTCAGATGCTACTCGCGGCCTACCGCGCCCTGCTCACCCACCTGGGGGTCGACTGGGCGGCGCCACCCCAGGCCTTTCCCTACAATCTGCTGGTGACCCGAGGCTGGATGGTGGCGATCGCCCGCCACCGGGACCAATACCAGTCCATTCCGGTCAATTCCCTGGGGTTTGCCGGGTCACTGCTGGTGAAAAACGCAGACGAGCTTGAGCGGCTCAAAGCCCTCGGCCCCATGACGGTGCTTAAACATGTGGCCTGCTGCGGCAGGTAGCCCAGTCCCGTAGCTCACTTTCTGAAGAAATCGGTAAACTGGGGGTAGAACAGGCTTACTCAACCTTTTGTCCTCTGGGGGCTGCCCGTGCCGTCAATTATTGGAATTCTGGCGTTAATTATCATTGGCTACACCGTGGGTTCGGTGCGCATTATCAATCAGGGTACCGAGGCGCTGGTGGAGCGGCTGGGAAAGTACAACCGTAAGCTGAAGCCGGGGCTTAATTTCATCGTTCCGGTGCTCGACTACATTGTGCTGCGCGACAGCGTGCGCGAGCAGATTCTCGACGTGGATAAGCAGGGGGCGATTACCCGCGACAACGTTTCCCTCGAAGTTGATGCAGTGGTGTACTGGCGTATTTTAGAGCTGGAGCTAACCTACTACGCCATCGAAAACGTGGAGCAGGGCATTGAAGAATTGGTGATTACCACCCTGCGATCGGAAATCGGTAAGATGAAGTTTGAGGAAACTTTTTCCTCTCGAGATGAGCTAAATCGGGCCCTGCTGTCGCAGCTGGACGAAGCCACCGAGCCCTGGGGTGTCAAGGTTACCCGCGTAGAGGTGCAGGAGATTACGCCCCCCGCCGAGGTGCGGCAATCGATGCAGCTGCAGCAGGCAGCGGAACTCAGGAGCCGAGCCATGGTGCGCGAGGCCCAGGGCGAAAAGGAAGCGGCGATCGAACGGGCGCAAGCCACGGTGGAATCGATTGAAATGCTCTCTAGAGCCCTGAAGGAGCGCAGCGATACCGGCGAAATTCTCAAATATCTGCTGGCCCAGCGCTACGTGGAAGCGAACCAAAAGCTGGGAGAAAGCGACAACTCCAAGGTCATCTTTATGAACCCCGAAATGCTCACGGAAGGCCTGGTCGAACTGATGGGCACCAATACCATCACCCCCAAGTCAAAGCCTGACTCCGACGATTTCCCCAGCCGCCACCGCCAGAGCCAGTAGGGCAATTCTGGGGGCATTCCTGGGGGCAATCCGCCGGGCGAGATTATCGCTACCATGGAAGACTGTGATTCACTGCGGCTATGGCTGTTATTTCCCAACCCGATCACTCACCAGCGGCTCTCCTCCCAGAGGAGGGGGTGCCCCTCAAGGAGCCGCTGCTGGGCCAGTCCCTAGAGGAGCTAACCGCGTGGGTGCAGGCCCAGGGGCAGCCGGGCTACCGAGGTAAGCAGCTCTACCAGTGGCTGTACCAGCAGGGGGCGCGATCGCTCGCAGACATCACCGTATTCCCAAAGGCCTGGCGTCAGACGGTGGCCGAGGTCGACCTGGGCCGCTCCACCCTACACCATCGGGTGGTGGCCAGCGACGGCACCGTCAAGTATCTGCTCCGGCTGACCGATGGCCAAATTATTGAAACCGTGGGCATCCCTTCCGCCAAGCGGCTGACGGTGTGCGTGTCGTCCCAGGTGGGCTGCCCCATGGCCTGCGACTTTTGCGCCACGGGCAAGGGGGGCTTTGTACGCAACCTGGCCCGCCACGAAATTATTGACCAGGTGCTGACGGTGCAGGAGGATTTTGGCCAGCGGGTGAGCAACATTGTGTTTATGGGCATGGGCGAACCGCTGCTCAACAGCACCAACGCAGTGGCCGCTATTCGCAGTCTCAACCACGATGTGGGGATTGGCCAGCGGGCCATCACCCTGTCGACGGTGGGAGTACCGGGCCGCATTCGCGCCCTGGCGGCGGAGCAGCTCCAGGTTACCCTGGCGGTCAGCCTGCACGCCTCGAACCAGGCCCAGCGGCTCCAGCTCATTCCCAGCGCCGGGGCCTACCCCCTGGAGGTACTGCTGGACGAGTGCCGCGAATACGTGCAGCTCACCGGGCGGCGGGTCACCTTCGAGTACATTCTGCTGGCGGGTCTCAACGACCAGCCCACCAACGCCGCCGAGCTGGCCCAGCACCTGCGGGGCTTTCAAAGCCACGTCAACCTGATTCCCTACAACCCCATCGACGAGGCCGATTACCAGCGCCCCAGCGAGGCCAGCATCCGCAGCTTTGTGGCCGAGCTGGAGAGTCGCCGGGTGGCGGTCACCGTTCGCTACTCCCGAGGGCTAGAGGAAAACGCCGCCTGCGGACAGCTGCGGGCCTCGCGCCGCTAGGCTAAAGCGGTAGGGGTATCCTCCCCGGCAGGAAGGCGGTTGCCCCCCTTCGGAACGCTTGAGATTTTGTTACGTTATGGAGCGTAGGTCGACACCCCCCGCTAGGCACTGGGTGCTGGCATACCCCCCACCTCTTCAGGACGTTAATGGCCCTAGCTTCTCTGCCCCCCATCGCCCCTCCCTCCCTGGCTAACCCCCTCGATATGTCTCGGGGATTGTTGACCCTGTCGCGGGTTCGAATGACCCTCCATGGGCAAGACCGATTGCCTGCCGCTCAGCCTATTGTGCTGGTCAGCAACCACCGCAGCATTATGGATGCCCCTCTGCTGATGGCGGCGCTGGGTCGCCCGGTGCGGTTTGCCTGTCACCACTACATGAGCCAGGTGCCGGGGTTACGCAGCCTGATCAACGCCCTGGGCTGTCTCCCCCTAGACGCTCCCGACAAGGGACAAACGGCCTTCTTTCGCCGCGCCATGGCCGCGCTGGAGGAGGGTGGGGCCGTGGGCATTTTCCCTGAGGGGGCAGCGCCCATGGTACACAAAACTGCCCCAGACAACCTGAATACCTTTCATCGGGGGTTTGCCCACCTGGCCCTGCGGGCGCCGGTCGAGGAGCTTTTTATTGTGCCCGTGGCGATTGCTGCCCATCGTGAAACGATCAGCCCAGTGATGCCCCTGCGCTGGCTGAGTGTTTTTGACGCCTCTGAGCCGCTGTTTCAGCAGCCGGGCTGGCACCCGGCGATGTTTTACCAGGATGTCGAGGTGTTGATTGGCCGACCGGTGCGGGTCGACCACCGGCTGCGATCGCGCTACCGCAGCAAGGGAGCCAGCGCCCTGGCGACGGAGCTCAGCCAATGCTGCCAGGAGGAAATTGCCACCCTGCTCAAGCGGGGGGGCTGCTAGTTGACCATGGTTGAAACCCCATTACTGGCCCGCCCCGCCTGGCCTGCCGTTGCTTGCCCATGCTAGAAGTCGAGGATCTCAAACTGTCTGCTCCGGTCGGGAAAAACCCCCACCGCCCTCTATTTATCTACCTGCCCGGCATGGATGGCAGCGGTGAACTTTTTGCCGCCCAGGGCGATCGCCTCAAGCCCTACTTCGACATTCGCTGTCTGGTCATTCCTGGGGATGACCTATCCTCGTGGGAACGATTGGCCACCCAGGTGGTGCAGCTGGTACGCCAGGAGGCCGGTGCAGCCCCCATCTACCTGTGTGGCGAATCCTTTGGAGCCTGCCTAGCCCTGCGGGTGGTAGCCCTAGATCCGGCCTTGGCCAGCCATTTAATTTTGGTCAACTCGGCCTCATCCTTCCATCGCTTTCCCTGGCTGCACTGGGTGGCGAATCTCACCCCCTGGGTGGCCCCGCCGATCTACCAGGGGTCTACCCTAGGCGGCCTGCCGCTGATGGCCGACTTCAGCCGCATGGGCCCGGCGAACCGCCGTGCCCTGGTGCGGGCAATTAATGCCGTCTCTCAGGCTAGCACCGCCTGGCGGCTTGGGCTGCTGTCGCAGTTCCGGCTCGAACCCCTGGCCCTGCAACGGGTCAAGGCCAGCACGCTGTTGGTAGCCTCCTTGAGCGATCGGCTGCTGCCCTCCCTCGATGAATCCCAGCGTCTCGCCGCGCTGTTGCCCAATCCCCGCATCTACCCCCTGCCCCACAGCGGCCACATCAGCCTGCTCGAAGACGGCGTCAATCTCCAGGCCATTCTGGCGGCGGTAGATTTTCTGCCCCCTGATCAAAACAGTCGAATACTGACCTCGGAAAGCCACCATAACACTAGAGGTTCCTAAGGGGTTTCCTAGGGGTCACCCGCCTCTACCCCCCTCACTAACTCCAGCAATGTCACCTCCGGCGGGCACCGCCACCGCCCCGGCGCGTAGGTGCCCAGGCCGCGGTTCACATAGAGCTGGTTGCCCCCCACCGAGTGCAGCCCCGAGACCCATTCCCAGTGGTGCACTACCTTGAGACATTTGCGGCTCAGGTAGGGCAGGTCAAAGGGCAGCCAGGTGGCCAGTGACTGCTGCACCCCCTGGGTAATGGCGGGTACGGGCCCGAGCCCAGGCAGCACAATCTGCCCGCCGTGGGTGTGGCCCGAGAGCTGTAGATCGACGCGCCAGGGGGTGAGATATTCAGCGCTGTCGGGGTTGTGGGAAAGCAGCAGCCGGGGCTGGGTGGCTGACAGCCCATCGAGCACCTTAGCTGGGTGAAAATCCTGGGACCAAAATTCGGCTAGCCCCACCACCGGCAGATCGTCCCCCAGGGGATAGACAACGTCGTTCCAAAGGGCCATGATGTCGGCCTGGCGGAGCGATCGCAAAATCATCTGACGTCCCTGGAAGCTAATATTGTCGTGGTTGCCCAGCACTGCCACCGTGCCATAGCGGCTCTTCATCCGGCTGAGGTAGGTCGACAGCGTAAAAATCGGAGTCGGGTCTCTGGTGACATAGTCGCCAGTCAGGGCAATCAGGTCAGGTTCTAGACTATTGACCCGATCGACCGCCTGCTGCAGCAACTCATTCGACAGCCGCAGCCCATCGTAGTGAAAATCCGAGAGCTGTACAATACGGCACCCGACTAGGCGTTGGGGCAAATTGCGAATCGCGACGGTCACCGTTTCAAGGGTGAGGGGGCCGGTGAAGAGAGGGCGCATGGTTTCTGGGGGTTCGTTATGTGAACGCTAGCCCGTTTCAGCCCTGGTTGCCCACTGGCCAGGCCATTCTTCAGCAGTATTTAGCGAAAATTCCCTCGAGCCAAAATTTGGCTTCATCACTTTAGCTTCATCTCGGGGCGCTATCCCCGCTCAGGCTGGGCCACAACAGGCAGGCAGGGCCAGGTTGGCCATGCCCCTCGCCCCGCCCTGGCTCAGCAATGGCTGTGGGAGCCAAACCCCCACTGGTCCCGGTGCAGGGTGTTTGAGGCACCACCCTGGGGGTATCCTAAGGCTCTAGGCCCAGGCCAATTGATCCCAGTTTCTTGTCGCCATGACTCCCACCTACCAACGTCGCACCCAGCTCAAAACCCAGCTGCTTCAGCAGATTGAAGCCCTGGAACCCGAGGAGGCGATTCTCCCCGCCGAGCACCCCGCCATCGATCAGATTATCTGCGAACTGGAGACCCTCAACCCCATTGACCAACCCCTGAAACCAGAGCACTGGCCGCTGCTGCTAGGCTCCTGGGCCTTGGTCTACGCCTCCCGGGGGACGGTGGTAACCCGCCGGATCAATCGTCAGTTTCCGCTGCCCGTGGGCATTCGTCGGGTGTGGCAGCGGCTGAATAGCTCCGAAAGCAATGGTCCCGAGATTGCCACCGAGAACGGTGCCGTGTTCTCACTACCCTTCCTAGGCGAACTGACCGCCACCGCCCAGGGCATCTGGCGGCCCTACGAAGAGGGCGAAAGCGCCCGCGTCAGCTTTGGCAGCTTTACCGTGCAGGCTACCCGCCTGCTGGGTATCGCCGGGCTAAACCTACCCCAACTCACCATCCCAGTGCTAGAGTTTCTGCGTCAGGAGGCCCTATGGATTACCTCCTACCTGGATGAGGACCTGCGCTTTGGGCGCGGGGCGACGGGCAATTTGTTTGTTTTTCGCCGATAGTCGGGGTCAAGTTGGTAGTTCCCAGATAGAAACGGAAATTTTCTGGAAATAATTTTCCATTCCCCCCTCCGCAGAATAAGCAATTTTTGAATAGGCCCAACCGGGATTCGCACCGTAGTATTGACACGGCTGATCCCAGTGGGTTTGCCGTTTACCAATGCCCAAGGGGAGTCACCGGGGTTGACTCGTTAGGGGTGCAGGGTTTCATCACTGGTAGAAATGACTGCCCAGTCTTATACCTAACCCATCGTGTTATGAGTTGGACGGCATTATGAGGAACATGTATGTCATCGAGATTTTTGCCCCCTAATTGGCTGAGGGCAGTGCTCAAACCAGTCGCTACGCCTGCCCTGACGGCGACCTTCTCGATGGGCAACTTAGCCTGGGGAGAAGCCGCCCTAGCCGCGACGAACAGTCAAGGGTTTTGGCGGTTCTCAAGGAGCTAAAACTCAGGTCTGGGGCCTTGGGGCTCAGAAACGTAATACTTCCCTATTTTCTCCTTAGATTCAGCCACTATGCTGTCTAGAAGGGATTTGGGGCGTGCATAGCCCCACAGTTTGACCGCCTGATGCCTTTGGGAGAAGGTAATAGGGATCGAAAAATCGTTGACTAGGCTATGGCACTTGACGACCTAAAGCCTGTCCTACTGAAGTCGGAAACAATGGAGAACCTTGCATTATGAGCAATCCGAAGCTCCTGGGCTTACTATTCGGAGTTGCCCAACTCATCCCCTGGCGTCTCGTCACTCGATCGCTGGCCGTGGTGTTGGCCTTTGCGATGGGGTTTGCCCCGTTGAATATCTTGGGGAAGACCAGCGGGATGGCCCTAGCAGCTACCTATTCTTCCTATGGAGCTTATCAAGACGTAGTGGCCACAACCCCGGCGGTGGCGGCGACTGCGCCTAGTAAGCCCAACATTGTTGTCATCTGGGGCGACGACATCGGCCAGAGTGATATCAGCGCCTACACCCATGGGCTAATGGGCTTTCGCACCCCCAACATCGATCGCCTAGAAAAAGAAGGCATGATGTTCACCGACTACTACGGGGAGCAGAGCTGTACCGCTGGGCGATCGGCTTTTATCACCGGGCAGAGTGTGTTTCGCACCGGCCTCAGCAAAGTAGGGCTACCCGGCTCCGATATCGGTCTCAGCGCCGAAGATCCCACCATCGCTGAACTGCTGAAAGCTCAGGGCTATGCCACCGCCCAGTTTGGAAAAAACCACCTGGGCGATAAGGACGAATTTCTGCCCAGCAACCATGGGTTTGATGAGTTCTACGGCAACCTCTACCACCTAAATGCCGAAGAAGAGCCGGAACTGCCCGACTATCCAAAACCCAGCGAATACCCCGACTTTGCCAAAAACTTTGGCCCTCGCGGCGTCATCCATAGCTTTGCCGATGGCCGCATTGAAGACACCGGCCCGCTGACCAAAAAGCGGATGGAAACCATCGACGATGATGTTGCCGATCGCTCGGTAGAGTACGTCAAAGCGCATGCGGGTACCGATGAGCCCTTCTTCTTGTGGACGAACTTCACCCACATGCACTTTCGAACCCACCCCAAACCTGAGAGTGTGGGTCAGGCAGGTCGCTGGCAGTCGCCCTATCACGACACGATGATTGACCACGACAAAAATGTCGGTCAAATCCTCGACGCCATTGATGAGATGGGCATTGCTGATAACACCATCGTCATCTACAGCACCGACAACGGCCCTCACATGAACTCCTGGCCCGACGCGGCCATGACTCCCTTCCGGGGCGAAAAGGATACCGGCTGGGAAGGGGCGTTTCGGGTGCCCTTCTTTGTGCGCTGGCCTGGGCATATCCCGGCGGGTAGCATCAGTAACGATTTCATGTCCCACCTAGACTGGGCTCCCACCCTGCTGGCCGCTGCTGGTGAGCCGGATATCACAGGCAAGCTGCTGAAGGGCTACCGGGCTGGCAAAAAGGTATACAAGGTCCATCTGGATGGCTACAACTTCTTGCCTTACCTCACGGGCGAGACGACTGAAGCCCCCCGCAAAGAGTACTTCTACTTCTCTGACGATGGCGACCTGCTGGCCATGCGCTACGACAACTGGAAAGTACACTTTGCCCAACAGCGCGAACCAGGCACTCTGGCCCTGTGGGGGGAACCGTTCGTAGCGACCCGCATACCCTGGCTCTATAACCTGCGTACCGATCCCTACGAGAAGGCGACCATTACCTCCAATACCTACTGGGATTGGTATCTGGATCACGTGTATCTGCTGCTGCCGGCGCAGAATTTCGTGGGTCAGTTCTTAGCGACCTTTAAGGACTATCCACCCCGGCAAAAGGCCGCTAGCTTCACCATCGACGATGCGCTGGAGACGCTGCTAGAGCCGCCGAGCAGCTAGATTCAACTCCCTGGCAGGATGGGCAAGCCGCTATAGCTGCACCCATCCTGCATTGATTTCCCCAGTCGGGTTTGATTACCAAGGGAAACCTATGAAACCCATTGGCTACGCGCGATCGCGCGAATACTGGACTCGATTCGGCTGGGGCACTCTGATGGGCCTGATCGGGGCGGTGGTTGCCTTCGTCTATATCGTTATTGTTCATGGCGTTGAGCATCTGCTTTGGGGGGGAGACATGCCCATCGCCCCCTTTTCAGGTTCCGTCAAAATCCTCATCATCACCACCCTGGCCGGGCTGCTGGTGGGAGTGATTCACAAGATGATGCCCACCGAAGAGGTGGATGTGTTTGGGGCCATTCCCAAAGGGGATATGGAACTGACCCACGCCGTCGGGGCTGTACTGGCATCCATCGTGTCCCTGGTGGGAGGCTTTGCCCTGGGACCAGAAGCGCCTACAGGCATTTTGGCCGGGGGCATAGGGGTGTGGATTTCGAAAAAGCGGCGCCTGCCCAAAGAAGTTGTGCGGACCAACCTGTTTGCCAGCGTGGCCGGAGCCTTTGCCGGATTGTTCACGGCTCCGTTTGCGGTCATTTTGATGGGGCTAGAGTTGAAGCACCGACAGTCGCCCTATTACTACGGCACTCTGATGATTATTGTCGTGTCGTCAGTGCTGGGATTCGCGGTGTTTTATACGGCTGGCGGCAGTGAGTTTTCGTCTGTGCTTAGACTGTTGGACCTCCCCTCCTACAAATTGGTGCAGTGGCATTTGCTAGTAGCGGTTTTGCTGGGGATTTTCGCCGTTGTCTTTGCGTTTCTCTTTGCCTTCTTGATGAAGTCATTTCATCAGCTCATGGCTCCCCTCCATGACAAGCCCATCCTGCGCTGCACCGCAGTGGGGGTATTGATTGGCCTACTGGGCATGGCCATGCCGCTGACCCTGTTTCTCGGCACCGAAGGGCTGTTGGAGGTGGTAGAAGGCCGAGCCGATATGACGATGGGGTTCTTAATCCTATCCGTGGTGCTAAAACTTCTGGCGGTTACGGTGGTGCTGGCCGCTGGGTTTATTGGCGGACCGATTTTTCCGCTGTTTTTCGTGGGTGGCACGGTGGGGGTCGTGCTCTGGCAGATTTTTCCGGGACTTCCCCTGATGATGACGGTGGGCTGCATGATGGCGGCGGTGCCCTGTGCTGTGGTGCCGTTTCCGGCCACCGTGGCGGTGGTAGTGCTGCTGATTACCGACACTCCGGTGGTGAATGCGATTCCGGTGTTGACGGCCGCCTTAACGGCCCACTTTATGTTCAAAGGGATTCTCTTGAGCAATCCGGCGGTGGCGGGTCAACGTTTTCGGGATATTGACGCCGCCCTGCAGGAAGTCGAGGAAGTCCAGCCCCAAGGACTGGCTTAGGGTTGTTTCGAGAGTTTTTTTAAGGAGATACAGTTCCATGGCTAATCTAACGGTTTGGAAATTCAACACGGTTGACGGTGCAGACAAGGCGATCGCCAAGCTGGTCGAGCTACAAAAGCAGCATTTGATCGAGATTGTCGATGCCGCCACCGTGGTTTGGCAGCCCGGCAAAAAGAAGCCTAGGACTCGTCAGGCTTCGGATGCGCTCAAAGCGGCCGGGACACTGGACGGAGCGTTCTGGGGGATGTTGTTTGGCTTGCTGTTTATGGTGCCTCTGTTTGGCATGGCGGTGGGTGCTCTGTCCGGTGCCCTGTCCGGTCATTTCTCTGACTACGGCATTAATGACCAGTTCATTAAGGATGTGCGCTCCAAGGTTACCGAAGGGACCTCAGCCCTGTTTCTGATGAGCGAAAAAGCCACCGTCGACAAGGTGCTCGATGCGTTTCCTGGTGAGCAGGTTGAGCTAATTCAGTCCAACCTATCCAGCGAGCAGGAAGCCAAATTGAGAGAGCATTTCGCCGTTGAAGCCTAGCCGTTTTGGGAAACCCGATGCCTAAGACCCACCCCCTGACCGATCCTTGTGATGCTCATCAGCGAATCCCCCAAGCCCTACTGAGGAAAGCCTTGAGTCGTCGTCTTCTGGGCTGGTTGGTGGTTGGGTCACTGCTGCTGGGTCTAGTCTTTGGGTTTATGCCAAGTCATATCCCCGCCCTAGCAGAGTCTGCTGCTTTGCCAGGGCAGGTTCAGACCGAAGACCTGGCGACTCCACCCCTGCGGAGTGGCCAACGAAAAATTGCCCAAGAGGTGGTCGAAAACAACTTCAAAGATCAGTTTGGTCACTTTAATTTGTTCATTATTTTCTTTGTCACCCTGGGGCCACTCAAGGTGATTCCAGTCTTTGTTCAATTGACCCGCAACGCCGATCGCGCTCTTAAACGGCGGCTGGCCCTAGTGAGCACCGTGGTGTCAACCCTGGTCGTCTTGCTGGTCGTTCTGCTGGGCAGTAACCTGCTCAGGGTCTGGCGGATTCAGTTGCCAGCGCTGATGATCGCCAGCGGTATTTTGCTTTCCTTGGTGGCTCTGCGGCTGATTCTCACCCAGTATGACCCTCGGGGAGAGCAAGCCCCGTCGCCCGAGCATCCCGAGCCCCATTTGGCCATTACGCCGCTGGCCTTTCCCACCATTCTGCCGCCCTTCGGCATTGCGATCGCCCTCACCCTGATGATTGTTTCCACCGAGCTGGGGCTGGGCTCGCGGTCGGTGGTGGCCCTGTTGGTGGTGGTGATGGGGCTAAACCTGCTGTCGATGCTGGCGGCGGTGCCGATCATTAGGTTCCTTCGGCCGGTCACGCTGAAAATTTTGGGGTTCACCCTGGGGGTGATGCAGTTTGCCCTGGGCATTCAATTTGTGCTTTCAGCGATGGAAATTCAGGCGCTGGTGTTTCAACTTTTGCTGAAGGGGCAGTAGGGGCCAGATGTCCTCAAGCTAGGCCAATCACTTTACGCCTTAAACCCCAGATCCAACCCTTGCCAGATTGCTAGTCCCTTTACGTAAGGCCATCATCATGACTGAAGTGATTGAAGTCTTAGCCAATCTGGCCACGTTAATCTTTGTGATCAGCAGTATGTTGGCACTGGGTCTGAGCCTAACTGTTCAGCAAATTCTCGCGCCTCTAAAAGATATCAACCTGGTGGTGCGGGCCCTGCTGGCCAACTTTGTGCTGGTACCCTTAGTCGCCCTCTTACTCAAGACGGTGATTCCCCTTGACCCGTCTTTGGGCATTGGCTTGATCTTGCTAGCCACGGCGGCGGGGGCACCCTTTTTGCCCAAGCTGGCCCAGGCCGCCAAGGCCGATGTGGCCTTTAGCGTTGGACTGATGGTGCTGCTGATGGTGGTGACGGTGATCTATGTGCCGCTGGTGCTGCCCCTGCTGCTGCCGGGGGTATCGGTAAACCCCGCCGACATCGCCCGATCGCTGGTGGTATTGATGCTGATTCCCCTGGCGATCGCGCTCCTGGTCAAAGCCCGCTATAGCGAGATCGCCGCCGCCTGGCAGCCCCACATGGCTCAAGCCTCATCGATGAGCCTGCTGGCGGTCTTCGTGCTTATGCTGGTACTCAATTTCGAGACCATGATTGGGGCGATCGGCAGTGGTGCCATTATTGCCGCCATTTTATTTATTCTGATTTCCCTGGCGATCGGCTATGTCCTTGGCCCCACTACCAGCACCCGCCCGGTCATGGGTTTAGGGGCCGCCCAGCGCAATATTGCAGCGGCCATGGTCGTGGCCACGGGCAACTTCGGTGACGATGCCAATGTGTTGACCATGATTTTGGTTGGGGCACTGCTCATGCTGGTCATTCTGATGCCTACCGCCGGAGAGGTGGGAAAGCGCAGTCAAAATAACAGGGCTACGCGCGTCAACCTAGAATAAGCTCTGTTGTTTCCTGCTCAAGGGTTTCCTACCTGGGCCAGCTGCCAATGCTGTTTTCTTACCCCTAGCCATCGACTATGCCTGACGCTTCCCAAACAACCGCGACACCGCCTGAGACAACCAATTTAATGCCCCGGCTCGGGGTTACGATTCTGTGGACCCGCTTTATTAGCGTGCTGGCGGTGCTGTCGTCTCTGGTGGGGGCACTGGTCATGTTCTGGATCGGCACGACGAATACTGTGGGGGCCATCTTAATCGTGGCAGGGGTTAAAGAGGCGGTGCTGGCGGGGAGTGCGATCGATCCGGCCGAACTGGTCACCATTGAGCTGTTGGAAAGTCTGGATGACTTTCTGGTTGGGCTGGCGTTTCTGTTTTTTGCCTTCGGCATTTACTCGTTATTTATCCAGCTGGGGCGAAAAGATCCCAACACCCCCGCCTGGTTGCAGGTCGACAGCATTGGCACGCTCAAAAAAATGCTCCTAGAGCTGCTAGTGGTGCTGTTGACAGTGGTGTTTGTGAAAGGATTGCTGGAGCGATTGTCGTTTCAAAGCTTGGAGTGGACCTATCTGGTCATTCCCCTCTCCATTCTGGCGATCGCCACCAGCACCCGCCTGCTGCAGTTGGACCACAAAGAACCAGCGGGTACATCCAAGCAGAAGGAGGCTGACCCATGACGGTGACGACGGCAAACCCAGATTCCTTTGAAGCCCGCCTAGATGACTCCCCGATTACCCGCACCATGTGGCTGCTGTGGCTGCTGTCGGCGGGGTTGATCGCCCTGGATGGCTTTGACTTTTTCATCATTGGGGTGGCGATTCCCTTCTTGCAGCGCGACTTTGGCCTAGACGCGACCGCCGTTGGCGCAGTGGCCACCGCCGCCGTCGCCGGGTCGCTAGTGGGTTCCCTCACCCTGGGCCCCGTTACCGATCGCATCGGGCGGCAGATCATGCTGATTGTCGATGTCGCCATCTTTATCATCGCCACCGCCGGCACTGCCCTGGCCTGGAATGCCGCCTCGCTGATTGCCTTTCGCTTTTTGGTCGGGGTCGGCATTGGGGCCGACTACCCGATCAGCGTGTCGTACATCACTGAGAATGTGCCCGCCCGCCATCGGGGCCGCATGGTGATTGGGGCCTTTACCTTTCAGGCGGTGGGGGCTTTGCTGGGGGCCGTCACCGGGCTGGTGACCATTCATCTGTTCCGCACGCTGTACCCCGACACCGACCAGATGGCCATACAGTACGCCTGGCGTTGGATGCTGGGGGTGGGGGTGCTGTTGGCAATTGCAGTCGCGATCGTGCGGCTCAGCTTTAGTCTGGAGAGCCCCCGCTATTACATTAGCCGGGGCGAATACGCCGATGCCTCTGCCGCCGCTACTCAACTGCTCGAAACCCCGATCACCATCACCGCAGAGCAGGAGCCTCCGGCCTCGGGCGAACGACCCACCTACGGGGTTCTCTTCGCCCACCACCATCGCCGCAGCACCATCTTGGCCTCGCTACCCTGGTTCCTGCAGGATATCGCCACCTACGGCATCGGCATTTTTACCCCGGCCATCATCGCCATGCTGGCTTTCTCTGGGGAAACCGACTTTATGGCCCGTGAGATGGGCTCGGCTCGGGGCTCAGCGGTAGTGGATATGTTTTTAATTTTTGGGTTCATCGCTGCCATTCTGATGGTAGAGCGCCTGGGTCGCATGCGGCTGCAAATCATCGGCTTTTTGGGTATGGCGGTGGGGTTGGCCGTGCTGGCGGCCTCAGGGCTGTGGCCCGCCGGCAGTCAGGGCGAAATAGTGCTGGTGTTGCTTGGGTTTTTAATTTTCAATCTGATGATGAATGCTGGCCCCAACGCCACCACCTTTCTGCTGTCGGGGGAGGTATTCCCTACAGCAATACGGGCCACAGGGGCTGGCTTTGCCGCCGCCTTTGCCAAGGCTGGAGCGGTGGTGGGCACCTTTGTGCTACCGATTTTAGAGACCTCCTGGGGCGTTCCCCCACTGCTGATCGCCCTGTCGTTTTGCTGCTTACTGGCGGCGGTCATAACCTTTGCCTTCCGCATTGAAACGACGGGACAGTCTTTGGAAGCCGTACAAACCTTAGAGCTAGAGGCAGCCGCGCTATCGCTCGGACAAGGGGGTTAATGATGGAATGGCTACACCACATTGAAGAGTTTTTCTTGGCGATCGCCCAAATTGGTGAGGTGATATTAGAAGGAGTTGCCGTTATTTTTATCCTCATTTGGAGGACGTAGCCCATGAATGAACCGATGCAAACGCCCTACCCTCCCAATGTTCAGGAGGAACTGGCCCACGAGCGCAACCGATTGGCCGCCGATCGCTCATTGCTCTCGTTTATTCGCAGTAGCGTCACGTTAATCGGTACCGGAATTGGTGTCGACCAAGTCGTAGAGGCACTTTCCGAAAATGCTCCGTTTATTAACCAATGGGCCTACAGTTTAAGTCTCCTACTGATTGGGTTAGGGGTGATAAATCTCCTGTTTGCAGCCCTAGATTGCCAAGGAGAAATGAAGCGTCTTAAACAACCGCAGTATTACTTTACGCCGCGCCCATCGTTAGGTGGGATAACTGGCCTAGCCCTCTTTATCGTCGGTTTAGTGGCGTTTTTACGATTGACCGTTACCGTGTTGAGTTGAGTTTACCTGAGAGATTTTATAGCCGCAGCCATGATGAAAATTGTCACAGTCTTGCCGAATGGGTTGCCGCGATCGCCCGGCTTACAGCAAAAAGAGAATCGTAATGGAACCCAGAAAACCAGTCAGCACAATAGCGGTTACCACCAGGCGATTCAGGGCATGTACCGACAGCCCCACATAGTCTTCATGCTGAATGGTTTTGATTGCCAGGCGATGCTGCATCAGGGCCAGGGCCAGCAACACCAGGCCAACACCGATAAAGGCCATGCTCGTGAACCGGGCCGTCTCTGCGGTCATGCCTGGGTCAGCATTGGGGAATCGCTGCCGCAGGCTGCGGGAAATTTGATCCACGGCAATCCCAATCCCAATCAGGCTGAGGCAGTTGGCGATCCAGGCGTTAATGGTTCGCTCTGCGGCGGCGCGGTTGCGTTCCTTAGCCAGTTCGTTCGTAGTGCCGAACAGCCGTTGGGGTTGAGAAGCACTCATGGTACTAGCGTTTGTAGGGGTGTAAAGGGCTGGGGCTGGGGCAATTACCGCTATCAACACGGGCAAAATCTGCCCCTTTGAACATAGCTCATCCCTGTACTCTTGCTCGCCAGTTTAGTTGTTTTTCTTTTTGATATAGCGGTAATTGCCATGAGTAATGCTAACCCAACTCCCCCAGTGCCCAACCCTGGTACTGAGCTGGCCAAAGAGCGCAATCGGGCCGCAGCTGAGCGCACGCTAATGGCCTGGATTCGCACGGCCCTGTCGCTGATTGGCTTTGGCTTTGGTATTGACCGCATTGTTGCGGCCATTCAGCAGTCCTTAGGGGATGCGGTCAATCCGGTTCGTTTGAGCCGCATTTTGGGGTTGTCCTTTGTGGCCCTGGGCACCTTTGCCATGTTGTATGCCGCCATGGACCACCGCCACCAGCTCCAGCGCATTCAGCGTAATGATTTGGTGTATACCTCTCGGCATTCGCCCTCTTTGCTGGTGGCCTATGTTTTAGCATTTTTAGGAACTGTGGCGTTTGTGGGGGTACTCATCAGCCCGTTGCTGCGGTAGGGATACCTCGCAGGGTGCCCCTACGGATTCCAACCACTCAATCTGTCCACGATGTTTTTGTTCTCTTACGACCTCTGTCATGCCTGACCCAAATCCACAACCTGCTTCAACGGGTGATCAGCCACCATCCCCGATGCCCAGCAACAATGAACTGGCCATGCAGCGCACCGAGCTGGCTCAGCAGCGTACGAGCCTGGCAGAGCAACGTACAGACCTGGCCGAAAAGCGTACAGGAATGTCGACCAGGCGTACGGACATGGCGGTGGAGCGCACCGATCTGGCCGAGACCCGCACGGAGCTGGCCCGTGAGCGCACCCGCGCCGCCGAAGAGCGCACCCTGATGGCCTGGATTCGCACGGCGCTGTCGATGATTAGCTTTGGCTTTGGTATCGATCGCCTGTTTAAATACCTCGACAAAACCGAGGTGGGAGTTGGGGTCAATGTGCTCACCGAGGAGCGGGTGCTGGGGCTGAGCCTGATGTCCCTGGGGTTATTTACCCTGGTGGCGGCGATCGTCAGCCACTGGCGCATTCTCAAAAACATCGAAACCGAGGAATACAAGTACACCCCCGGCTGGTCCCAGGGGTTAACCGTAGCCATTGTGCTGCTATTTTTGGGGCTGGCAGCGTTTATCCCCCTGGCGCTGTCGGGGGTCGAGCTGGCCGATGTGTTTACCCTCGACAGCCAGGTGATTCAGACCCTGACCGCGATCGCCATTTTTCTGCTGATGCTGACCCTGGGGGCCAAAACGCCCCTGGCCAGTCTGGCTACCCTCTGGCAGCAGCCGAGTTTGCTGGGGCGATCGCTGCTCGCCGCCCTGGTCTTGTTTCCCCTGGGTACAGGTCTGATTGGCTATCTATTTTTGCAGGGCCTGCCCGGGGCGGTGCCGATCGGTCTGGGGCTGGCGGTGCTGGCGTCGTCGCCGGGGGCACCGCTGCTGACCCAGCGGGCCACGATGGCCGGGGGCAATGTGGCGATCGCCACCAGTCTTCAGGTCACCCTGGCCACCCTGGCGGTGGTGACGACCCCCCTGACCCTGCTGGTGATCACCCTGGTTTTCACCCAGGTGAAGGCCAGCGCAGATTTCCTCATCATTGCCAAACAAGTTCTAACGGTACAGTTTTTGCCCCTGGGGCTGGGGCTGCTGATTCGTAAATGGGGGGGCGATCTGGCCACTGACATTAGCGACCTGCTGACCACCGTGGCCAATACGCTGTTTGTCGTGTTGCTGGTATTTTTGCTGGGGTTCAGTCTGGTCACCATTCCCACGGTGCCCTGGCGCGGGCTGGCGGTGATTCCGGTTTTGGTCGTCTTTGGACTGGTGTGTGGCCATCTGCTGGGGGGGCCAGATTTAGAAACACGCTCCTCGATCGCCACCGGCACCATCGCCCGCAATGCTGGACTGGCCCTGTTTTTGGTGGCGGCCAACGGAGCGGTTCAGGCGATTCCCACCATCATCGCCTACATGGTGGTGGGGGCGATCGCAGCCCTACCCTACAACGTGTGGGTCAAAAAGCAGCAGCAGGCCGTTCCGTTGACGACCTAATCCTCTCCATTTTTTTGAACTTTGAATTCAACATGAAACGTCTCTGCTTCAAACTCCTCACCCTCACCCTCCTCTGTTGGGCGCTGGCAATTCCTACGGCGATCGCCGCCCCGGCCGCCCCCTGCCCCAGCGACATGGTGTTTATCCCTGGCGGCACCTTCGCCATGGGGTCAGATAGCTCCGACTTTATCGAAGAAAAAATCGCTGAGGATGTCACCGTCAGCAGCTTTTGCATCGAGCCCCACGAGGTCACCAACGCCCAGTTTGCTGAGTTTGTAGCGGCCACCGGCTACCTCACCGTGGCGGAGCGGCCCCTGTCAAAAGAGCAGTTTCCCGACCTGCCCGACGATCAGCGATCGCCGGGTTCCCTGGTGTTTAAGCCCCCTGCAGAAGGACTACAGCAGGTGGCCTACCTGAGCTGGTGGCGCTGGACCCCCGGTGCCGACTGGCGACATCCCTTCGGTCCCGAGAGCGACATCGACGGCAAAGCGAACCATCCGGCGGTGCACATCGCCTACGAAGACGCCGTGGCTTACGCCGACTGGGCGGGCCGCGAGCTGCCCACCGAAGCCCAGTGGGAATACGCCGCTCGCGGCGGCGTCGAAGGGTGGACCTACACCTGGGGCGAGCAGTACTCCGCCCAGCAGGCCAACACCTGGCAGGGTATGTTTCCCTTTTTCAACACCAAAGAGGATGGCCATTTGGGCACCGCTCCGGTGATGTCGTTTCCCCCCAATGGCTACGGGCTGTATGACATGACCGGCAACGTGTGGGAACTCACCGCCGACTGGTACACCGTGGAGCACGATGGCAACGCCCACAGCCAAGACCCCACCGGCCCCGCCAAGACGGTCAGCTATGACCCCAAAAAACCTATGGATGGGGCGATGCACGTGATCAAAGGGGGCTCTTACCTGTGCGCCAAAAACTATTGCAGCCGCTACCGCCCGGCGGCAAGGGAATCCCAGGCGCTGGATACTGGCACCACCCATGTGGGGTTTCGCCTGGTGAAGCCTGTAGCGGATGGATCGGCTTAAACAATTCAAAATTCAAGGTTTCTCCTTCGGATACCCTGCGCGAACAAAGTTCAAAGTTGTGAACTTTGTGCTGGTATCAATCCCTGTTTATTGCACTGAGGAACTCTTCCCATGAACGACAGTCTGCTCGTTACCCTGCTGCAAAACAAAGACTTCAACGTCTTTGCCCAGATTGTGATTTTCCTGATCATGTTTTCTATGGGGCTGCGGCTAACGCAGGCGGCCCTAGCGGAAATTCGCGAGCATCCGGGATCGCTGGTGCGATCGCTTGTCAGCGTGGTGATTCTGGTGCCCCTGGCGATTTTGGCCGTTGGCCCCCTGCTCAAATCCTTAGGCCTTTCCCCCGCCGTGGGTACTGGCCTGGTGCTGCTGGCGGCCTGCCCGGGTGCCCCGCTGATGACCAAACGCACGGGCATGGCGGGCGGCGACTTCGAGTTTTCCGCTGCCCTGCAACTGCTGTGCGGCACCAGCGCCATTCTGGTCACGCCGGGCATTCTCTGGGTCTATGCCCAGTTTTTCCCCAATACCCGCGAGGTGGTGGAGTTTTGGGCGATCGCCAAGCAGGTCGCCGTTGTGCAGCTCCTTCCCCTGGGGCTGGGGTTGGGCACCCGTATTCTCTGGTCAGACTTGGCGGATGAAATTGCCTCTCGCCTGCTGGCGATCGCCGATGTGGTTTTCCTCGTGTTTGTGTTTATTGCCCTGGTGGCCAGCCTGCCGGTAATTGCGGAGTCGGGGATTTTGTCGATCGCGTCGGTGGCGCTGTTTGCGGCGATCGCCCTGGTGATCGGCCATCTGATCGGCGGCCCCGACCTGGCCCACCAGTCCGCCACGGCGGTGGGCTGCGTGGCCCGCAATGTGGGGCTGGCCCTGTTTATTGCTACCCTCAACACCACCATGCTGGCGGTGCTACCCACCATCGTGGGCTACATGATCGTGGGCAGCGTGGTCGCCATTCCCTACTCGGTGTGGATGAAAAAGCGCATTGCCCAACAGTCTACCCTGGCCCTTGAAACGGCTGCCGACCCAGTCGGCTAAGCAGTTAGTTGTGCCAGACATAGTTCTTAACCGCACCTTTTATCAGACCCTTATGGTTTAGATGCATAATGAATCACCTCAAGGGTTTGGCGATGGCACCCCCACAGATGTAGCTATCCATCGCCATCGCAGCTGCGCGTCCTAGTTGCGGTCCTAGTTGCGATCGCCAGGTTCACGTTCCGACCTGTGCTGTTGAAATTTGAGCGATAGGAAATTTCATGATGCAGACATGCCCCAGTCCCAATTCAATTACCGCTGTTTTTAGGCAGATAGTGGCGATCGCCCTCACCCTGGCCCTTGGGCTGGGGGGGCACTTGCCCTTTGGCGGCAGCGCCATGGCCGCCAGCTATAGCTCCAGTCCGGTGCTAGGGGCAGCGACCCAACTGCCCCAGCCCGACCCCAAGTTCAGCGGCAAGGTGGGGGAAACCTATAAAGACTCAGTTCCCAGCTATCCAGAGCCCGTAACGGCTGCGGCGGGAGATCCCAACGTGCTGCTGATTTTGCTGGACGACGTGGGCTTTGGCATGGCCTCGACCTTTGGTGGCCCGGTGCCCACACCGAACCTGGATAAACTGGCCAGCAATGGCGTCTCCTACACCCGCTTTCACACCACGGCCCTGTGTAGCCCCACCCGTGCCGCCCTGCTCACCGGGCGCAATCACCACAGCGTCGGCACTGGGGTGATCATCGAAATGGGCACGGGCTACCCCGGCTACACCGGCATCATCCCCAAGAGCACGGCGTTAGTCTCAGAAACCCTGAAGGACAACGGCTACGCCACCGCCATGTTTGGCAAGTGGCACAACACCCCCGAACCCGCCATTAGCCCCGCTGGCCCCTTCGATCGCTGGCCCACCGGCCTGGGCTTTGACTACTTCTACGGCTTTAACCAGGGGGAAACCAACCAGTACTACCCCACCCTGTATCGCAACACCGTCTCCATCGATCCGCCCAAAACCCCAGAACAGGGCTACCACTTCACCGAAGATATGACCGACGAGGCGATCGACTGGACCCGCAACATCCGCGCTGCCGATCCAGAAAAACCCTGGTTTGTCTACTTCAGTACTGGGGCTGTCCACGCCCCCCACCAGGCACCACCAGAATGGCGGGAAAAATTCAAAGGCCAATTTGACCAGGGCTGGGATACACAACGACAACTCACCTACGCCAAGCAGCTAGAGATGGGGGTGATTCCCCCCGGCACCGAACTCACCCCCCGCCCAACGGAAATCCCCGCCTGGGACACGGTGCCTGACGACGCCAAAACCGTCTACCTGCGGCTGATGGAGAACTACGCCGGGTACATGGCCCACACCGACTACCACATCGGTCGCCTGATCGATTCCCTGGAGCAGTCGGGAGAATTGGACAATACCCTGATTTTCTACATCATTGGCGACAACGGGGCTAGCGCCGAAGGCGGCTTGGAAGGCACCTTCAGCGAATTGGCCAGCCTGCTGGGCATTCAGCTGGGACTAGAGAGCACCATCGATCGCCTGGATGAAATCGGTGGCCCCACCAGCGAACCCCACGTCCCCGTGGGCTGGGCCTGGGCGATGGATTCCCCCTTCCAGTGGACAAAGCAGGTGGCCAGCCACTTCGGCGGTACCCGCAACCCCATGGTGGTGCACTGGCCCCAGGGCATTCAGGCCAAAGGCGAGATTCGCACCCAGTTCCACCACGTCATTGATGTGGTGCCCACCATTCTTGAAGCCGCCCACATTGCTGAGCCCAAAGAGGTCAACGGCATTGCCCAGAAACCTATCGAGGGAGTGAGCATGGCCTACTCCTTTGACGATGCTGGGGCGAAGGAGCGCCGCACTACCCAGTACTTTGAGATGTTCACCAATCGCGCCATCTATGACAATGGCTGGGTGGCGGCCAGCCGCTTTGGGGTGCCCTGGGATACAAACAGCCGCTACGGCAATTTCGAAGAGTCTCCCTGGGAGCTGTACAACATTGATACAGACTTCAGCCAGGCTAACGATCTAGCAGCGACGAATCCGGCCAAGCTGAAGCAGCTCCAAGCCAAGTTCATCGCTGAAGCCAAGAAGTACGATGTGTTTCCCCTCGACCCGCGCTTTGCCGAGCGGTTTGACCCCAAACTGCGGGTGGGGGGTGAACCGCCCACAAGCTGGACCTACTACGGCAACAATGTGCGGCTGCCCGAGCCCATTGGCCCACAACTGTTTCCTCGAGGACACACCATCACCGCCCAGGTGGAGGTACCCAAGAGCGGCGTCGAAGGGGTAATCACCTGTGCCGGAGCATTCTCGGCGGGCTGGTCGCTCTATGTGAAGGACAACAAGCCCAACTTCCGCTACACGGTGTTTGATATTGGGGATGTCACCATTCCCGGTACGGTGAAGCTACCCCAGGGCCAGGTGACCATCAAGACTGAGTTCACTCCCGACGGCTCGCCAGAGGGGGGCGGTACCCTAGCGCTGTTTGTAAACGACAAACCCGCTGGGGAGGGTAAGCTGACTCGCTCCTTGTTCCGCCACGGGCTAGAACCCTTTGAGGTGGGCCGCGATTCGATCACATCCATTGACCCGGCTTACCAGGGCAAGGGCAAGTTCGAGTTTACCGGGCAAATTGATCAGGTGTCCTTTTCTCTGAAGTAGCCTCCTCACTGATCTTGACTCAAGAAAGTGGACAGGTATAGCTACAGCTATATGGATGAGAACATAAGCTAGAGGCAGAGACATCTTCATCTGGTGTCATGCCCCACACCCTTACCAGTCAGCAAGCGTAGGTTGGATGAAACGAAGCAGAACTCAACACGCCTCAATTCCTGGCAATGTTGGGTTCCGCTGGCGCTCCGTCCAACCCTGGAATCAGGCTTCCTGGGGCACAAACTCTAAAGAAACGCCGTTCATGCAGTAGCGCTGGCCAGTGGGGGCCGGGCCATCGGGGAAGACGTGGCCCAGGTGACCGCCGCAGGTGGCGCAGTGGACTTCGACGCGGGTCATAAAGAAGGAGCGATCGGTGGTGGTGGCGATCGCCCCTTCAATCGGCGCGTAGAAGCTGGGCCAGCCGGTACCGCTGTTGAACTTGGTGTCGGAGGTAAACAGCGGGGTGCCGCAGCCCGAGCAGTTATAGGTGCCGGGTTCGTAGACCTTATCGAGGGGGCTAGAACCGGCCCGCTCGGTGCCGTGCTGGCGCAGCACGCGAAACTGCTCGGGGGTCAGCTGGTCGCGCCATTCGGCTTCGGTATGGTTAACAGTAAATTGCTCGTTGGTGGTTGCCATAGTGTCAAGTTGGTTAGAGAAGACTTCAGCGGTGAAATAATTTAAAAGCCAGGTACCGCCGACAACGGCGGTGCCCGCTTCCAGTAGCCTGCGTCGCTTCATGGCGGGGGAACGGTAGGGGTGACTTGAGGTCTGATAATCACTCAGCGCCTCGTTTTATTTAACTTAACGTATTCGTCTGCGGCACCGCTGATAGTGCCCTGAGAAATTGCAGCAATTCCCCTGAATCCCCGTTCTTTAGTACGCTAATGACTACAATTGATGATCTTCAGGGATTGCCGCCGAGCCCCTATGCCAGCCCTTACCTCTACCCTGCCAACCCGCAGCGATGGTTCTCGCGCCTGGCCTTTTTGGCCAGTGGTGCCCCTCTACCCCTACGGCCAGCGACCAACCCAGCGGGTCGAGGTGGTCAAAGACCAGGTGTGGACCTTTGACCAGTTCCAGGGCATTTTCTACGTGGTGGTGCCCATTCGCATGACGGTGGTGTGCCTGGAGCCTGTAGGGCTGCTGGTCTACTCACCGGTCGCGCCTACGCCCGAGTGCATTGCGCTGGTGCGCGAACTAGAGGAGCGCTTCGGGCCGGTCAAGTACATCATTATGTCAACGGTGACCGGCATTGAGCACAAGGTGTTTGTGGGCCCCTTCGCCCGTAAATTTCCTCGGGCGCAGGTCTATGTGACGCCTAACCAGTGGAGCTTTCCGCTGAATCTGCCGCTGCCCTGGCTGGGTCTGCCGCGCGATCGCACCCACCTCCTCCCCGCCGACAGCGCCCAGGCTCCCTTTGCCGACCAGGTGGACTACGCTGTACTGTCCCCCATTGACCTAGGGCTGGGGCCCTTTGGCGAAACCGCCTGCTTCCACCGGGCCAGCCGAACGCTGATGCTAACGGATGCGATCGTGGCGATTCCCGCAGAGCCGCCCGCCGTTGTGCAGATCGACCCCTTTCCGCTCCTCTTTCACGCCAGGGACAGCGCTGCCGAGGCCATCGTTGATAGCCCGGCCAACCGGCGCAAGGGCTGGCAGCGCATTGCGCTGTTTGCCTTTTACTTTCGCCCCAGCACTCTGGATGTGGCGACAGCGGGGGAGATGTGGCAAGAGGCCAAGCAGGCCCCGCTGCGATCGCGCCAGCATTACTTTGGCCTCT
Source organism: Nodosilinea sp. (assembly GCA_041739575.1). GTDB lineage: Bacteria > Cyanobacteriota > Cyanobacteriia > Phormidesmidales > Phormidesmidaceae > Nodosilinea. The sequence goes on along the minus strand of JBGSNT010000006.1, from coordinate 35,200 downwards.
ACCCCTTCCGCTGGCGATCCGACTGGCAGCAGTCCTTCGCTGCTCTGCACAACCAGGGGCAGTTGCAGGTAGCCCCCATTCTTAAAACCCTCATTTTTAACCGAGGGACAGAGGCCGTTTTTGACTGGGTCAACGCTATCGCCACCTGGCAATTTGAGCGCATTATCCCGGCTCACCTAGAGGCTCCGATTGCCGCTACCCCAGACCAATTCTTAGCGGCCTTTGAGTTTTTGCGGAGTGCATCTTCTCCACTGGAGCCCAGCCAGGCTCTACCGGAGGCTGACTTTGAGTTACTCCAACAAATTGAGGCTCTACTCATTAGCCGAGGCATTGCCCGCCCTCGCTCAGAACTCACCGAAAGGTAACAAAAAAGCAGAGACCCTGAGGCCTCTGCTATGGAGAAAACGGTAGACGACGGCAGACCTACTCGTCCGCAGCCTCCATTGCGGCTTCCATTTTGGCAGAAATTTTTTCTTTGATTTCTTCCATACTGGGCATAAACTCTTTCTTCTTCTCAAAGCCCAGCTTGATTTTTTCAGCAATCTCTTCGGGGGTAGGGGCCATTTCAGAACCTTCTGCATCGGGAGCAAACATCCCTTTGCTTTCCATCCCCGCCTTGATTTTTTCAACAATCTCTTCCGGAGTCGGCATGAACATTTCCTTCTTGTTCATAAAGACCTCCTTCTTCTGCTCAGGAGTGAGTGTCGCGAACAGTTCACCCTTAGGAATAGACTTCATCGTGGCAGACAGTTCAGACTTTTGCTCAGAGGTCAGAGCCATGCTCTTAAATGCTTTGCGCAGGCTGTACCCTTCCTGAATGGCCTGCTCAAATTTTTCCTGCTGCTCCGGGAAAAGAATGCTCTCGATCTCGGGGACGTACTTTGACTGCAAATCTTCCATCAATGCCTGCTGACTTTCAGTCAAATCGACATCGTTAAAAAATGGCAGTGAGAAGGGAAAGGGCTTAGCACTGGCGGGGCTAGCCACCAGAGTTAGCGAAACCAGGGTACATAGCACAACGGCCAAAAACTTTCGTAGCATGCTCGGGTAATCTCCGTATACCAACACAATCATCTAACACAATGCTAAGGCAACCCTAACGCATAGAGGTTATCTTTTGACGCAATGGGGCACCTAACTCTTGTCACTAACCGCCTTAAGGTGTTCAGAAAAGGCTACAACCGCCATAAACGATATTACGATCACCGGCAGAATTAGGCTCCACCAGGTTTCAGAAATCAACACGAAATAGGTAGCTCCCAATCCACCGAGGGCAAACCCAAGCAAAATTGGCACCATACGTCCCATCCGCTCAATAGACTCGGCAGCCGCCAAAGCAGCTTTCTCGTCGCCAGCAGAAAACTTGGATATGGCTACTTGAACTAAATCAATCGTGAGTTGGGTGGTATTACCCGTCATGACCGTGGTGGGAATGTAGCTCTTAAATACCCCCTTGGCCTCCTTCATGAGGGCATTTTGAATAGCCATTGCAATGACTCCGGCAATGGCAATGGGCAAGATATATTCCTCTTGAATATTAAAAATGAGGGCTGGAGACAGATTGACCCCGACGATCAAAAAAATCGATAGGGCGATCGCTTCAGCGGTTAGCAACACCGCAAAAACAGGCCATTCTTTCTTGCGCGCATAGCGAGCCAGCAAAGACGTACCCGCTACCGCCACCATAAAGGCCGGAAACATCAGCAGGTGGGTGATGGTTGACTCTTCGTCAGACTGCACAAACTCGTACCCGGCAAGGGCAATGTTGCCGGTGACGTGGGCCGTAAAAATGCCAAACAAAATAATGAAGGCAGACGTATCAACAAACCCCGCTACCCAGCTCAGCATGAACCCAGCCGGGCCGTCGCTGAGCAGGTAGCTACCAAGACTAGACTCAGGCTTTGTAGGAGAACTCGCAACCATAGTTAAGTATCTAAACGAACAGAAACAAGCAATCGAAATAACCGGGTAAATCCCTCAAAACCTGGCCAGCCTTGGTTAACAAGTTGGCCTTGGCTGAACCTGACCACCCACCTGACAGGAGGGACCCCAAAACGACTCTTTAATCCATCATCAGGGGGGGGTAGCCCACCGTCCGTAGCAGAATTGACGGTATTACCCCTTGCCATACTTCTCAGGCTTAGGGGTAATCACCTTGATCGTCTGGTAAAGATGGTTATCGGTGACAAACGAAACCTCTTCAGTTTTGTCAGCGGATAAGGAAAGCTGAGGTAACTGGGCTACATCGCTAAACTCGGCAGCAGTACCCCAGTTGGCTAGCAGGGCAATGTGAAAGGTATCAATACCCCGCAGCAGGACAGTGGTGCGGGGGGCAGGATAGAGCTGGGGCAGACCTGACAACGTAGCTTGGGCGGCCTCGATTAAATCGGACTGTTGATCAGCAGAGTCGGCAGCCACATCGCTCAACTGAACCAGCGCCATGCCGCCAGGGATGGCCGATAGCATGCCTGGCGGCGACACCACTTGATCAATGGCGAAGGCCGCAGTCAAGAAGGGCTCCCCAAGGCTCACTGTCTCGTCTTTTTTCTTGCCTTTGCCCTTGCCACCCTTGGCGCTGGTGTATTTCTCGTAGTACTTGGTGTAGTCTTCCTCATCACCCCCCCCCGCCAGGGAAGCCTGAAAGGCGTCGTAACTGTCCTTATCTTCCCACTGGGTAAGTTCTATGACTCGCGACCCGTCTTGACTGGACAGCAGCGCTAAGCCATAAAAGCCAGGAATAGCTTTGTAGAACGACTTACTGACTTTGTAAAACGACTTGACCGCGTCGGCTTGGGTGGCTGGGTCAGTTTCATAGAGGGAAATGACTGCGATCGCCCCGGTGTTGGCCTGAAACGTCAATGGTTCCACAGCCTTATCAGCCCAGGCGGGGAAGGTTGGCAGGAACAGCAGCAGACCCAAAAGACAGACTAAAAACCGCCGTAACCCCTTGATCATATGGTTGTAGCTCTCAATTCGCTTCTCAATGAGCTCTATAACTCTATAGTTGTTGCGCTTCCAAACTGACTCTTTCAGCTTGCCCCGCATTCTTCAACGGCTATCGTAGCGGCACCCTTAGCGCCATTTTGTAACTTCGAGCACCTTTTTGGGGAGCCGGGTGGCTGAAAAAATAGACCAGGGCATTTTCTAGTTCCCTGCACGCCCCTAGCTCAACCTCTCCTAGGCACCGCCCAGTTGTTTAGGGCAGGGCAATGGCAATGGGATTGAGCGAACCAGCCCAGCTTTATAGCGATGGCATGGGCTATGGTTTGCCTCCATCCAACTTCCTTTGTCGGAGAACCGTTCACTGAGGATGAGCGCGCCAGTTGCTTCGATTCAAGCCGTCAAAGGAAGACTGACCCATCAGCTCGTCGCCTTTCCGCCCCTTCCTGTGCCGTGGTTTACAGAACTCAGCAGTTATCTCCTCTATAACCTAAAGGAGATTGCATACAGTACACTGCATGCTACCGTTTTACCCAGTTTACTGATGGTTGTTTTAGTCAACCGGAGGTAAAGAGGAAAAAAATCGGTGTTTTGCAGCGATAAGGCAATTTTTTGTAGCGAGGTGAACAAAAAGTTTTTAGGTTGCTTGCAATTCTCTGTAACACCGGAGACATCTGGCACAGGTAGAAACCACATTTGGAGGGCGTATGGCAGAGGCAGACTACGGCAGTACCGTTGACCAGGGGGCACCCGAGGGTGCTCCCCAGTTTAAATCGCAACTCATCTACGGGTTGAACGACAAGCCTCCGGTTGGTGAGGCCATTTTTGTGGCTATCCAGCACGTTTTGGCGGCTTTTGTCGGCATCATTACCCCTGGACTACTCATTTGTGGTGCCCTCGGCACCAGTCCCGCAGACACAGGCATCATCGTCAGCATGTCCCTGTTTGCCAGCGGCGTCTGTACGTTTATTCAGGTGCGTAAGTTTGGGCCGATTGGCTCTGGGCTGTTGAGCTTGCAGGGCACTAGCTTCGCATTTTTGGGGCCAATCATTGGGGTTGGCACGGGTGCCATTGCCACCGGCAGCACCCCTGAGCAGGCTCTAGCCCTGATCTTTGGGGTCTGCTTCTTCGGCTCTGCGATCGAGATTATCCTCAGCCGTTTTTTGCACCTACTTCAGGAAATCATTACCCCCGTCGTAACGGGTACGGTGGTAATGATTATCGGTTTGAGCCTGATTAAGACCGGTATGTTCAGTTTCGCTGGCGGAGCAGCTGCCTTAAAATCCGAAACCTTTGGCAGTACTCAAAACTTGGCCTTGGGTGGTTTGGTGCTTGCGATCGTGGTTTTGCTCACCCTGTCCCAAAACCGCTTTTTGCGGATGGGGGCGATCGCCATTGGTCTAGTGGTTGGCTACATTATTTCCATCATCCTGGGGCTAGTCGACTTTAGCTCCCTTAGTTCCCTGCCCATCATTCGCCTCCCTATCCCGCTGCGCTACGGTCTTGATTTTAACTTTGCCGCCTTTGCGCCCTTCATTATTCTCTACGTGATTACGGCAATTGAAACGGTTGGTGACCTAACCGCTACCTCAGCCGTTTCCGGTGAGCCAGTTGCAGGTCCTGTCTACTTCAAGCGCATTAAAGGCGGTGTGCTTGGGGATGGAGTTAACTCAGCCATTGCGGCCCTGTTAAACACCTTTCCCAACACCACCTTTAGCCAAAACAACGGCGTTATTCAAATGACGGGGGTGGGTAGCCGTTATGTTGGTTTCTACGTAGCGGGTATCTTTGCCATCCTTGGCCTGATCCCCATCGTGGGGGGTATCTTTCAGGTTATTCCTCAACCGGTGCTAGGCGGGGCTACCCTGGTAATGTTTGGCTCCATTGCCGTGGCGGGCCTAAACATTGTCGCCTCTACGGGGCTAGATCGCCGGGCAACCATTATCGTTGCGGTTTCTTTAGCCTTGGGTTTAGGTGTGGTCTATTCCCCCGATATTCTTGCCGACAAGCCGGCCCTAATCAAGAACGTCTTTTCTTCCGGGATTTCTACCGGCGGTCTCACAGCAATTTTGCTGAATACGCTGCTCCCCGGTCGGCCTAAGGTTAAGGCTGAGATTGGTGCCCCTGAAATGACTGAAGCCTAAGAGTTAGGTAAATATCCCCTCTGATTTAAGCAGGTTTCTAAATTAATAACCGCAGGCATTCATTCCTAAGGGTTTGAAGACCTGCGGTTTTTTTATGCCCTATTTTGCCAATGGCAGAACCTGTTATTGAGGCCAAAAAAATCAGATTTACTTGAAAGCCGAAAAATCTTGGCAAATTAGGCCAAAAATTTTCAAAAGTGTTGCCTAGGCTATAATGTTGCCTCTAATACACTGCTAAATTCATGGGTGTTTAGATTTTTGGTGTGAGGAGTTGAAAATGTTTAAGAGGCCTGAAGGGGGTGCTTTAAAGCATCCTCGTTTATTGCTAATGAGTTGGAGGCTTTGCTTTGTAGTAGCGGCATCGCTGTTATCCGTAGCTACACCGGCAGCTGCCTCAGAAATACGGGATGCTCAGTCCTTAGATGAGACCACCAGTGAATTTGTTCCCGCCGTCAGCGAATCTCAGGTAAGTTCTCAAATTAGTCTTCAAGGTAGTGCGGCTTCGACAGAGGCCGACTCGGTCGGCGATGTTGCTCCGGTTTCTCTGCTGGCGCAGGCAGTTGCTCCCACAACTGATGCGTTAGTTGCAGAGGCTACCCCTAGCAATGGGGCTGATCACAACCTGGCAGACCCGATTTCTGAAGGCGCTACGGAAGCAGCAGAAGCAGATTCGATCCTGCGGTTTAGTGATTTAGAGGCGGCCCTAGAGACTGAGTCTTCGGTAATCCCCGTCCAGACCAATGATCTGGCCCAGGTAACGCGAGTGACCGAATTCTCTGACGTATTGCCCTCTGATTGGGCCTATCAGGCTTTAAACAACCTGGTGGAGACCTATGGTTGCATTCAGGGCTATCCCGATCGCACCTTTCGGGGACAGCGCAGCCTGACCCGGTTTGAGTTTGCCGCCGGTCTCAATGCCTGTCTCGACGTGATTGTCAGCACCCTGGGTGCCGACATTTCTGAAGAAGACCTGGCCGCCCTGCGCCGCCTGCAAGAGGAGTTTGCCGCTGAGTTGGCAACCCTGGGCGGTCGAATCGACCAGCTTGAGGCCGACACTGCTCAGCTGCAGGCCCAGCAGTTTTCTACGGTGACTAAGCTACGCGGCCAGGTGTTTTTTAACTTGGGCGGCGGTTTCTCGAATGGGGATATTTTGGCCAATGGTGCAAGCATATTCGGTACCGGCCCTAGGATAAATGGTCAGGCCCCCGTGCGCACCGTCACTGGCAACCCAGCCGCTACCGTGGGGTCCTTAGTCTGGCTCAACTTTGACACCTCCTTTAGCGGTTCTGATCGCCTCAAGCTACAGCTAGTGAGCGGTGCTGGTGTTAGCCCCGCCAACCTCTATGGTTCAGCGGGTCTGTTCAATACCTTTGGCACTCCATTTCTGTTCCAGTCTGGGGTGCCCGGTGGGCAAGACTTCAATGTCATTTTACGGGAGCTGAGCTATGCCTTTCCGGTGGGCGACAGTCTCACCATTGACATTGGTCCTCGCATTAACTGGTATGCCTACTTCGACAACAACCGCTATACCTTCTTCCTAAACGGGGCCAACTCCTTCAACTCTAGCGGCGGCACCCAGGTCAACGCTGTCGACCGGGGGACGGGTGCGATCGCCGTTTGGAATGCGACTAGCTGGCTCGATTTTCGCGTGGGCTATCTGGCTGAAAACACTGAGTTTATTGGTGGTCCTAAGGCCCCTAGCGACCCTAGCGTCGGTCTGTTTGGTGGCACTAGCACGATCACCGGGCAGATTGGCATCAAGCCCGCCAGCAACCTTAACCTGAGACTGCTGTACACCCGCGCCAACCTAATGCCTAACAACGTCGGGCAGATCGGTGGCACCTTCGGTGAGCCGATCTACGGCTTTGCCGACGATGGCTTTGGCGGCCCCCTGACCAATGCCCCGGCGGACACCTTCTTAGTCAACTTCGACTGGACGCCGCTGGATTGGCTGGGGTTCTTTGGCCGCTACAGCTACGGCAGCGTCGCCCTGACTTCTGCCATTAACGGAGCCGGCGTCGGCAATGTTGATGCCCAATCTTTTCAGGTTGGTATTGGCTTCCCCAACCTGTTTAGTGAGGGGGCGCAGGGGACTATCTCCTACCTGGTTCCCTTTAGCGTCTTAGACGGGGAACAGTTTCTGGTCTCAGGGTATGGAGATGGGGGGCGGCAGCAGGAGCTAGAATTCTCCTACCGCTATCCCCTCAGCCCCAATATTGCGGTCATGCCTTCCTTCTACTGGATTAGGCAGGTCAACAACTTCAGCACCAACCCCGACCTCTTCCTCTTCAACCTGCAAGCGCAGTTTCTGTTCTGATACAGCGATGACCTTTGCGCTTAGGACAGGAGTCACTGCCACTGGCCAAAACTGGGCTGGCGCAATGGCCCATAGCCAACGCTCCAGCACGTGATGTCGACTGTCCTAAGCGCTCTGGCGATGGCTATTCCAGGGCAGGTCTGAGCAGCCCAGATCCGCAGGGGGCAACGACTGATTTGCCCCCTGCGGATTGATTAGCGGGATCTAGTCAGGGCTGTCGCTTCCACAAACAGCGTTCGATGGTGCCCAACTCCACCTGGCCTCAGGTGGAGTTTTTTAGTCTTCAAGATTCCCCGGCATTTTGCGGGCGATCACCACCAGCTGATCCTTAGGGGCCAGGCGATAGTCGGTGGGCGGGTTAACCAGGGTATGGCGCTTAGGCTGGCCAATTTCTATGGCAATAGGTAGAGCATCTTGCTGGCGTTTCAGCCGGTCCACCGCCTGCCAAAAGGGCAGATCAACCCAAGATTTAGGCACGGGCACCTTATAAATCTGGTTGCCCACCTGCACCGTCAACAACTCTGCCAGCACGTCTACCGAGCCCTGGGCCCGGGCCGAGGTGGCAATAATGTGGCTGGTAATTTCGTCGGCAACGATCACATCGTCGACCCCCGCCGCCTTGAGTTCGACATCGTTGAGGCGATCGAGCAGTTGGGCACAGGTGTAGATTGCTGGGTTGAGTTTCTCGATGGTGAGGGCCGCCAACACCGTGCGGGCGTCGATGTCTTGGTCACTGCGGGGCCGAGAGTTATCGGCTAGCAGAATGGCTCGAGCTGCATGGGCAATGCCCACGGTTCTCAGGACATCGATGCGGGTGTAGTCGGCGGAGTGAAAATACAGCTTGGATAAATTCAGGTGGTGGAGAGCCTTTTCAGGGGTCTCGGTAAATTCAGCCACCACCACAATGGCGCTGTGTTTCATGTCGGGGTCAAACAGCATTTCTTCCACCACATGGGCGCCGTTGCGGTTCCAGCCGCAAATGACCGTGTGACCTGATAGTTCATCCAGTTCCATGGTGCGAAACTCCATTGCAGAACCCAGCCGTTGCACCATAATCGCAGAGACGAGGCCCGTTACGACCGCAAATAGGGTGACGCCGCTGAGCATCAATATCAAGGTAAGAATGCGCCCGAGCAAGGTTTCGGGTTCAGCCCCAATTGGCTCGGCCGCCACCAGGGTGAACAAGCTCCACCAAAAGGTTTTAGACAGGGTGCTGGCGCCAGGGTTACTGCCCCCCTCGATCAGGTAAAGCCCCAGGGCTCCCATCAGCAGCAGTACCCCAATGGAGGATAGCAAACCCATTCGCCGGCCCAGGCCCAGGCCCAAGGCGGGGAAAAATTGGATCAAGATGCGGTTTAGGAGGGTGCTGACCCGCAGCAGCCGCAGCAATCGCAGCAGCCGCAGCAGAGGAAACTGCACCGGGAAAGGGAGCACGGCTAGAATATCAACCCAATAGAGCCGTAAAAAGCGCCTCGGATGGTTGGCTGCCCAACAGCGTAATCCCAACTCTAGCCAAAAGACGGCAGTTAGAGCGGCCTGCAGGTGCATCAGCAGCCCATAGCCTGGGCGATCGGAGCTAGAGCCGATCTCCACTAAAATCAGCAGCACCGACAGCAGGATTAGCCCAATCAGGACAGCCTCTGTAGCGGGGGCATAGAGTAACTTATTTAGCCGGGCTCTCAATGCTGTCTGCGGTGTTAGGAGTTGAGCGGGCATAGACTCCAGGGGCGATCGCTATGGCTCAGCATACCGGAGGAAAAGACCACTAACTGCCCGAGGGCAACAGAAAGGGAGCCGTTGGCCCTGGTTAGCCTGCGTCCACTACTCCAGGTAGTCAGTAGAAATTTCGATCGCTAGGGAAAATTCGTCGACGGTGATGTAGAGCTGGTTGGGGCGGCAGCAGACCTGGCAGTCTTCGATATAGGTCTGGGAGAGCCCAGCGGAGAGATCCACAAAGGTGGTGTTGGTCTCGCCGCAAACGGCGCAGGTGTACTCGGCGGTAGATTCCATCGGTAGGTAACGTCAACAACACAATCGGAACATCGAGCGGTTCAGCGCGTCTTAGCTTCCTGGTCGTAATTTCTGCCAAAAAGCTTGAGGGGAGGGGGAAGGGCCCTCTCAACAGCCTACCGAATTCACCGGCCAGCGGGTGCGATCGGCCCCATTGGTGAGGCGCACCGGTACCCTGGGCTGATTCTATGCTCTAGGTTTAGCTCTACTCCGATGCTTCCAGATCGGCGGCGCTCCATGCTCAAACAACGTTAGAGGTCGTGATGAAAATAACCACCGTAGCCGCTTTAATCTTCACCCTGGGGTCTGGCGTCAATCTCCTGGCAGCACCCGCCGCCCAGGCTCAGCTGTTCGTCTCATCCCCCATTCAGGCCGTCATCCCCACCAGCGACACCATCTACTTAAATAACAACGCAACGGTTGAACAATCGCTGCGGGTAGAAACTGCCACCAGTCTAAACGGGCGCAGCATTCCGGCCGGGTCCGTGGTGCGGGGTCGATTTGAGCCGGCCCCGGGGGGCCTGCGCTATGTGGCTACTGCGGTAGAGGTAGGCAACCAGGTCTACCCGGTCAACGCGGCCTCTGACCTGCTGCCTGACATCAAAGATCCAAGGCAAACAACTACCGGTGCCATTCTCACCGATGCTGGCATTGGCGCAGCAGGCGGGGCGGCCGTCGGGGGCATCTTCGGTCGAGTCTCTGTGGGCAGCGTATTGGGCGGAGCCGCCGCCGGGGCCATCATTGGCAACGTAACCGCCCAGCGAGTGGTGGTGATCAAGCCTGAGCAAACCCTTACCCTCACCGCTCAGTAGACTTTGACTCCGCTCTCCCCTAGATATTGTTTTGACTCTGCCTAGATTCTGGGATGGCGACATTTGGCGTCAATATCCGCCAGTTCCGCCTCGATCGCTTTGGTACTGATGGCAATTTCGTACAGCGAGGTGAGTAGCGAGGTCACCAACAGCAGCAGACTCAGGCCAAACAACACCTCGGCTAGCCGCTGCTGAGCCACAAATAAACTGAACATAGACAGCGTACAGACAATAAAGCTCGACACCCCCAGAGCCTGCATTAGGCGAATCAAAGCGATGCGCTGTCGCAGGTTGAGGATCTGACGCTGCACCATACTTTCAAAGTAGTCGCGTTCGGAACTGTGGAGTTGACGAATTAGCTGCGCTAGCACCAAAAATCGGTTGGTATAGGCCAACAGCAGCAGGGAAATAGCTGGAAACAAGAGGGCTGGGGTCGTCAGTTCCATGGCAAATAAAAAGAGAGGATAACCTACAGGAATATCCTCTCTTTATTAAGCCAGATAGATTAGCTTGGGGAAAGCCTAGGCGGTGGCAGCCACTTCCCGCTCGGTGGCCATCAGACGCTCATAGGTAGCCCGCATTTTGAGACCTACCAACACCTGGAACAGTCCGCTACCGTTGGTAGAGCCGGGGTACTCGCGGTGCTTGAGCAGCAGCTCAGTCATTTCGCCGTAGTACTTGGTGGAGGTGTTGCTGAGGTGGCTCTCGATATAGATCAGCTCCTCGAGGCGATCGAACTGGCCGTCCACCTCCAGCACTGAAACCTCGTTGCCGTAGTAGGCGTCGGGCCCATAGTGCATGCGAATGCCGGGGTAGGAACAGGTCAGCTTGCGGCCGCAGGGAATCCAGTCGATGGTGGAACCCTCGTCGAAGAGGTAGACGGGGTCGAAGCCCTCTACACCTTCTCGCTGCATGAGGCGCACCCGCAGCACCTTCTTCTCCTCATCGTTGGGAATGAGCTGGGTGGGCAGAATTTGAATGACCACATCGGCATACTGCTTTTGGATGTCGATGTAGGCTTCGAAGTCGGGTCGACGGGCGTTAATAGAAGCCAGCACATCTTCGTAGGTGTGGCCGCGCTCAGCCATATCGCGCTGAATCTTCCAGGCAATTTTGACCTCGTCGCTGATGTCGAGGTAGACGCTAAAGTCGATGAGGTCACGCACGCGCTCGTCGTAGAGGGGGTGCAGCCCTTCGATGACCACGATGCGGTTGGGGTCAACTCGCTCGGGGGGATCGAGTTCGCCGGTCTCGTGGTTGTAGATGGGCTTGTCGATGCTTTTGCCTTCCTTAAGCGCTTTGATCTGCTCGTACATCAGATCAAAGTTGTTGGCCTTGGGGTCTAGGGCGGTTACACCAGCGGCTTTGCGCTGCTTGCGATCGAGGCTGTGATAGTCATCTAGACAGATGACGGTCATGAACTCAGCCCCGAATAAATCGCTCAGACGGCGTAGAAACGTTGATTTGCCACACCCAGAGTCGCCGGCGACACCAATTAGAACTACCTTATCTGGCTTGCTGATCATAAGTTCCCTCTAACAACCTTCTATAAACAGAACCCAGCGCCGTAGCGCATCAAAAAAAGCCATCCCTAGACGTTAATCAGGTTTAGCCGTTGACCAACCCCAAAAACCACCGTTCCGGAGTGCGAGTACCTTGCGAACGTCCTACCAGGGAGTCCTGAAATGTTCTAAACAGAGGGAGTACCGAAATCTTCCCCAAGCCCTTAGAACGCCATCACTTGCCTGGCTGAGGGCAAGCAAAAGCAAAAGCGCCAACCCTTTTTATACTCCTCCAGGAGCAGCTAAACTGTCGCAAACACCGAAATGTCCACAGAAATGCCCTGGAGGATAAGTATTTCTACCGCAATTAGTCTCATCCTATCAGAAGCTAGTATCCTTCACAACAGTTTTTCAAGGGGGATCGGCTAAGCGGACTGTCCGACCTTGGAGACCGGGAGGAGCCTCTCTAAAGGCCCCATAGGAGCCTTTAGATTAACTTAACGTCCGATGCTGCAAAGAACACAATCTTTCCCGCAGGATATTACTAAAGTTCAACTATTCACTGGGGCATAGGTCAAGTTGGGCGAGGGGTTGAATCCAGACTACTCAGTCTGCAGCATCTCCAAACCCTAGGCATTACACCGTCTTACAGTGATACCCTAAGCTAAAAGCGTATCTAGTGTTGCCAACTTCGGAATAGCCCCACGGCGTTCTGGACTAGTGCACTAAGCGCTATGCGGCGGGTCATGACGGTGTGCCTCCGTCGCACTTAGTTGGGTCTAGAGAGTCAAAAGAACTTAGATATGTACAATCCAAGTGTGAGCGGCGGCAACGCCAGTACTGTGGCCGGAAGCCGCTTGTTTCTATACGAAGTGCAGGGTCTGCACCAGAGTGCAGAGAATGACCAGATGGCTAACCCCATTCGCAAGAGTGGCAGTGTGTTCATCACGGTACCCTACAGCCGTATGAATCAGGAAATGCAGCGGATCACCCGCATGGGCGGCAAGATTGTTAGCATTCGCCCCATCGAGGAAGTAGGCACGGCTAGCAATGTTGAGCCTACGCCGATTACTGCTCCCGTGGTTGCGTCCGCCGAAGCTGTTGCCCCAGCTGAGACCACGCCCACCCAAACCAAGAAAAAGCCCATGACTCAAGCCGCGCCTAAGGCCGCTGCGAGCGTGCCTGTAAACCTCTATAAGCCCAATAGCCCCTATGTCGGCAAGGTGTTGTCGAATGAGCCCCTGGTTCAAGAGGGCGGGTCTGGTATTGTACAGCACCTTACCTTTGACCTGTCTGAGGGCAATCTGCACTACGTGGAAGGCCAGAGCATTGGCATTATCCCGGAAGGTGTTGACGAAAAGGGTAAGCCCCACAAACTGCGCCTGTACTCTATTGCCTCTACCCGCCACGGCGACCACCTGGACGATAAAACCGTGTCGCTCTGTGTGCGCCAGCTGGAGTATAAGCATCCCGAGACAGGCGAAACCGTCTACGGTACCTGCTCCACCTACCTATGCCACATCAAGCCTGGGGCCGAGGTGAAAATCACCGGGCCGGTGGGTAAGGAAATGCTGCTGCCCGACGATCCGGAGGCCACCATCATCATGTTGGCAACCGGCACGGGCATTGCCCCCTTCCGCGCCTACCTGTGGCGCATGTTTAAGGAAGCTGAGCGTAAGAAGAATCCTGACTACCAGTTTAAGGGGCTAGCCTGGCTGATCTTCGGGGTGCCATATACCCCCAACATCCTCTACAGAGAGGAGCTAGAGCAAATGGGAAAAGAGTACCCCGATAACTTCAAGCTCACCTACGCTATCAGCCGTGAGCAGGAAAATGCTGAGGGGGGCCGCATGTACATTCAGCACCGCGTGGCTGAGTATGCCGATAGGCTATGGGAACTGATGCAGAAGCCAAACACTCACACCTATATGTGTGGTCTAAAGGGTATGGAAGGTGGCATCGATGAAGGTATGTCTGTTGCCGCTACCAAGCATGGTGTCGACTGGGTTGAGTTCCGTAAGCAGATGAAGAAAGAGCACCGCTGGCACGTAGAAACCTACTAAGCCGAATCTGGGTAGGGGCGAACGGTCGTTCGCTCCTGCGATGAGGGTCATATTTGAACGCTGTTTCGTTAATTGAGACGGCAAAGAAGGAAGGGCGCAGGCCCTTCTTTTTTTGTTGGTATCCGTATCAGTTTCCAGGGGGGGCAGCAATCCCTTTACAATTGGGCATAGCGATCGCGGTAAGGAACTCAAGCCATTGGTTATGCGTGTCGGTTTGCTGGGGCTGGGAACGGTGGGGGCGGGGACGGCAAAAATTTTGCTCGACCCGGCCCATCGCCATCCCCTGGTGGGGCAGATTGAGCTGGCTAGGGTGGGGGTGCGCAGCCTGAACAAGCCTCGGGCTGTGGCGCTACACCCGACGCTGATGACTACCGACCTAGATGGGATTGTGGCTGACCCCACCATCGATGTGGTGGTGGAGGTATTGGGAGGGCTAGAGCCGGCGCGATCGCTAATTCTCAAGGCCATTGCCCAGGGCAAGCATGTGGTCACGGCCAACAAGGCGGTGATTGCCCGCTACGGCGACGAGATCTTTACTGCCGCCAACGAAGCGGGGGTCTACGTGCTGCTGGAGGCGGCGGTGGCGGGCGGCATTCCGGTGATTCAGCCCCTGAAGCAGGCCCTGGGGGTGAACCGCATCCACGCGGTGACGGGGATTATCAACGGCACCACCAACTACATCCTCACCCGCATGCAGCGGGAGGGGGGCGAATTTGAGGCGATTTTGGCCGATGCCCAGCGGTTGGGCTACGCCGAGGCTGACCCCTCTGCCGATGTGGACGGGCTGGATGCCGCCGACAAGATTGCGATTCTGGCGTCGCTGGCGTTTGGAGGCCGGATCAAGCTGTCGGAGGTGTATAGCGAGGGGATTCGCCACGTTACGGCAGCGGATATTGCCTACGCCGACCGGCTGGGGTTTGTGATCAAGCTGCTGGCGATCGCCCGCCGGGATGGGGAGTTTGATGAGACCTCTGACCAGGCGCTGGATCAGCTGCAACTGCGGGTGCACCCGACGCTGGTGCCGGTGAGCCACCCGCTGGCTGCGGTGAACGATGTGTACAACGCGATTTTGATCGAGGGCGACCCGATTGGGCAGGTGATGTTCTTTGGGCCGGGGGCTGGGGAGGGGCCGACGGCCAGTGCCGTGGTGTCTGACCTGTTGAACCTGGCGGCGAATATGACGGCGGGGACGACGCCTCAATCCACCAATCCTCTGCTGGCCTGTAGCCATCAGCACTACTGCAAAGTCAGCCCCATGGCGGATATTGTCAGCCGGTTCTATGTGCGGCTGCTGGCGGAGGATGAGCCGGGGGTGATTGGCAAGCTGGGGCTATGTTTTGGTCGCCACCAGGTGAGTTTGGAGTCGATCGTGCAGATTGGCCAGCACGAGACTCGGGCGGAGATTGTAATCGTTAGTCATGAGGTGACGGAGGCGAACTTTCAGACGGCGCTGGATGAAATTCGAGACTTTAGCGAGATTCACAGTGTGCCCAGTGTGTTGCGAGTACTGTAGGGTGCATTCGCGGCCCTGAAATCCCCGCGATCCTTGGGTTGCCTCGGCTTTAGGCCGCAATGCACCGCTTGCGGTATCGGGTATGTCGCTTGGGCCTGGCGGCGCACAATTGGGGACAAAAGCCAGGTCTGCTGCCGGGGCCATTTCGCTGGCCCCAGACCCCCATCGACCAGGGTCGTTCCGCCGCCCTGGACCTGACGGAAAGGATGGATCGATCATCGGTTTAAACTTCTGTTTTGCAAATTGACGGGTTAGCAGCTCTGGTGGTTTGCGCCCGTAGACCGTAGAGTGGGCACTGCCCACCAGCATAGGATTACAGCCTTTAGAAAAGGCCCATTAGAATTCTGCTTCGCTCTTCATTTTTGTTCTTTTCTCCTATGGCCAGTATTCAATCGGCGCGACATCCTTTGCAGCGGCTGTTGCGCTACGGGCGCAGCTATCGACCGCAGATCTGGGGGGCGATCGCCAACTCCATTCTCAACACCATCTTCGACCTGGCCCCGCCCTACCTGATCGGCATCGCCATCGATGTGGTAACTAACAACGAAAGCTCCCTGATTGCCCGCACGGGAATTACCAGCATCCCAGGCCAGCTTGGGGTGTTGTCGGCGCTGACGTTTTTGATCTGGAGCCTGGAGTCGCTGACGGAATACATCTATGCCACGCTGTGGCGCAACCTGGCCCAGAACCTCCAGCACGACCTGCGTATCGATACCTACAGCCACCTGCAAAGCCAGGATTTGAGCTACTTTGAGGACCGCAGCACCGGTAGTCTGCTGTCGATTCTCAACGATGACATCAACCAGCTGGAGCGGTTTTTGAATACCGGGGCCCACAATCTGCTGCGGTTTTTGACCACGGTGATTTGGGTGGGCACGACGTTTTTGGTGCTGGCGCCGGGGGTGTCGTGGATGGCGATGTTGCCGATTCCCTTTGTGCTGTGGGGGTCGATCGCGTTTCAGCGGCGGCTGGCCCCGCGCTATGCCCAGGTGCGTGACAAGGCGGGGTTGATCAGCGGGCGGCTGGCCAACAATCTGTCGGGCATTGCCACGATAAAAAGCTTTACGGCGGAGGCCTACGAGCGCGATCGCGTCACCCAAGACAGCGATGCCTACCGGCAAAGCAATCGCCGGGCGATCGCCCTCAGCGCGGCCTTCATTCCGCTGATTCGGATTGTGATTTTGGTGGGCTTTACGGCCATGCTGTATCTAGGCGGCATGGCGGTGGCGGATGGTACCCTGTCAGCGGGCACCTACGGCTTTATGGTGTTTATCGTGCAGCGGCTGCTGTGGCCCTTCACCCAGCTCAGCGAAATTATGGATGAATATCAGCGGGCGATGGCCTCGGTGCGGCGGGTGATGGGCATTTTGGATACCCCGGTGGAGCTGATTCCTGGGCGCAACCCGCTGCCGGTGGAGCAGGTGCGGGGGGACGTGCGCTTCGAGAATGTGACCTTCGCATACCACGACCGCCAGCCGGTATTGCACAATCTATCGCTGTACATTCCCGCCGGGCAGAGCATTGGTGTGGTAGGGGTCACGGGCTCGGGCAAGAGCACCCTGGTCAAGCTGCTGCTGCGCTTTTACGAACCCCAGCAGGGGCACATTACGGTGGATGGGCAGGCTATTCAAGACCTGCTACCCCAGGATCTGCGCCGCTGCATCGGCCTAGTCAGCCAGGACGTGTTTTTGTTCTCGGGCACCGTAGCCGAAAATATTGCCTACGGCACCTTTGACGCGACCCCCGAGCAAATTCTTCACGCCGCTAAGCTGGCGGAGGCCCACGAGTTTATTGTGCAGCTGCCCCAGGGCTACGACACCATTGTGGGGGAACGAGGGCAAAAGCTGTCGGGGGGGCAGCGGCAGCGGCTGGCGATCGCCCGCGCCATTCTCAAGGATCCGCCGATTCTAGTGCTGGATGAGGCCACCTCGGCGGTGGATAACGAGACCGAGGCGGCGATCCAGCGATCGCTGGCGGTGATCACCCAAAATCGGACGACCCTGGCGATCGCCCACCGTCTGTCCACCATTCGCCACTGTCACTGCATCTACGTGATGGCCCAGGGCGAAATCATCGAGCAGGGCCGCCATGAGCATTTGCTGGCGCTAAAGGGTGTCTATGCTAGCCTATGGCGCGTGCAGTCTGGCCTCAGATAGAAAAAAACACAACGCTTCAGGCCCCTGGCCCCAGGGTAGCTCGGTGGATAGCTCGACAGGATTGAGGAGACCTCCTAGGGCAGACCATCGAGCGGTGGGCCGGGCCGTAGATAACCAGAGCTTCACTGCCGTGGGGGGCTGCGCCCTACTCTACCGGGTTAGCCCGACCCAGGCGACTGGCCCCAGTCAGGGGCTGGCCCTGGTCGGCTATAATGGTTTGCTCCAGCACTTCGGCGGCGCGCAGATACTGGGGATCGGCCTCGGTGGCGAGCAGTGAGGGGTTGCTGAAGAGCTCACGGCGCTGGCGATCGCTCAGGTCCACCATAACGTCGGGGGTAATGCCCCTGGAGCTAATGTCGGTGCCGTTGGGGGTGTAGTAGTGGGCCACGGTTACAGTCAGGCCCGAACCATCGGACAGGGGATGGAGCGACTGTACCAGGGCCTTGCCGTAGGTGTTGGAGCCTACCACGGTAGCTCGGTTATTGTCGCGCAGAGCGCCGGTTAAAATCTCGCTAGAGCTTGCAGAACGGCCATCCACCAGCACCGTCAGGGGCAGATCCGTCAGGGCCGTGCGGTTGGCCGAGATAAATTCACTATTGCCGCTGCGATCGAGGGTGCTGACAATGGCACCATGCTGGAGCCACATGCGGCTAATGTCAATGCTGGCCAGCAGCAGGCCGCCAGGGTTGCCGCGCAGGTCGAGCACAAATCCCTCTACTCCAGCATCCACCAGGGTGTTGATGGCCGCCGACATCTGGGGCGCGGCCTGAGCGTTGAACTCAATCAGCCGTACGTAGCCGATGGAGCGACCCCCCACATTTTTTTGGGAGTACTCTACGGTGGGTAGATCGATGCGGGTGCGGGTCAGAATAATGGTGCGGGGGGCGCCGCCGTTGCGAGAAATGGTGAGGGTGACCTGGGAACCCTCTGCCCCCCTGAGCTGCTGAATAACGCCCTCGGCGGTGAGGCGCTCGGTAGTTTGACCGTCAACGAGGAGAACGCGATCGCCTGGGGCTAGTCCCGATTGCTCCGCCGGAGACCCCGGGGCAACCCCGACCACCAGCACAGCCCCCGTCTCGCTGTTGCGCTCCAGCCTGACCCCAATGCCCGAGGTTTCGCCTGAGGTTTGATCGGTCAAGTCAGCATATTCAGCGGGGCCGAGGAAGCGAGTATAGGGGTCGTTTAGTCGGCGTAGGGAGGCCCGTAGCGCGTTGTAGGCGGCCTCTTGGGAGGTGTAGTCGCGGCTTAGCAAATCCTGACGAACCGCCTGCCAGTCCAACTGGTTAAAGTTGCCGTCTACGTATTCCCGCTCAACAATTTGCCAGGCTTCGTCTAAAACAACCTTGGGGCTATCTTCAAACTCGGCTAGGGGGGTAGCGGCCAGAGACATTTCGGCGGTCATGGTGGCGCAGGCCAGCGGCGCTAGGGCCAAGGACTTCCACGCAGGCCGCACCAAGGACAATAGGCGGGGAAAAGAAGAAATTGACATTGTGCTAACACCAGCCTGGAAAGAAGAGACGATCTGGGGGTAACACTAAGGCCCGCCCACCTTGAGCCTATTGTGAACGATGATTTCACTCTTTGGCCAGATACAAAGGCTACTTTTGAGGATTTTAGCCTTTTCTTTAGCTAACTGGGGTGACCGGAACAGGGCCTAAGGGGGGAGAAAACCCTTGCCCCTGGGCCCTCAGCTAGCTTCGATTGACGGCAATAATCTCGTCTAGAATGGCCTGGGCCCCGTCGGCCCGCAGGTGCTGGGCCAGCTCCATCCCGAGGGCCTCGGCCGTTGCCACAGGACCCTGGACTACGTTTTTAATCACTCGCTGACCATCGACGCTGGCCACCAGGCCGCTGAGGGTGAGGGTATCGGCCTCGATCGCGGTATTGACGCCGATGGGCACCTGACAGCCCCCCTCCAGCTCACGCAGAAAGGCCCGTTCGGCCAGGCAGCGGGCGGTGGTGGCTGGGTGGGCCAGTACGCTCAGCAGCTGGAGAATTTCCCCATCGCCAGTCCGGCATTCGATGCCCAGGGCACCCTGGCCAACGGCGTGGAGGGAGATCTCGGGGGATAGAATCTCGTGGATGCGATCGCCCATATCCATGCGCTGCAGACCCGCCACCGCCAGAATGATGCCGTCGTAGCCGCCCTCGTCGAGCTTGCGCAGGCGGGTGTTGAGGTTGCCGCGAATGTCTTTAAAGGTGAGGTGGGGGTAGTGGTGGCGCAGCTGGGCCAGCCGCCGCAGGGAGGAGGTGCCAATTACCGCGCCCTTGGGCAGGGTGGCCAGGGTTTTGTCTTTATTCTTTTCGTGCACCACCAGGGCGTCGGCGGGGTCTTCGCGCTCGGTGATGCAGCCCAGCATCAGCCCTTCGGGGAGACGGGTGGGCAGATCCTTGAGGGAATGTACGGCAAAGTCGCTGTCGCCCCGCAGCATCGTGTCCTCCAGCTCCTGGGTGAACAGCCCCTTGTCGCCAATTTTGGAGAGCGACACATCTAGCACCTTGTCACCCTGGGTTTCCATGGTGACGATCTCAAAGGCCAGATCGGGAAAATGTCGCTGGAGTTCATCCCGCACCCAGTGGGTCTGAATCAGCGCCAGCTGGCTCTTGCGAGACACAATCCGAACGGTGCGCTGAGGAATGGAAATAGCGGGGGATGCGGTGGAGTGCATAGTCTGAAAACAAGGCGTACAGGTGGTCAGCAAAAGCTATCAAACAGGGCGGTTTAACCGTTACCGAACCTTCAGATTACAGGATGGCGGCTCCCTCTATGGCGAGCGCCCCGGAGATGTTAAGTGGTTGTCACATTCGAGGGCGGGCGACGTTTATGATAGGTGGGCAGATCAGGAGAGACCGTTGCCCCGTCAGTTTTTCAAAGGTCAATTTTCCATACCGCTGACAAGGCTCAGGGACGACCAAATGCCGTTTGAATCGTTGTCATACCAATCCCGTCAGGCTTCCCATGGGGAGCGGGAAAGCCATCCCAGCCATCTGGAATTGGGGTTTTTAGGCAGCCAACTCCGAGCCGGGGCAGCCCCCAGAAAGCTGCCGACCGGAGGGTACCTAGGTCGCTGGGCTGGCTCTCTGGTTCTGGCGATCGCCCTAGGTCTAGGGATTATGCCCCAGGCCCAGGCCCAGGTGCTGCGCCCGGAAATTCGCTTTCCCTTTTTGGCCGACCCGCTGCTCGACGACCCCCTCGATCCGCTGCTGCCCAACCCGTCTATCCCTCGCCCCCTGAGTCCCCTAGAGCTGTACGCCCTGGAACAGGAGCTCAACCAGCTTGCCCTGGAGGCCGAGGCCCTGGCCGAGTCCGGGGAGCTGGAGCAGGCCACTCTCCTCTGGCGACGGGAGATCCGTTTGCGCCGCCTGTTGGGTATTCAGCAGGAACTGACGGCCATTGACCGGGCTGGGGGGGTGCTGCGCGATCGCAACGCCACCCAAGATCTCCAGCTCTACGCCCTGCGGATGGATCAAATTCGCGCGGATCTGAGCCTGCCGGCGGATCGCGAACGGCTCGAGGGCATGGCCGCCACCTACGTCGTTTTGGGCGAAGTAACGACCGCCGCCGAGATTTATCGAGACCTGGCCAATGAGGCCCAGCTCAGCGGCGATACCGCCGCGTACCGGGGGCACCTCGATACCCTGGCCACCCTCCAGGCCGACTGGTTTTATTTCCCCGAGGCCGCCCAGGTTTACGGCGAGCTGGTGGGATTGGCCGAGGCGACGGGCGATCGCGACGGGGAGCTGCGCTACCTGAACTTGCAGGCCGAGGCCCTGGAGCAGGCCCAGGATTTTGAGGGGGCGATCGCCCTACAGCAGCGCCTGCTCACCCTCTACCAAAACGATCAGAGCCGGTGGCCGCAGATGCCGACCCTCCAGCACCAGATCGCCAGCAACTACCGCACCCTGGGTGACCTGGAGACGGCCTCGCGCCAGTACCAGGCCGCCTACACCAACGCCATTGAGCAACAGCAGTTGGAGGTAGCCGCCCAGGCCATTGTCGATCTGGCAGACATTTATAAAACCTTAGACCGCTGGGCCGATGTGGGCTACCTCTACGAACAGCTCTTAGTGGTGGAGCGGCAGGCCCACAGCGCCTTCGGCATGATGACCGCCTACGACCAGCTTGGCCAGGTGCATGAGCAGATGGGGGCAACCCCAATGGCCCTGGCCGCCTACCGCGAAGGGCTGCTGCTAGCACGAGTGCTGGGCACTCGCCAGGACTATTTCGAAGCCCAGATTGCACGTCTTACAGAGGAAACATCCTAATGGTGATTGAATGGCTGACCTTTGCGGTCGACCCCGACAACCGAGAAACCTTCATTCGCCTCGACAACGATATCTGGACAGCGGCCCTTAGCGAGTATCCCGGTTTCATCTCTAAGGAAACCTGGATATCGCCCGACCTGCTCGACCAGGTGATCATTGTGATTCGCTGGCAAACCCGCGCCCAGTGGAAAGCGATTCCTCAAGAGGTCTTAGACGCTGTGCAAGAACAGTTTGAAGCCGCCGCTGACTTCCCCCACCGCATGATTGACTCGCGAGAGTACCAGGTGCGGCGATATCCATCCCCCTAGGTTGCCCCCTTAGGTTGCCTCTGGGCAAGGGAAGGGGCCGTTGTGCCCAAGGCTGCGGCTGTGGCAAAATCAAGGGCCCGTAGCAGGTCTATCCCCGTCATGCTTGATCCGATTCAGGCCCTTGTCCACCGGGTTCGGCAGGATTTGCTGCCCAATTTGCACCTAGAAAGTATTGCCCCCCACGATCCGGTGGTGGTCCATCGAGCCCCCGCCCCCTGGACCTGTCTGGGGGCCGGTAACTACGCCGCTGTCTTTGTTCACCCCGAGTATCCTGCCCAGGCGGTGAAGGTCTATGCCCCGGGGCGACCAGGTCTGGAGGCGGAAATCGAAGTCTATCGCCGTCTGGGAAAACACCCAGCATTTTCGCGGTGCTACTTTAGTGAGGCCCCCTTCCTGGTGCTCAAGCGGCTGCCCGGCATTACCCTGTACGACTCTCTGCATCGGGGTGTAGCCATTCCCCCCCAGGTGATTCGAGATATCGATGCCGCCCTCGACTATGTTCGCAGTCGGGGCCTGTTTCCCCACGATGTCCATGGACGTAACGTGATGCAGCACGAAGGGCGGGGGGTGGTAGTCGACGTGTCCGATTTCTTAAACGCCACCCCTGACCGAGCGTGGCAGGATGTCAGGCGGGCCTACTGGTGGGTTTATCGCCCCGTCTTGCTGCCCCTGGGCCTGCGCATACCCTACGCCCTGCTGGACTGGGTGAGGGCTGGGTATCGGCTATTTCGCCGTTTAGGTCCGTAACGATAGTGCTGACCTTTGTCCTCTAGGCAGGGGCCAGCGTCACTGGCATACCCTGGGGAAGGCGGCGAGTTGCTCTAATCGATCTGGTGATGGCTCGATCGGCCCCAAGGGGCTTCTTTGGACTCTCCCTTGATGCGGGCTGAATAGCCCTGGGCATGGCTTGCGTTAGGATACGGGCAGTACTGCCTTTGCGACTATGCTGTGCCCCCGCTGCCAGGCCACCGTTGAATCCACCACTGTTCAGTGCCCGCGCTGCCAGCTGCCCCTCAAGGCCCACGGACATCCCGGCATCCCCCTACACCGCACCGAGGGCAATGGGTCCCTCTGCGCCACCTGCCTCTACGACGCCGACGACACCTGCAATTTTCCCCAGCGGCCTAACGCCGAGACCTGTACCCTATATCGCTCGGTCAACGCAGATCAGAAACTAGCGCTACCGGCCCCCTCGGTGGGGGAGCGGGTCGGCTTTTGGCTGCGTAATCATCGCGGGTTTATAGGTTTGGCTGGACTCCTGCTGCTGAGCCTGGCGATCGTGCTGGTGGGGTAGAGACCCTACACCGGCTCCAGGGCAAAAAAGTCAGAGAACACCTTTTCCCCTACGGTGTTGAGCCGGGTTTGCAGATCGTCGAGAAACTCGTGCAGCCCCCGCTGGGTAATTTCTTCAATGGTGAGGTAGTCGAGCTCAGAGCGCAGTCGGCCCAGGGCGCGATCGCTATCAGTGCGCCAGGTGCCGGTCGGGGTGCCGGAGATGCAGTGCAGCGATCGCTCCGCCTCGATTAAACAAAACTGAATCGAGCGCGGAAACTCCCGGTTCAAAATCAAAAACTCCGTCACCCCCTGGGGAGTAATGCGGTACTGGCGCTTGCGGTACATTTCGTAGGCGCTGGCCGACTTCAGCAGGGCAATCCACTGCAGGTCATCCAGAGGCGAGCCCACATCCGTCACCGAGGGCAGCAGAATGTAGTATTTCACGTCGAGAATACGGGCGGTTTTGTCGGCCCGCTCCAGCAACCGACCCAGCTGACCAAAGTGCCAGCCCTCCGTGTGGGCCATGGTGGCATCCATTACCCCGGCAAACAGATGGCTGGCCATTTTGACTTCGGGAAAAAAGTTGTGCAGCTCCGACAGCAGCCCCACATCCGCCGCCTCATTCACCATCAGGTAAAAGGCATTCACCTGCTCCCACATCTCCGAGGAGATCACCTCCCGCACCGATCGGGCATTTTCCCGTGCTGACCGTAGGCAGGAAATGATCGAATTGGGATACTCGCGATCGAAGGTGAGAAACCGCAGAATATTATCGGCAGTGGCTTCACCGTAGCGGGCCTTAAACATCGCCTGATCGCCGGTCGTTCTGACCAGCGGCTCCCACTGCTGCTCCATGCCGGGGGGGGCATCGAGCAGCAGGTTGAGGTTGACATCCACGAAGCGGGCCACATTTTCGGCTCGCTCCACATAGCGATTTAGCCAGTAGATAGAATTGGCGACGCGGCTGAGCATGGGGGTCGGTGGGTAGGGGGGGATGGGGAGAGGGTGGATGGGTAGGGGGGGGATGGGGAGAGGGTGGAGGGGTGCGTGCAGCAACTTTCACTCATCCACCACCTCCTTACCCCTGGATCGGCAGCTGGGCGTCGGGGTCAATGGAGTTCACCACCCAGGTGTCTTTGCTGCCGCCGCCCTGGGAGGAGTTGACCACCAGGGAGCCGCGCTTGAGGGCGACGCGGGTGAGGCCACCGGGGTTCACGTAGATATCCTGGCCGTAGAGAATATAGGGCCGGAGATCCACATGGCAGCCTTCGAAGCTGTCGTCGATCAGGGTGGGCACCCGCGACAGGCAGAGGGTGGGCTGGGCGATGTAGCCCCGGGGGTTAGCGCGAATGCGATCGCCGAACTCGGCCCGCTCCTCCTCGCTAGCGTGGGGGCCGACCAGCATGCCGTAGCCGCCGGAGGCGTTGGTGGCCTTGACCACCAGCTGATCGAGATGGTCCAGTACGTGGGCCTGTTGGGTCGCGTCCTCACAGAGGTAGGTGGGCACGTTGGGGATGATCTGGTCTTCGTCAAGGTAGTAGCGGATCATCTGGGGCACGTAGGCGTAGACCAGTTTGTCGTCGGCAACGCCGGTACCGAGGGCATTGGCCAGCGCCACTCGCCCGGCGCGATACACCTCCATTAGCCCCGGCACCCCCAGCAGCGAGTCAGGCCGAAAGGCCAGGGGGTCGATGAAATCGTCGTCGATGCGGCGGTACATCACATCCACCCGCTCCAGGCCCTTGGTGGTGCGCATTTTCAGGTAGCCGTCCGACACCACCAGGTCACGGCCCTCCACCAGTTCCGCCCCCATCTGCTGGGCCAAGAAGGAATGCTCAAAATAGGCGGAGTTGTACATGCCAGGGGTCAGCACGGCCACCCGAGGATTGATCAGTGTCTCTGGCACCAGGTTCAGCAGGGTTTCTAGCAGCTGGCTGGCGTAGTCATCCACGGCGGCAATGTCCATGGCGGCAAACAGGTGGGGGAAGGTGTTCTTCATCACCCGCCGATTTTCCAGCACGTAGGACACCCCCGAGGGGCAGCGCATGTTGTCTTCCAGCACGTACCAGGTGCCGTCTTTGTCGCGTACCAGGTCGGTGCCGGTAATGTGGCACCAGATGTTGTTGGGCGGGTTGAGTCCCATACAGGGCTTGAGGAAGCCGGGGGCGCTCTCCACCACGTGGCGCGGAATCACGCCATCGTTGAGAATCTTTTGCTCATTGTAGACATCGTGAATAAAGCAGTTAATCGCATAGATGCGCTGCTTCAGACCCTTTTCGATCCACTCCCATTCGTGGCCCGGCACAATCCGGGGAATCACATCGAAGGGAAAGATCCGCTCGGTGCCCTGGTTATCGCTGTAGACGTTAAAGGTTACCCCCAACTTAAACAGGGCATTTTGCGCTGCCTTTTGGCGCTGCTGTAATTCGGTGAGATCCATGGCGTTAACCCGCTGCACCAGCAGATCTGCCTCAGGGCGAGGTTTACCCTGGTTCAAGAACAGCTCATCAAAAAAGTCGCCGGGGTCGTAGGCGTCAAATAGCACCAGGGGTCTCCCAAAAAAAATAGCTTTAGGTATCGACGGTGTGGCCAGAAGGCCATAGGGTTGATCATTACCGGGGAGAGCAGGCTTAAAGCTGTAGTTTACGCTACGAATTGATCGAGCAGACCCGATGCAAGGAGCCATTTTTCCCCATCCATCCTGCCTAGGGCTTGCTTCCCCGCACCTGGGGGCAAACCCCGAATACCCAAGTATTTTTTTGGGCAGAAAGATTTATTTTTTTGTCTATTAACGTCATTTTCTATCGTTTCTCTACCCAGAGTTAACTCTGTGCCGATGATCTAAGTAGATCCACTTGGAACAGGCTGAGTTTTGCCACCTCCACGGATTGCGTTATATCCATCGTCGCGATCGCAACGACGACATCCCTAGTCCCAAAACAGGAAGCTGTTTCCTGGGCCAGCCCCGATCGAAATCGGTAGATTGCTCACCGGCGAAACTCCGCATCTGACCTTGGATCGCGTTTATCTAAGGGGAGAACTGCGCTATGGAACGATTTGACTATATCGTTTTAGGGGCTGGGTTAGGGGGGCTCGCAGCCGCTGCCTGTCTGACTCGCCAGGGCTACCGGGTGGCGGTACTCGAAAAGCACTACCTGCCTGGGGGCTGCTGCCATACCTTTGACTATGGCGACTATCGCTTCTGTGCCGATGTGCACTACGTTTCCCAATGTGGGCCGGGGCAGGTCATCGATCAATTTCTGCACTATATCGACCGCGAGGTGACCTTCAACTCCCTCAACCCTGACTGCATCGATCGCGTGGTTACCCCTCTAGTAGATTTTGCTATTCCCCTCGGCTGGGAAGCGTTTCGCCAGCGATTGTTGCAGAAATTTCCGGAGGAAGCCGGCCTGATTAATCGCTACTGCGACGAAATCAAGCATCTCCATGATGACCTTCGTCGGCTGGGACAGGAGGTGCGCTGGTATGACCAGAAATGGCACGACTGGCTGAAGCTGCCCAGGTATCTCAATTTGTTTCAAAAGCGCCACTGGACTCTGCAGGATCTCTACGACCGGGTGGGCATGCCGCTCAAGTTACAGGCTTTGCTGGCGGGGCAGAGTGGCGACTATGCCCTACCGCCTGAGGATATTGCGCTGATTACCCATACCGCCCTGGTGTGGGACTACTCCGAGGGGGCCTATTATCCCAAGTATCACTTCAAGGGGTTTGTGGACACCATTGTGGACGCTGTGGTTGAGGGTGGCGGCACCCTTCGCTACCTGACCCCGGCGGAGCACATTGAGGTGCGCGAGGGCCGGGTCGCATGGGTGACGGCGGCAGGCACCGACTATGAAGCGACGGCGGCCTACATCAGTGACTTGGATCCCAAGGTTACAGTGGCCCTGATGCACGGGGCCGATCTCAGCCAGGCAGAACGGCATCGTCTGACCGACTACGAGTATTCCGCTAGCGCCTTCAACATCTACCTGGGGCTGGACGATCGCTTTAAGCCCGCCGACTACGGCATTGGCAACTGGAACGTTTGGTACTACCCCACGGGCAATCTCAACGAAGAGTACCAGCGGCAGATGGCCGGCGATTTAGAGCATCCTTGGATCTTTCTGTCCTGTCCGACTCAGAAGTCCCCTGCGCCAGGCATGGCTCCCACCGGCCACCAGGTGCTGGAAATTGCTACGGTGTGCCCCTACGAGCCCTTTAAGCAGCTGCACGAAACTGACCCCAAAGCCTACAAAGCCAAAAAGCGGGAGGTGTATCAGGCCATTATGACCAGCGTGCGCGATCTGATTCCTGACGTGGACCGCTATACCCGCATGAAGGTCTACGGCACGCCGACCACCAGTGAGCACTATCTGGGGCAGCCCCAGGGCAACATCTACGGGGCCAAACTGATACCCCAGCAGATTGGCCTAAACCGCCTCGGCTACCGGACGGAACTGCCCAACCTGTTTTTGGTAGGGGCTAGCGCTGGATACCCGAGTGTTCCTGGGGTGATCAGCAACGGCATGGATGTGGTGGAGCTGCTCACCGGTCAGGCGGTGCGGCGATCGCCGGCACTGGTTTAAGCGGTGGAGCTTGGGGTATCCATTTTTAGAGCAAGTCCGAGTTCGATATCCTCGTTTCAAAAAAGTCAGCCCTGTAGAGGCAAACGCTGTTTGCCCCTACAGGGCCGATGGCTCCACCCGCCTAGGCCCCTAGGCTAGCTGGAGATTGGCCCCCAGACCGGCGCCAATCTCCGCCGGGGAGAGCTTGCCGTCGTGATCCAAATCGAGGGCATCGAACACTGCGTCGGTGCCAAGCCACTCTTCGCGGGTGATGAAGCCGTCACCGTCGAGGTCGTAGGCCTTGAATAGGTCGTCGCGGGCGTGGCCCACCATCTGCTCGCCCTGGGTCAGCTGGGTCAGGCGGGTGGCGAGGAAATCCTCCAGGGTTTCGAGGGCTTTGCTAAAGCCCTTGATGCCTTCGTCGAGCTTTTCAGTGGCCATGCGATCGCTCTCGTGCATCGAGCGGAAGGTCGCTTCGTCGATCGATAGCTTTTCAATCTCCAGGGTCTTGGCTTTGGCGGGGTCGAGCTTGCGGGGCAGATCGGCCTGGGTGCTGTCGAGCTGGGCCAGCAGCTGGGGGGAAATAGTCAGCAGGTCACAGCCTGCCAGCTCGGTAATTTCGCCAATGTTGCGAAAGCTGGCCCCCATCACCTCTGTGTTGTAGCCAAACTTCTTGTAGTAGTTGTAAATCTGCGTCACCGACAGCACGCCGGGGTCTTCCTTCGCGGGGTACTCATCGCGACCGGTGTCTTTTTTGTACCAGTCCAGAATGCGGCCCACGAAGGGGGAGATCAGGGTGATACCGGCCTCGGCACAGGCGATCGCCTGGTGAACCCCAAATAGCAGAGTCAGGTTGCAGTGAATACCCTCTTTTTCTAGGATTTCAGCGGCTTTGATACCCTCCCAGGTGGAGGCGATCTTAATCAGCACGCGATCGGGGGTAATGCCCAGTTCATCGTACTGTTGAATAATATTGCGGGCGGTGGTGAGGGTGGCCTCGGTGTCGTAGCTGAGGCGGGCATCGACCTCGGTGGAAACGCGACCGGGGATAATACCCAAAATCTTGTGGCCAAAGGCGATGGCCAGACGGTTAAAGGCCAGGTTGGCAATGTCTTTGTCCGTCGCCCCTGAACCGGCATCGGCCTTAGCCTTGAGCAGGGTGTCATCCACAATGGCCTGGTACTGGGGCATCTGCGCCGCCGCCGTAATCAGTGAGGGGTTGGTGGTGGCGTCGCGGGGGGTAAATTTCTCAATGGCTTGAATGTCTCCGGTGTCGGCGACAACAACAGTCATTTGCCGGAGCTGCTCTAACAGGCTGGCCATAGTGTTCTCCTGGAAAATTGAGGAAGCAAAGGGGACCTCTGGGGCTGCCCACATTGTAAGCAGGGGATTCGATGGACGCATTAACCCTTAATTAAAGCTACCGGGCAATTACAATACATTGCGTACCCCCTGAACCATCCTCAATTCCTAACGGTTTCTTAAGGCTTGGGGCTAGCCCAGGCCAGGGATAGACGGTCGAGGGGGCGAAGGATTTGCCGCTGGGGGCAAGCAATTGATTGACGCAGATGGAGCAAAGCTTGGCATGATGGGGAGGATTTACGCTGCGATCGCCCCTCGACTCTATGTTCACTTCCCTTTGGCAACAGCTCACCCTGTCCACCTTTGCCTTCGAGCAATGGCGCGATGCCAGCCTGATTCATCGCCTGCTGGCACCGCTGCGGCGGTGGCGGCAGGGCAGCTGGCTGCTGCCCTGGGGCGATTGGATTGGGCTGGCCCTTGTCGTAGTGCTTTACGCCCTGGCCCCCTACGTGTCAACCACGCTGATTGGGGTGCTGCTGCTGGCGGTGGCGGCCCTATGGGCCCTGCTCACCCTCACCGACGAAGCTGGGGCGGGCCTGTCGCCGCTGCACATTACGGTGGCCGTGTTTTGGGGTGT
Source organism: Nodosilinea sp. (assembly GCA_041739575.1). GTDB lineage: Bacteria > Cyanobacteriota > Cyanobacteriia > Phormidesmidales > Phormidesmidaceae > Nodosilinea. Next base: position 5,390 of record JBGSNT010000006.1, on the reverse strand, counting down.
GATGCTGGTGGCCACAGCGGTGTCTCCCGTGCGGGGGGCGGCCCTCAGCGGGCTGATTAAGCTCACCCTCAACGTTCTACTTTTTTTGCTGATTGCTCGGGTGGCGCGCCAGCCCAGGGTAAGGGGGCTAGTGATTCTGGGCTACATTTTGACCACCCTGCCCGTGTCGATCTACGGACTGCGGCAGTACTTCTTTGGGGCGACGGCCCTGGCCACCTGGGTCGATGCCAACTCGGCGGTGGCTGACGTAACCCGGGTTTACAGTTTTTTGGGCAACCCCAACCTGCTGGCCGGCTATCTGATTCCGGGCATCATGTTTAGCGTCGCTGCCATCTTTGCCTGGCCGCGCTGGTTGCCCAAGGGGCTGGCGCTGCTGGCGGCGCTGATAAACACCCTATGTCTGATTTTGACCCTCAGCCGGGGGGGGTGGATTGGCTTTTTGCTGGCCGGTTTTTTGCTGCTGACGCTGCTGGTTCAGTACTGGAGCCTGTGGTTTACCCCCTTTTGGCAGCGCTGGGCGCTGCCAGTCCTGCTGGGCGGTGCCGCCGCTGTGGTGGTGCTGGGGGTGCTCTCGGTAAGTTCGCTCCGGGCGCGGGTGCTGAGCCTTTTTGTGGGCCGGGCCGACAGCAGCAACAACTTCCGCATGAACGTGTGGGCAGCGGTGCTGGACATGATTCGGGCCCGCCCCATTTTGGGCATCGGCCCTGGCAACGAGGCCTTTAACAGCGTCTATCCCCTATTTCAGCGGCCCCGCTATACGGCACTGAGCGCCTACTCGGTGTTTTTAGAGGTGATGGTCGAAGCCGGAATATTTGGCCTGCTGGCCTTCTTGTGGCTGCTGGTGATGTTCTTTCACCAGGGTTGGGTGCAGCTCCAGCGCCTGCGCGAAACTCAAGACCCCCAGGGCTACTGGCTGATGGCGGCGATCGCTGCCATCACCGGCATCCTGGGCCAGGGCATTGCCGACACGGTGATGTATCGTCCCCAGATCAGCACTCTGTGGTGGATGGCGATCGCCATCGTGACCAGCTACTATCCAGCCCAGCCGGTCTGGAGCAACCGCTCCTTTAAGCTTCAAAGGGATTGAGATTTTCTAGGCTAGGGGGTTGAGCCCTAGGCTATCGACCTGTCCGTCGTCAGCCAGGGTTACGCCGACCTGTAGCTAGCCCATAGATTCGGTTATTCGTCGTCGCCTTCGGTACCGTTCCAGGTGGCGTGGGGCATCAGCCGCACCTTGCCTTTGTAGGGCAGGTCTTGACCTGTGGCCAGGGTGCCACCGTTGATGGCCAGATGAGCCTTGAGCCGCTTGCGGGCCTCAGCTATAGAGCTAACCCGCAGATTGAGGATGTAGAGATAGGGGGCAGAGCTCTGGTCTGGGTCACTGGCGCTTTCCCAAATGCGCAGCCGAATGCCGTCGGCCCCAGGGACAATCTTGTAAAACAGCAGGTGGTTGTCAACCGCTGGGGCGTGGTAGTCAATGTCAGGGGAAAACGAACTGCGCATGTCCCGAATACCAATTCAAATGACCAAAAAATTAGTCTTGTAATCAAATCCCGCTGCACTTACCTCGAGATTACCCATACCAGGGCACACAATCTAAAGTTCTTTGTAATTTCCCTATGGTTATTTCAGTAGACTGACCAGCCCAGAGGGATCAGGACAAAAAATTAAAATTTAAGGAACATTGCTAAACCTGAGGCAGTCAAAGTTAAACGGTCTGGCCTGAGGAGCGAGCTACCCCGGTGACGTTTACTCTCTCAGTATTGAATAAATTGAGAGCGATGACTCAAAACTTCCAGACCCTCTAGTTAAAAATACTCAAATCATGACAATTGCTAAAGCTAGGGTAAAGCCGACCTTCGCTCCATCTCCGTGCGCAGAGCCTTGATGGTATCGACCAGGCTCGCCTGGAATAGGCTGTAGAACATTGACTTAAACGGCCCCACATCGGCCTCAGCCCGCACCTGCTGCGACAGCAAACATCCTCCCCCGTTGACCCCTAAGGCACGGGGAGGGGCGTCAATGCGCCAGTGACCGTACATATATTCCAGGTTGCCCTCCAGCAGCCGGAAGCTAATCTGCTGCTCATCTAGCTCTAGGTTTTCGGTCAGCACCTTAGATTCCATCGTGGTCAGTAGAATACGGCGGCGGTCTAACTGCTCGACAATGGTACGATCGCCGTCGACCTCTACCACCCGACTAGTCACCACCGTGGGCAAAAATTTGTAGAAATTGTTGTAGTCCGTGAGCACCGCCCAGGCCATAGCAGGGGACACCGGGGTGGTGATCATCAACCCGTACTGCCCTTGGCCGCCCTTGACCAACACCTCCCGCTTGGCCAAGACCGCCCAATCAGCCTCGGTTAATTTGGCCAGGTAGGCCTCAGCTGGCTGAACTTGACGGGACAAACGCGACATAATACCAACGTGCCAGAATTCAATTACTGTACTGTCAACCCGTACTGTAGCGTTAGCTGCGGGCAGCCACAGTAATTTGACATTGTTTTTATAGCTTAGCGCTCCTTTACAAATGTCCAGTTTCTCAGCAGTCTTAGCAGCCTACCAAAGCTTGCCCCTGCGGGTGCAGAGCCTGATGTTGAGCACCGTCAGCCCCGACGGCCAACCCCACGCCAGCTATGCCCCCTACGTTATGGATGACGCCCACCAGATCTATATCTTTGTCAGCGGCCTATCGGCCCATACTGGCCATCTGCACCGCACCGGGCTAGCCAGCGTGCTGTTGATTGAAGACGAGGCTAAAGCGGGCCAGGTATTTGCTCGCCAGCGGATTAGCTACGACTGTCAGGCGACCCTGCTGCCCCGCGACAGCGAGGGCTGGCAGGCCGTTGCCGATCGCTTTGAGCAGCGCTTTGGCGAAATTATTCAGATGCTGCGATCGCTGGAGGATTTCCAAATTTTTTGCCTCAGCCCCCAGGCGGGGCGGTTTGTGATGGGCTTTGGGGCCGCCTACGCCGTCGACCCCCACGACCTGAGCCAATTGGTGGGGCCGCCCCAAACCGGTCCAGGCTAGGGCTCCTAGGGGGGAATGGCGGGAGAGAGCAGGCGATTGAGTACACCCCATTGATAGTTCAGGCCAAAGGGCGATCGCCAAACACCACCGATAGTCCCTGGCATAGCCATCGATCGGTTAGGCCATTTGGAAAATTCCCCAGCGGGATGGCCGCGAAGCATTGAGACTCCCTTTCCAAAGGGAGTCTCAATGCTAAACAATTTTGTTGAATTGCCCGGTGCGCTCCAGGAGAGGTCCTACACTTCATTTACCTATCTCCCTGCCAACCCTATGACTCTCGTTGTCGACCCCCTCAGCGCTGTCTGTCGAAAATTGCGTCGTTGGCTGCCCCTGGCCCTCTCGGTTTGTTTGCTGGCGATCGCCCTGCCAGTTCTTGCTGCCGATGATGGGGCGGCGACCAGCCCAGACTCGGCCAGCCTGAGTTCCCCCGCGCCGGTGGTCGGGAACAAGGTCGATGGATTTCCGGTAATGCTCGATGGTCAACCGCTCTTCTTCGTCAAAGAAGGAATAGCAGGGGTAACCTCGGCCCAGGAGCGAGCCGAAATTATTACCCAGCGTATTTTGGCTGTGGCCAATGATTCCACCATAGCCCCCGAAGATATTCAGGCTGAGCCAACGAATGATCACATCATTGTGCGGGCGGGAGAGAAGGTTTTATTTACCATCCGGCCTGCCGATGCCGAGGCCTACCAACAAACTGAAGAGGAGTTGGCAACCAAGGCCGTGGCAAATATTCAGGCGGGCGTGAGTTCCTACCGAGAACGGCGCAGCGTGCGCCGCATAGGCACCAACCTGGGGGTTACCGTGCTGAGCACGATCGCCATAGTTTTGGCATTAAAGGGCCTGTTTTTGGTGAGTTCCCAGCTGCTGACCCGGATTCGCCGAGGTCGGGAAGCCGGAACCCTAAGGCTGCGGTTTCAGTCGGTGCAGCTGCTGGGTGCCGGGGCCACTGGGTATTTGCTCAACGGGCTGGTGCGGCTGGTGCGATTCGGGCTAATTTTGCTGGCCCTTTATCTCTACGTTCCCCTGGTGTTGAGTCAGTTCCCGGCCACAGAGGCCCTGGGGGATAGCCTATTGCAGGATATTGCCTATCGGATCAGCCTGTTAGCCCAGACCTTTGTGGCCTACCTGCCCAAGCTGGTCATGATCGCGGTGATTATGGCGCTCACCTACTATGCCATTCAATTTGCCATACAGGTGATTAGCGAGCTGGGGCGGCCCGATGTTTACCCTTGGTTCTATCCGGAGTGGGTGCAGCCCACCAACCGGCTGACGACACTGCTGATCGTGGCGATCGCGCTGGTGATCGCCGGGCCCTACCTGCCGGGGTTTGGCTCCCCTGCTTTTCAGGGCATTTCTCTATTTTTGGGGGCACTGCTCACCCTGGGGTCATCCTCCGCCGTGGCCAACGCCCTGTCAGGCATTATTTTGATCTACACTCGGGCTTTTCAGCTGGGCGACTTTATTCGCATCGAGGACATTATTGGAGAGGTGCAGGATAAGTCGCTGTTTGTCACCCGGGTGCTCACCCCCAAACAAGAAACCGTCACCATTCCCAACGCCTCGGTATTGAATAGCAATGTCATTAACTACAGCTCCACCTGCCGCGAGTCGGGCGGCTTTTTACTGCTCTATACCACCGTCACTCTGGGCTACGATGTGCCCTGGCGGAAGGTCCACGCGGTCATGATTGCTGCGGCCCAGGCCACCCACCACATTGAGGCGGACCCCCAGCCCTTTGTGCTACAAACCGACCTCAACGATTTCAATGTGAGCTATCAGCTCAACGCCTATACGGCCTCACCCACCCTCATGCCCCGGATTTATTCAGAGCTGCACCAAAACATTCAGGACAAATGCAATGAGGCCGACATTGAAATTCTGTCGCCTAGCTTCTCGGCCCTGCGGGACGGCAACCATTCAACCATTCCGGCCAGCTATCTGCCGGAGGGCTACCAGCCACCGTCCTTCGTGGTGGAAAGCCCCAAACACCAAGGGTCTTGACGCCGACTGCGGTTGCACCCAACGGTCCCCAGTCCTGATCAATCAAGCGATGGGATCGGCCAGCCCCCCCTGGCAAAAGGGAGCGATCGCAGACTACAGCTGCCGATTGCAACTCTGGCTTGAGCACCCCTTTATCCCAATAACAGGTATCCCAATAACAGGCCAGCACAGCGATAAGCTCCTAGTGGAGCAGTGCTTCGATGGTGGGCGCCCCAGGCTAGGGTGTTGATTATGCTGGGATAGTCGGGACTATTTTTCCTGCTACTTCTGTGTCGCCTGTTTGGGGATTCAAAACGGCCCGCCGCTGGGCAAACATGGATTGTCCCAAGGTCTGCTGTGCCCAAGTTTCAACATCA
>JBGSNT010000337.1:0-20911 GCA_041739575.1 Nodosilinea sp. | reverse complement strand
GCGGCTAGACGCAGATCCGCGATTTGGGAAGCGCTCAACGGTTCATTGGGCTTCGGGGGTAACTCCATGCAGGCTCTCCTGATTTACTGCTACACAGGCTAGCATGGCGAAAATCGGTAATTTAGTTCTCGGAAATCACCTCACTAATCGCATTGGCAAGGTCTTTGAACTCCTCTCCGTTGGTTTTTCCTCTGCTTAAAATGAATCAACCCTGTATCTACAGAGCAGCACCCTTAGTGGTGCAGAAAAGTCCTGAAAGGGTTGCTGTGAAAGGAGTCTCAAATAAGACAGAGTGGATGGAGCGGGGCATTTCATGAGAGGCTTGAATTCCCCAACTCAAGACCAGTCTCATGGAAACACCCCTCTTGTATCGTCAACTGCAAGACCAATTGAGTCAATGGGTGCAGCCCAAAGATCTTTGAATCAAATACCAGTAGACGAAAGCCGGTTTCCGCCAAGAGTATTTACCCAGTTTCCTCGGTAAATACTGTTTCGTTCACCGCCAAGTAGAGGGCGCGATCGGGTTCTTGCTTTTGGAGCGCCCTAGCGTAGAGAAAATACTGGCCCCAAACCATCTCAAGATCACTGATGAGAGAAGGGCTAAGAAAACTTTTTACCTCTACAGCAATTTTATCGGTCCCGCGCTCAGCGGCAATTAGCTTTTCAGCCCCTACATCTACAAAAACAGAGCGCAAGCCAATGGTTAAAACTAGTGGGTCATCTGTAACTATCCACCCGTCCTTTTCCAGTGCTGTACATACCGCATTGGGATAGATATTCCTGGCTGGCTCGGTTTATAGCCCCATTGGGTGGTAAAAGTCAGTTTACATTGGTAGATGGGCCTAGCTGGCTCGATGAAGACCTAATTTAACCCATGACCGAAGACCTCCGTGCCCTTGCCCAAGCCCAGTACGTCAGTGGCCAAGCCGCCTTTGAGCGTGGCAGCTACCGCGAGGCGGTGGAGCATTTTGAAGAAGCCGTTCAGCTGGCCAAAGCCACAACGCCTCTGGGCGGCGAAATTCAGACCTGGTTGGTGAATGCCTACAGCGCCGTGGGTAGGCAGCAGGATGCGATCGCCCTCTGCCAGATCCTGACCCGCCACCCCGACCTGGAGACCCGCAAACAGGGCAAAAACCTGCTCTACATTCTGCAAGCCCCCCAGCTGCAGCGCCCCACCAACTGGATGACGCAAATTCCTGACCTCGATGATCTCTCTGCCGATGGGGCAAAAAGTTTGGGTGCTGTCGGCTACTCTACGGCGACTAAATCTACCCCCCGCACCAAACTGGAGGAACCGCCCATCGACCCCAGCGAAATTAACCGTCAGGACAACGGTTTTTTGTGGGCAGCCCTGGCGGGGGTTGCCCTGGTGCTAGGGGGATTGTTTTGGCTGGGTTAGCGCCTGCCTTGGGTGATAGGCTCAGGCAGGGGCCATTCCCCCGGAGGGCATTGCGCTGAACTAAACTCGCCCCCTATGATATGAGGCTGCTGTCTAAACGTGGTGCAACCATGGTGAGTATTCGTCGGTCTTGGCTGGTGGGGGTATCGAGTCTGCTGTTGCTGCTGCCGCTGGGGGCCTGTGCACCTTCTTCCCCAGATACGGCTGAGGAGAGCAGTGCCACCGATCAAACCGTCATCCCCCTAGCGGTGGGGGCGATTCCTGACCAGGACCCTGAACAGCTCCAGCGCCTCTACACCAAGCTGGCCGACTACCTGGAAGCCGAGCTCGGCGTACCGGTTGAGTACAAGCCGGTGACGGACTACGCTGCCGCCGTCACCGCCTTTAAGGTGGGCGATCTGGATCTGGTTTGGTTCGGCGGGCTGACCGGCGTTCAGGCGCGGTTGCAGGTGCCGGGGGCCGAGGCGATCGCCCAGCGCAACATCGACGAAAGTTTCCACAGCGTGTTTATTGCCAACACCGCCACTGGCTTGAAGGAATTTACCACCGTTCAGGACTTGACCCAGCTCAAAGGGCGCACGATGACCTTTGGTAGTGAGTCATCGACCTCGGGGCGGCTGATGCCCCAGTACTTCATGGAAGAGGCGGGACTAGATACTACCAAAGACTTCAAAGGCGAGGTGGGCTTTTCGGGTAACCACGACACCACCATTAAGCTGGTAGAAGCGGGCACCTACGAGGTCGGCGCGCTGAACGAGCAGGTGTGGCTAGACCGGGTTAGTGAAGGGGCCGTCGATACCTCTAAGGTCGCCGTCATCTGGCGCACGCCGCCTTACTACGACTACCACTGGGTAATTAGCCCCGATGTAGATAGGCGCTACGGCGAGGGCTTTACCGCCAAGGTGCAGGCCGCCCTCATGGCCCTCGACCCGGCGGTGCCCGAGCAAAAAGAAATTCTCGACCTGTTTGGGGCCGAGCGCTTTATCGCCACCAGCAACGATAACTACGCCGAAATTGAGGCGGTGGGCCGCGAAATCGGCAAGATTCAGTAGTGCAACCTGTGGGGATAGCGGGGCCGATTTTGCAGCTAGAGGGAGTAAGCTGCCGCTTTGGGGCGGTGGCGGCCCTCACCGATTGCAGTCTGGCGATCGCCTCCGGTGAGCGGGTGGCGCTGATTGGCCCCAGCGGGGCGGGCAAAAGCACCCTGCTCAGCCTGCTCAACGGCAGTCTGGCGGCTACCACTGGCCGGGTAGTGCTGATGGGCCAGGAGGTGAGCCGCCTGAGTTCTCGACGACGGCGGCGGCTGCAGCGGCTGGTGGGCACGGTATACCAGCAGCACCACCTGGTGGGCAATCTGGCGGTGATTCACAACGTCAATGCCGGGCATCTGGGGCGTTGGTCGCTGCCGCAGGCGCTGTGGTCGCTGGTGTGGCCCCAGGAGGTCAAGATGGCGGCCCTGGCCCTGGCCCAGGTGGGCATTGCCGATAAGCTCTACGCCCGCACCGATCGCCTCTCGGGCGGCCAGCAGCAGCGGGTGGCCCTGGCGCGGGTGCTGGTGCAAGACCCAGTGGTGATATTAGCCGATGAGCCGATTTCGAGCGTGGACCCCGAGCGATCGCGGGTCATGATGGAGCTTCTGTACCAGCTCAGCGAAACCACCGGCAAAACCCTGGTGATCAGCCTGCACGAGGTGAAGGCGGCAGTGAAATACTGCGATCGCATCATCGGCCTGCGCCAGGGCCAGATTCTCTTCGATACCCCGGCCCATCAGGTCAGCGAGGCCATGCTGGCTGAGCTCTATAGAATCTGACGGGCCAGTCACAGGCCTGATCCAGCCTCTGAACAGGGAGGCTCAATCAAGGCTACTGCGCCCCTGGGGCAGGCTCTGCCTGGCCACAGGGGCCATCGCCTCTGGGGCCATCGCCTCGAGCACTGCGCAGGGCTGCCTGTAGTTCGGCTTCGCTCACCCCCAGCTGGGTGGCGGCGGTAGCCAGGTCAGGGCGCGGCGGCGGCTCATCGGGGAGGCCCAGGGCGGTCTTGAGGTCGGCTTCGCTCACCCCTAGCTGGGCGGCGGTGGCGGCGAGGGCCTGGCCACGGCCCAGCTCACCCTCTTGCCTAGCGGTTCTCATATTGCTGTGCAGAGCCTCTCTCAGGTCAGTTTCGCTGACCCTCAGTTGGGTGGCGGCGGCGGACAAGTCAGGACGCGGCGGCGGCTCGGCGGGAAGGCCTAGGGCTGCTTTCAGATCGGCTTCGCTCACCCCAAGCTGAGCCGCAGCGTTAGCCAGCCCTTGCCCACGGCCACGACCTGGGTGATTCCCACCAGCGTGCTGCGGGCCTTGACCTTGGCCCGATTGGGCCTGACCGGTTGAGGCAGGGGGACGTTGGCCCTGGCTCGTTTGGGCTTCAGAGACTTGACTAAAGGCGGCCAGACCCAGGCCACCCAACAGCACTGAGGCCAGAGTGGCGGTCATTAGGGAACGGTTGATAACCATACGCATTTCGCTCCGGTGTTCTTTAAGGTTGACACTATCTATAGAAGCCTGGGCAACCTGGCAAAACCATGACGGCAAAATTACAACATTGTCATTTTTGGGCGTAGAGCCAGGGGCTAGGCTAGAAACCATCTATGAACGTTTTATTGGTAGAAGATGAGGCCCGCATTGCCAGCTTTGTCAGCCAGGGTCTGCGGGAACAGGGGTTTTTAGTCGATGCCTGCGACAACGGCACCGAGGGCTATGACCTGGCCCTAGAGCGTATCTATGACGTGGTGCTGCTCGATATCATGGTGCCCGGCATGGATGGGCTGGCCATTCTCAAGAACCTGCGCGGGGCCGGGCGTAACATGCCGGTGATTCTGATTACCGCCCGCAACGAGCTCGACGATCGCCTGGCCGGGCTTAACCTGGGGGCCGACGACTACATCGCCAAACCCTTCTATGTGGAAGAATTGGTAGCCCGCATTCATGCCGTGGTGCGTCGCAGCAGTGGGGAAAGGCAAAATTTTCTGGCGGTTGGGCCGCTGCGCCTCGATCGCATTAGCCGTGAGGTCACCTGCGAGGGCCAAGGGGTCGAGCTGACCACGCGGGAGTTTAACCTGCTGGAGTACCTGATGCGATCGCCCGGTCGCGTCTTCACCCGTACCCAAATTTTGGAGCATGTCTGGGGCTACGACTTTAACCCCAGCACCAATGTGGTGGACGTGGCCATTCAGCGGCTGCGCAAAAAGCTCGATCCCCTCGATGCCCAATGGATCGAGAGTGTCCGAGGTGTCGGCTACCGGTTCCGCGCTCCGGAGGCTGGCGAGTGAAACGCCCTTCTCTGCGAATGCGCCTGGCGTTGTGGTCTGCGGCCCTGGCCGGGGGGGCGCTGTTGGGGTTTGCCCTACTGTCGAGCTGGCTGATTTACCAGGCCAAGCTCGATCGCCTGGATGCCCGTCTGGAGAGCATCGGGCCGTTGGCGCGGCCAAGGAACGGTAACGCGCCGCCCCCCCACCCCGAAATGGCCCTGGCCCAAGGGCTGGGTTTATCCGATGCTGAAGACGTCAGCATTCTGGCCATTAACCCAGAGGGAAACGTGATTTACCAATCTGGGCAATGGCCTGGGCCACCCCCCGAAACCTGGCCAGCACTCGGGCCGCGCGGCCCACAGCGGTTCGATCGGCGCGGCCCGCACCGCACCATGACGGTGCAAACCCCACGGGGGCCTTGGCGGGTCGCGATTCGGGCTACCCCGGTGGGGCAGGTGGCGATCGCGGTCAACCTCGACGCCCTGCGCCAAGAGATGGTGGCCCTGCGCCGCATTTACCTACTGACCATACCAGGGCTGCTGCTGGCGATCGGCGGCGGTGCCTGGGGGCTGGCGGGTCAGGCCCTCAGGCCCGTGGGCCAGCTCAGCCAAACCATCGATCAGGTGACTGCCCAGGGACTGAGCCAGCGGATACCCGCCGCCGCTGACTCAGTCCCTGGTGACTGCCTTCAACGCCATGCTTGAGCGGCTAGAGCGCAGCTTTAACCAGACCTCTCGCTTTAGCGGCGATGCGGCCCACGAGCTTAAGACCCCCCTGACTATTCTGCAAGGCGAGCTAGAGCACGCGATTCAGCAGGTGGAAACCGGCTCACCCGCCCAGCAAACTCTGAGCCAGCTGCTCGACCAGGTGCGCCACCTCAGCGGCATTGTGCGCAAGCTGCTGCTGCTGTCCCTGGCCGATGCGGGGCAGATGAGCATTCAGCGGCAGCCTGTAGATTTCAGTACCCTGGTGCAGGAACAGCTGGAGGATCTGCCCCTGCTGGCCCCCGACCTGAGCCTCACCGCTGACATTGAGCCGGGGCTGATAGTGAAGGGCGATCGCGCCCTGCTGATCCAGGTGGTGCAAAACCTGATCACCAATGCGGCCAAGTACAATCTGCCCCAGGGCTGGGTACGTGTCCGTGCCTGCCGTCAGGGCTCCCAGGTAAGCCTAACTGTGGCCAATGCCACTACCTCCCTCACCCCTGCCGAAAGAAGTCGACTGTTTGAGCGCTTCTATCGGGGCGAACCGACCCGCGCTCGCCAGGCCGACGGCCTAGGGCTGGGTCTCAGCCTGGCCCGTGAAATTGTGCGCGCCCACGGTGGCGAACTGGGACTCGCCCCTAATTCCCCAGCGCTCGCCCAGGGCAAGGCGGAGTTTTATCTGCACTTGCCGGTCCCCTAGGGCGGGCCATCAAGGTTGATCTACAGACTGGCGAACTAGGCTTTGCCATCGCCTGACCCGACCGAGTAACCAGACTAGAGGAAAGAATAAAAATTAGAGTCATGTAAACATCTGTAAACAAAGGTATAGACTAAATTAAGCAAAGTGCCCCACTATTAGATTTACTTTGGGCTGTCGGTAGGTGGGCTATCTCGTCGTTCAGTTCTATGTCTTTACAGCAAGCCAGTATGAGAAACGTGCTGAAGGTTTTAATCGTATGTCTGGTGGGTCTCTGCACCTGGTTGCCCATGGCGCCGGCCCTAGCCTACGACAATCCCGAACTCTTGCCCGACCAAGAAACCGCCATTATCGATCTGGCCAAGTCACTGTCTACGCGCCAGGAAGAAAATCTCGATTCCCAGCTCTCCCAGTTTGAAACTGAAACCGGCTGGAAGCTGCGGGTACTGACCCAGTACGACCAAACTCCAGGCCGGGCCGTCAAAGATTTTTGGGGCCTCGACGATCGCAGCATCATGCTGGTGGCCGACCCGCGCGGCGGCAACCTGCTCAACTTCAGCGTTGGCGATGCCGTCTACGACCTGCTGCCCCGCACCTTCTGGATTGAGCTGCAAACCCGCTACGGTAATCAGTTCTTTGTGCGGGAAAACGGCGAAGACAATTCCATCCTGAGTGCTCTGGAGTCCATTCAGGGTTGCCTGCGCCAGGGCGGCTGTAATGTGGTGCCTGGTTTGCCCCAAGAGCAGTGGGTGCTAACGCTGATTACCTCTGTGGTAGGTGGCGTGATCTGTGGATTTGCCGGTCACCCTCGCAAGCCAGGGCAAATCTTGGCCTGGCAATGGATACTGATTTTTTCGCCCCTGTGGGGCATTTTGTTCCTGGCCTTTGGCCTTGGTCCGGTGGTGACTCGCACCAGCGACTGGTTACCCATAACGCGCAATGTGACAGGCTTTCTCATTGGGGCTTTGGTAGCCTACCTCACCCCCTACTTTGGTGGACAGGCCTCTAACTCCGAAACCTGATTCCCTTTTTCTATTAACGCTTTCTGGTAAACGCCGTGGGCTTATCCTACGGCGTTTTGGTTGGGGTGGCCGACTGTCGCCTTGGGCAGGTAAACTGTCCGGCATGCTGGTCTGGGCTGTTCGCCCACCCACTTTTGGTTACTCCCGATTGGGCAGGGCAAACGCCGTTTGCCCCTACAAAGTTGCCTATTTTTGAATCGGGGCGATTAGACCTTATCGGTAATAAATCGTGCTGCATGCGAATGCACGCATTGGCAATAGGAGAATTCGATTCCAGGCAAAGAATTGACTATTTTTTAAATTCCGATTAAGTCTATTGAACTCGGACTGGGTATAGGGCGCATTTCGACTTCGCTCAATGCTCGATCCCTGGCTCGGTAGAGGGTTGATCGACCTGTCTTTAGCTAGCCCCTTTCTGCCGGATTCCTAGCCTAGCTCAATGGGAAAAACCCAGTCCTGGTAGGCTGGATCGCGCCCTTCGGTGATGGCGGTAAGCTGGTCGCGCAGGCGATCGGTAACGGGGCGGTGAGCAGGTAGGTTATAGGACTCCACCTTGCGTACTGGAGTAATCTTGGCCGCCGTGCCGCTGAGAAACACCTCATCGGCAATCAGCAGCTCCGACTTATCGACCGGGCGCTCCACCACCTCAATGCCCAAATCTCTTGCCACGGTGAGAATGCTGTCGCGGGTAATGCCTTCGAGAATGTCCTGCTCATAGCCGGGGGTGATCAGTCTGCCGTTGCGTACGATAAACACATTCATGCCCGAGGCTTCGCTTACCTTGCCCTGGGAATTCATCAAAATCGACTCGTCAAAACCCGACTCGACAGCCTCGGTTTTGGCCAGCGACGAGGTGATGTAGGCCCCGCTGATTTTGCCGCGCAGGGGCAGGCTGCGGTCTTCCTGCCGGTACCAGGAGCTAATCCGGCAGGTGACGCCCTCGGGGGAGAGGTAGTCGCCCAGTTCTAAGCCATAGACAAAGAAGCTTTTCTCGACATTGTGGAGCCGGGGCGAGATGCCCAGGTCAGAAGTATAGACAAAGGGGCGAATGTAGAAGGATTTGTCGGGGCTATTCTTACGGACAAAATCTTCGATCACCATCTGAATTTTGTCGGCGGGCAGGTCATAGTTGAGCAGTCGAGCGCTGGTGCTGAGCCGCTGACAGTGGCGATCGAGGCGAAAGAGCAGGATGCGGTTTCCTCCGGCTGGGTCGGGGATGCCCCTCAACCCACCAAAGGCCCCGGTGCCGTAGTGCAGGGCGTGGGTGGCAATGGAAAGTTTCGCATCGCTAAAGTCGCAAAACTGGCCTTCAAAGTAGGCGACGGGCAAAAAGTTGTGCATGGCTACGGCTGGGCAAAATTCGGCATCCTACAAGGATAGTCTGAATAGACGGCCTTATTGAAGTAACCAACCTCAGCAGTACTCAGCCTTCTTCACGAATTAAACGATCCGCGCTCCCTGGGTGGGCGACGTGGCTTAGGCAGCTGCGGCGCGTAGGTGATTGCCAATGTTACAGAGGCGCTGAATGGGTTAACGAACCAGGCGATCGCACCCTAGATCAAACCTATCGCACGTTGTGCACCTGAGATTTCTTGCTTTTGAGGTGACATGGCTGGAAACTAATCGCCTCTCTAACGTGGCCAGCCATGGCAGCGGTTGGGGGGATGGCATAGGTAAGTGCCGGATAATCCCGGAATTTGGGGTGTTATCCACCATTTTTGCCGAATCAGCCCCCCAATAGGTTGTTTTAAGGTGATCGGTAGGGTGATGGTTGAAGGGTGAGGGCATTCCGGTCTTTTTGTAGCTTGCTCCCCGAAGAATACATCGCAATTGCGGCGGATCTGCACTGTTGAATTGCCATGCTCCGCCAATCCTTCTTCCAGTGCAGGTTGCTATTGTCCCGTAGTCTGTTTGGGTCTGTCGAACATCAGTCGATTTATAAGAACACAGCAGCGGGTAGAGTAGGACTCGTTCCTTAGCGTTTCTGTTACTATCGGCTGCCATTTAAGCCATGTTGCCGTTTCGGCTATATTCAGGTGAGACCGTAACCGAGAGACGATGCAATATGTTTTTTACTCGTCACCTAGCAAAGATGCTCTTAGTCATGGGATTGGCTACTGCTTCTTGCTTTATCTACGCGATCGCACCCGAGTGGGCGATCGTGAACATATTGAGGCTCCCCTACGACGAAACCTTCGCAACGAACTATTTCGATCAAGGGCACTATTTCTTCTATTGCCATTGGGGCGTCATGGTCGGCTTTATGGGCGTGGTAATGATCGTAGCGGCCTTCAAGAAATCCTGGCGTCCCCCGGTCGTCTTCTACTCGTTCGCAGAAAAAGCCTGGATGGTCGCGCTCTATGTTGCCTCTCGCGGGTTCGCCAACCCAAGCACCTACGGCTACTTTCCGGTTTTGGTTGTGGATGCTTTCGTTTCGATCTGGACGATTGGCTACTGGATCGAGCAGCGCTCCATGTTCCCTGACCCGGAGATTGAGCCCCGGTCTGTTCTCTCTGAACCGGAAAGTGGGCAGTCGTCCGTTTTACCGGATCCTGAATAGACGGTTTGATTCAGGGGGTGGAAAACTATTCAGGCAGGCCGAAGCGCCACGAGTGATTTCCTGTCGGTCTAACATCTTACTTAGGCGGCCAGAACGTACAGAAAGGAGACCACGATGAAAAACGAGCATGTTGCACCTGAGACGAAAGGTGTTGTGGTGAAGCAACTAGCAGCACTTGACCTTGGCCCTGAAATTGAGGGCATGGCAGATCGACAGCTGCGAATGCGTATGGTGACCATCGAGCCTGGAGGTGTCTTCGGCCCGATTCACGACCATATAGACAGGCCGGGCATGGTCTACATACTGCAAGGAACGATTACTGACCATCGAAATGGAGTGGCTAAGGAGTACGGGCCGGGAGTGGGCTGGCCCGAGGACAGAAACACCACACACTGGCTTGAGAACAGAGGAACGATTCCGGCGGTGGAGATTTCGGTCGATATAGTCAGGCAATAGTAAGTCCAGGCCCGACATCTAACCCGGTCGAGCCTAGCACGCGGTTCAACCGGACGCGCTTCAATCGGCTTCGTAGCCTTTCGTGCGTCGGTTAGCTACAACGTTAGACTGTCAGGAAATCACTCGTGATTGTCTTGCCTACGCCGCTCTTATAGCTGTCGGCAACGCCACCATGGAGGCAAACTCGGCCAATAGCTGCGGCGAAATGCTCGGCTGGGTGGGCTGCAATTGGATGGCTGGAACACCGCCCATGAGTTCAAAGGCTCTCCGCAGGGTGCGATCGCGCCAGATATCCGGCTGCGGAGAATGCTCCATGCTCTGGGCGCTGAAGCCCCATTTCCAGCCACCCAACATACCGGACACCGCACGGTTGGCCAGGTTGGCCACGACCTTGTTGCTGCTCGGATCGGTTAAAAACTGTTTGTTGAGCCACGGTGCCTGACGCCAATGCACAATCAGCCAGGCCAGGGAGATCAAGTCATGGGCTACCACTGACCGGGAGGCGATCACCAACCCCTGTTGCGGTGCGATCACACGACCCAGATCCGGGCCAAAGGTAGCCAGCACCTTGTCTGCCGCTGTGACAACCAGGCGTTGCTTTTGCAACAGGGTGGGAACGGTGTTGGCCTCGGCGGTTTTTTCCTGGATGCTCTTGGCGGCGTGATGGTACTCCAGGCGGGTGTCGTAGCGCATGTAGCCCACCACAGACTTGAGTCCGAGGGTATTGCCCAGCAGAGCGTGGCGGCTACAGCGGGGCATAGACACGATGTGATCAACCTCCTGGAGCAGGTTAGGTAGCATGATGCCCCCGTGCCAGTGGGAACCCGGAGCAGGCTGTTCGACATAGAAGCTCTCCCAGCCCGCCTCTTCAAAGAAGGCCCACTCCGCCCCGGCCTCTAGAACGGCATTCAACAGCCCAGCACTCTTCGCTAAGCTGCGGGTACTACTACCCTTACACCCCTCAGGGCGCTGATCGAGATGCCCAACCCCGCTCATGTCGCCCACCACGACACGCCCCGCGCCTTTTGCCTTGAGCAAGCGGATCATGCTGGCCACAGCGAGGGGACTGGTGGTGGACGGGTAGGGCTTGCCCGAGTTAATCACCGGTTTAATCAGTACGGTGTCACTGGGCCGGAGCCAGTCAAGGTTGTCAACGGCAAGAGTGGCGTCGTGGATAGCCTGATCCATGTCCTGAGACGAGGGATCTCGGCGCAAGGGAGACAGGCTCACGATTTCGCTCTGTCCGGGATTGAAATTCATCGGATCTTGCATAACATCGCATCTTAAAATGACTGTTCAAGCAGGAGAATAGCTTATTTACTTCCTTTAATCTACTGTCCGAATCCATGGGGTTACTTTATTACTAATAGTTTCAGGATTCATATCAGTTTCCTATTTTTTACTTTGTTGTGAGAAACTCTCTTAATTAGACCTCAAGTTTTGACTCCCTGACTACATTGCGTGCCTTACAGGATACCCAACAACGGATTTCCCGAAGCTGCTTGCTATGTCGCTAAGAACTCTGCTACCGCTGACCAGGAACGTTAGGTAATTCCCGAGAAAGAAGATACCCCCATGTAGGGGCGCAGGGCCTGCGCCCTTGAGAGAAATCAAAATTCTCGGGTATTTTCGTTTCCAGAATTGTCCTTAGCTGCGTGGAGAGAGGAATGTGACACCTGATCTTGACTCAAGAAAGTGGACAGGTAGTTTAAGCGGCCTTCAAGCCCTCTAGAGAGAGCCAATAGTTATCTTCAAACTGGACTGGGGATAGGTATCCGAGGGCCGAATGTAACCGCTGTCGGTTATAAAAAACCTCAATCCATTCAGCAATAACGGTGCGGGCAACTGTTCGAGTCGAGAAGATCCTGGGATGAATCACCTCGGTTTTGAGGGTGCCAAAGAAGCTTGCAGCCACCGCATTATCCCGACAATTACCCCGACGGTTCATGCTCCCCGTTATCGTAGCCTGCTGAAGCGCTAGTTGGTAATCACCACTGGCATACTGAGAGCCCCGGTCAGAATGGAACAGCAACCGCCGGTTGGCGTCGCCCCCATGCCGCCTCTAACGCCGTCAGCACCAGCTCAGTGTGCATATGCTCTGCCGCACATCAGGGCAATCGGAACATTGACCTTCTCGCGCTGGATTAGCTCATAGGATCTGAGCTTGCCCGAGCAAAGAAGGTCGTGGCTTTTTTTCGCAATTCCGCGACCTCCGCACCCGTTTTAGGTCTCGACGCAGCGTATTGAGTTCTTGGCGCTCAGCGGAGGTCAACGAACCTTGGGTGTCACCGGAGCGATCAATTTAGGCTTGTTTCAACCATTTGCGCAGTGCACTTTCGGTGACACCCATTGCTTGAGCAACCTGGCTGACCGGTTTACCTGATTGGCCCACAATGCAAACAGCCTCTGCTTTTTGCTCGTCTGTCAATGTCCTACACGGTTTTTGGCTCATCTGAACATTCTCCTTCGTTGCCGACTTTTTGGGAATGTCCACTTTTTCTAGGTAAGGTCAGGGCGGGCGATCGCGTCGATATGGCCAACTCCCTGGAGGCGCGCCCCGCCTTTCTCGACCATCCTCTGGTGGAATTCGCCGTCACCCTACCCCCCAGCCTGCGCTTTCGCGGCTATCAAGACAAATTTATTCTGCGCGAAACCATGCGTGAGCTGCTGCCCGAAACCCTCTACAAGCGGCAAAAATTCGCCTTCATGGCCCCGCCCTCCCACACCGACACGGTCAAGCAGCAGGCAATGAAGGCCCTGGCCGACAACTACCTCAGCCACGACGCCGTTGAAGCCGCCGCCCTCCTCGACTACGACGCCGTACAAACCCTGCTGCACCGCCACCGGGATGAGACCACCCCAGTAGCCGAGCGGGTTCAGCTCGACGCCGTCATCAACCACCTGCTCAGCGTCCAGATTCTGCACCAGCATTTCGTCGCCCAGAATTTGCCAGAGCTGGCCCAGAAGGAAGCCCGCGATCGCGGCTGGGCAGCGCAGGTGGCGGCGGTTTGAGGGTGGATGGGTGGACGGGTGGATGGGTGATAATGTCTCCACTTCCTCATCTTCCCTACCCCCTCACCCTCTCATTCCTCACTCCCCCTCAGTACAAAGAATTATTTCGGTATCAAGAATTACTCCAACCTGCCTGGGCACCTTGGGGAAGACCCATCGAGACCGCGCGATCGCGCCCTTTTCCCACCATGAACAATGCTCTACTCACCTCTGTTCGCAATGCCGACGGCCGCTACCTGAGCGATGCGGAACTGCGCCCCTTCGACGAGATGATGGAGGCGTTTCAGGCCCGTGTGAGCCTCTACAACCATGTGCGTGACCAGGGCAAAGACCTGGTGCTCAATACCCTGCGACGGCTGATGCAAACCCCCCATCGCCAGGTAGTGCAAGAGCATGGCCAACAGTGCCAGCGCGACATGCTATTTACCCTGGAATATATCTCCAAGGGCATTTTGCTCCACGACGAAGACGGGTTTATGGAAGAGTATCTCGTATGGATGCAAAATATTATCCGCGCCTTTCACCGCCAGGGGGCCTGCGTGGTGGCCTACCGGCTACTCAAGGAAGAGGTGCGCAACACCTTGTCCGGCGACCAGAGCAACCTCATGGTGCTCTATCTTGACAAGCTGATTGAAGCCTTGGACACCGGTATTTAGCGATCGCCCCCCGCCGCCCAGGGCTGAGGTTTCTCGGGCTAGGGTGCCAAGTTTCCTGGGTCTGCCCAGCGGGCTGACCTGGGGGCAAATATCGATTTTTTGCGTCACGGCTAGGCCGGTACACCGGGGCATTGGTTTGAGCCTAAAATAGAGACAGAATTTCCGTATTTGTCTTGCGTCTTATTTTAGAAACCTCACCCATGGGAAAGTCTCGTCTTAGCCCTCGGCAGCGTTCCTACGAAGCCGATCTGATCAACCGCCTATCGGATAACCACCAGGTTAATCAAGCCCATCAGCGCCTGACCAGCCTGGACAGCAAGGACCGAGATCTGGTGACCGAGCGACTCAGCGGTCGCACTCGGGGTCGCCTCAAAAATCAATACTGATCTCACTGAGTTCAAGGGCCGATTTGTGCTCTGTCCTGACGTTCTACTTGGCTAATGTTGAGTATGGGGCAACGCTGGGTAGAGATTGAGGGACCATTTTGGCTCCCCTGTCTGTTATCCAGGTCAAACTGAAGGCCACAGCCAGTGTTCTACAGGGGGCAACCCCTAGGGGCGTGGGCGCAGCTCAGCCAGAGACTGGATGGCTTTGCCTTGCGCCCCAATTGGCCGTTGCCAGGCAGGATTTAGGCTGAGTAGCGGTTGAACATCCTAAAAGGGGATGTCGTCGTAGCTGGTGGAGGCCGCTGGAGGGGCCCCGGCAGCCGGGGCCGGGCGAGAAGCCGCGGGACTGGGGGTGGCGGCGGGGGCTGCGACGGCTGCCGGAGGAGCCATGGGCATGGTGCCCAGATCGCTGACGCTGTAAATGCGCTGCACGGTCATCTCCACCTGTTTCTCTTTGTAGCCCTCGGGGCGATCGACTACGTTCATGGCCAGGCGGCCTTCCAGCATAACCCGCTGGCCCGCTTGGTACTGGGCTTGAATATCTTGGGCCAGGTTGCCCCAGCCCACCACCTTCATCTGCGAGGAGGGGTCTCCCTCCTTTAGCCCGGGAAACTGCACCACAAACTCAGCCACAGGGGTCTGGTTATCTGAGGTATAGCGCAGCTGGGGCGACTGCACGATCTCGGCCATTAGTAGGCAATTGTTCATAAGGGCATGGTCTCCTTGATCCCCTGTTCTTGCTCAATGAAGTTTTGCACGTGCTGCTGGTACTTGGCCAGGGTGGTGTCAAGCCACTCGGGGCTCTGACTATTGGCATAGAGATGTACCGTGGGCTCGCCCGCGTCAGGTAGCACTAGCACCCAGTCGTCGGGGTTGTCTCCCAAAATTTTAACTCCATCGATGAGTTCGAGACGATCCTGAGGAGTTTCTTCGACCAGATAGC
Organism: Nodosilinea sp.; assembly: GCA_041739575.1. Lineage (GTDB taxonomy): Bacteria > Cyanobacteriota > Cyanobacteriia > Phormidesmidales > Phormidesmidaceae > Nodosilinea. Next base: position 5,790 of record JBGSNT010000337.1, on the reverse strand, counting down.
GCATCAGTGCCCCCTTGACTGTCCAGGGGCAGCGCAGGGTCTGCATACGGTAGGCCATGCGGGGTAGGTCTGACCAGATTTGCCCCAGCGATCGCTGCTGCAGGCTGAGAATTTCAATTAGCTTGGCAATGCAGAACATGGCGTCAAAGCCGGGATGCAGCTCGGGGAAAATAAAGCCCATATCGCCGCTGCCGCCGAGCACCACGTTGGGGTTAGCCTGGCAGGCTTCCATCAGGGCGGTGGGGTTGGCCTTGGTGCGAATCACCTGGCCATCGTGGCGGCGGGCGATGTGCTCGATCGCCCCGGAGGTGTGTACCGGCACCACAATGGTGCCCCGAGGATTGGTGGTGAGCATCATGTGGGCGATCAGGGCGGTGAGCACTTCGCCGCGAATGCGGGTGCCCATCTCATCCACCAAAATAAACTGTTCGCCGTTGGCAGACACCTGGGCCCCAAAGGTGGCCCGCAGGGCCTGCACCACCTGGCCTAGCTGCCCCAGCATGATCTCCTGCTCGTCGTTGGAGAGGGCGACCTGGCGCAGACTGGCGTTGAGCACCACGGCATCGCAGTCAAACTTGCCAAGTATCTGGGGTAGTACTGCCCCCGACACGGCGTAGAGGTAGTCGATGACCACCTTGGCCTGGCTGTTGGTGACCGCCTCCACATTTAGGTGCTTCTCAAAGGCGGTGATGTAGGTCGACACCACGCCAGTGGGGTAGGTGACGGTGCCAATCTCGTGGATGGGCGATCGCCGCAGGTCTTCTTTAAAGTAGGCCCCCTCGATCTTTTTCTCTTTACCCTTAGGGATGTCGATGCCCTTCTCGTCAAAGAACTCGATCAGCACGTAGTCGGGGCGATCGGGGTGGAGCCGCACGTGAATGCCCCCAGCCACCTGCATCTGGGCCAGTACGCTGCGGGCCACCGGAATGGCTGTGGCCTCTAGGTTTTGAATGTTGACCCCAACCGACATGAGGCCGGCGATCAGCGATCGCGACACCATGCGCGAAATACTGCGCTGATCGCGAGATACGGTGACATGGGAACCAGCCTTGAGCGTCGACCCGTAAGCCGCCCCCAGCTTGACCGCAAACTCGGGGGTGATGTCGATATTGGCCAGCCCGGCCACCCCCCGCTGGCCAAACAGGTTGCGCTGGGCGGTGTTGCCCCAAATCAGATTGATGTTCAAGGTTGCCCCTGACTCGATTTGCTTGCTTGGCCAGACCCGCACACCGGGACTTATCTTCGCCTCTTCGCCCACCGTAGACAGAGGGCCAATTACCGCCCCCTCCAGCACGTGGGAGCGGCGGTCAACCCGGGCCCCCCGAGCAATGGTGCAGGCTCGCAGGTGCACCTCGTCGCCAATGATGGCCCCATTCCACACGATCGGCCGCTTCAGGTCGGCATCGCTGCCGATGGTGACGTTGTCGCCAATCACCGTACCCGGTGCCAGCATGGTGCGGGGGCCAATCCGGCAGTTGCGGCCAATCATCACGGGGGGCTCGATCTCAACGGAGGGGTCGATCTCCGTCCCCTCCCCGATCCAGACCCCGGTGGTGGTCTCTGGGTAGGCATAGTCGATCTTGACGGTGCGCTGCAACGCATCGTACTGCGCTTCTCGGTAGGCCTCTAGGTGGCCGACATCGCACCAGTAGCCATCGGCTACGTAGCCGTACAGGGGCTCACCCTTGGCCAGAAGCAGGGGGAAGAGGTCTTTGGAAAAGTCTGATTCTTCGTTGCTGGGTAGGTAGTCGAGCACCTCGGGTTCGAGGATATAGGTGCCGGTATTGACCGTATCGGAAAAGATTTCGCTGGTGGAGGGCTTTTCTAAAAATCGCTGGATGCGCCCTTCGTCGTCGGTAATCACCACGCCAAATTCGATGGGGTTGGGCACCCGCGTCAGCACCAGGGTGGCCTTAGAGCCCTTTTGTTTGTGGTATGCGATCGCCGCCTGCAGGTCAAAGTCGGTGACGCTGTCGCCACTAATCACCAAAAAGGTTTCGGTGAGCAGATCGGCAATGTTCTTCACGCAGCCAGCGGTGCCCAGGGGTTGATCCTCTTCCACGGCGTAGGTCATCTGCACGCCAAAGTCGCGGCCATCCTGAAAGTAGTTGCGCATGACGTCGGGCAGGTAGTGGAGGGTGGCGATCACCTCGGTAATGCCGTTGCGCCGCAACAGGTTAATGATGTGTTCAGCAATGGGACGGTTGAGAATTGGCACCATTGGCTTGGGCAAGTCACAGGTTAAGGGCCGTAGACGAGTCCCTGAACCACCAGCCATTAGCACTGCACGCATATCTTCTCCTTCCTGCTGTTAACTATCCCTGTGGGGCTGACCCCTGCCCTACGGCAGAGGACCCAAACCAGATATCTGCTTAAGCACCCATTACCTTAAGACAAAGATGATCTGCCCGAAGATAGATTAGAGTAAATGGACTAATTGCATCTCTATCCCAGGTGTGATCTATTCACGGGAGATCTATGGCGCTAGGTTCTATGGCGCTAGGTCTAAGCTGCCATCGAAACAGGCCAGAATCTAACCCTATCCTCTAAAATTAAGTGTTGGCAGCCAAAAAACAGAATCGGCAGCGGGGGGATAAGGTTGGTATCGTAGAAGCATAGATGACTAGGGTCGGAGGGGAAGTGACCATGGGTACATTGATCGCGCTTTTGATAGCTGGCATCTACGGCGGCGGCGCCTTTAAGTTTTGGACGGGGTTTAACCGCACCAATTTTACCGAGGGCAAAGTTAAGTTCACCCTGCTGTGGCCTCTGTTTTTGGCCCTAAATAAGTCCTACCGGGAAAACTTTAGCCGGGCCCTGAAGGGATGAGCCTGCTCCCGGCCGACCCTTCCCCCTGGGGCCTTCAAGTGCAGGCCGTGGCTCGCCGCTACGACCACGAGTTTAGCGGCAAGGCCTTTGACCTGCCCCCGGAGGTGGAAGAAATGGCGGTGTTTCAGGACTGGATTGCGGGCACTCTGACGCCTCGCATTGCCACACCCTTTTGGGATGCGGTCAAGCCCCGCAAGCGCGATCGCTGCCTCGACATCGGCTGCGGAATCAGTTTTCTGATCTACCCCTGGCGCGAGTGGGAGGCCCTGTTTCACGGCCATGAGATCAGCGCCGTGGCCTGCCAAGCCCTCACCGCTCGCGGCCCCCAGCTCAACTCCAAGTTGTTTAAAGGGGTCACCCAGGCCCCGGCCCACCGGCTAGAGTACGAGCCCCAAACCTTCGATATGGTGATTGCCACCGGGGTGAGCTGCTACTACCCAGCCGACTACTGGGCCACGGTGCTACAGCAGGTCAAGAACGTGCTCAAGCCGGGCGGCTGGCTGCTGTTTGATGCCCTCAATCCCCAGGCCGATCTGGCGGAGGGGTGGGCCATTTTAGAAACCTATCTGGGGGCCGAGGTGCACCTGGAGGACCTAGACCGCTGGCCCGCTCTGGTCAAGGCGGCCGGGGCCCGGGTAGTCTCTAGCCGCGACTACGAGCTGTTTCGCCTGTTTAAAGTCAAGTGGGATTGACGGGGAATGGGTAGATGCGTGGGGGCGCGGGTTAGGCAGTCGTTCTCGCCAGCCTAACCCGCAACCTACCTTCCCCCTCCCCGCCTGTCCTTTTGCGCTACCATAGGCGGCGACACGGGGCCAGGAGGTAGGGCATGGGGGGAATCTCTAAACAATGGCTGGGGCTAGGGTTAATGCTGATTGCCCTGGGCGGCTGCGGGCGGGGCAGTGAGACCACCGATGGGTCTACCCCAGAGGCTATGGTTGGGGCTGCGAGTACCCCGACGGCGGCGGCCGGGGCAACCACTGCGACGGTAGAAGAGGTCGGCGGTTTTCGATCGATCCCCATTAACCCCAGCCGTACCGCTCAGCTGATCACCCAGGCGGCGAACTCGCAAATTAATCTGCGATCGCTGCCCACCACCCAGTCCACTGCTCAGGGCTATGGCCTCGGCGGTGATCAAATTACCCTGCTGCGCCTGGCCGAGGGGGAAGGGGGCTTTAGCTGGTACTACGTCAAATTTGCCCAGTCGGGGGCCGAGGGCTGGGTACGGGGCGACTTCATCGACACCAGTGGCCAGGCGGTCAATCCTACCCCTGAATCCGCTGCTGGCAATGCCCCCGAGATTAGCACTGGCCCCTGCGGAGACAATAACCGTCCGGAGGCCTACTTCGAGACCAAGACGTTCACCATTCAAATTTGCCAGACTCCCCAGGGTCTGAGCTATATAGGCCTCAATAAAGCGACTAAGGATACCCTGACCACCACCGATGTGCGCCTCAACCAGGGCACTTACATTGCCATTAACGGCAACTACCAGTACCACGTCAACGACAACTCCCTGACGGTTTACCAGATCACCAGCGGCAGCTATAGCCAACTCGACAATGAGGAGGTTGTGAGCCACGAGCGATTTCTTTACTAGGGATGGAGGGGATTCCTCTCGGTCAAACCCGGTCCATTATCCCGGTGGAACCTCATCGCGGGCCGGTGCCCGGTCCGGGGGGGCCGGTATTTCAACCGGCACTGGGGTAACGGGGATGCCGGGTTCTCCCTGGATTTCAAAGGTGCTCTGGGGATTCAATTCGCCTGGGGTTGCGCCTTCTCCCTGGGGCTCAAATTCCCCCGGCGGGCTAACCGGGGCGGATCCCTTAGGGTTGCCCACCGGAGCCACCGGCTGGGCCATTTCACCGTGAACCTTCTCGGTCATGCGGCGAATCAGTTCACTGGCGCGGCCATCGTTGTTGGGGCGCAGCACCATCACTGCTAGCACGTAGCGTCTGCCATTGGGTACATCCACCAGGGCAACGTCCCCCAACATGGAGGCGATATCGCCGGTTTTGTTGGCGGTCAGGGAGCGGTCGCCGATCCCCGCTGGGATCAGGCTAATGTTTTCGGTGCGCTGCATGATACTGAACAGGCGATCGCGCGATCGCGATGTCAGCAGGCCCCCTTGATCGACCAGGGCCAAGAGCAGGGCCAGGTCCTTGGCGCTGGTGGTATTGGTGCCCTCCAGGTCGGGCAGCTGGTTGCGCAGTAGGGTTGACCCCAGGCCCCAGCCAGCGAAGGTCTGATTGAGGGCTTCCATGCCCCCCAGGGCGGCAATCATCATGTTCGTGGCGCTGTTGTCGCTAGACACGATCATGCGGGTGGCCACATCTAGGGCGGTATACTCTGTGCCCACGGCTTCGCTGCGCATGGTGCCAGACCCTCCCGCGACGAAGGCCTCCTGCAACACCATCGATTGGTTTAGGGCCATGGTGCCAGCGTCGACCTGCTGCAAGAAGGCCACCAAAATGGGCAGTTTTATGGTGCTGGCCGCCGCCACCGGTTCGGCTCCGCCCAGGTCAACATACTGGCCTGAGTCCACATCGACCGCAAAGGCGGTGGCGGTCAAACCGGGGGTCAGGGTGGCCAGCTGGCCCAGTTCTTCCCCGAGGCGAGTGACTTCACTGGTGAGGCGTAGATCGGTGATGGTGCTGGCGGGGGTGCCCTGGAGCAGGGTGCCGGGGGGCTTGCCACTGCCCTGGTCTGGGGCGACGGGGATGGCACCATCCCGCGACGAGGCAACATTGCTGGGGCTGAGCACCGACAGCAGGGTACCGGCGATCGCCGCCACGCCAACCCCCAAAATAATTAGACGAATCAGGTAAAGGAGCGGTAGGGGCGGGTTGGCTAGCCGTCGCCGAGCTGTCGAAGGGCGAGCCAGGGGGCGTGGCGCGGGCGAGCCCTCGAGCAGGCTTGGTGCTGGCTCCAGGGAGCGGGCGACTAGGCCCGCGGGCGATGGCC
>JBGSNT010000335.1:0-53857 GCA_041739575.1 Nodosilinea sp. | reverse complement strand
CACCGAACGCATGGAAGCGGTGCTGGAGGAACCCTACATTCTGCTCACCGACAAGAAAATTGCCCTGGTGCAGGATCTGGTGCCCGTGCTGGAGCAGGTGGCCCGCTCCGGCAAGCCCCTGATGATCATCGCTGAAGACATCGAGAAAGAGGCCCTGGCCACCCTGGTGGTGAACCGCATGCGCGGCGTGCTGAATGTAGCCGCTGTGAAGGCCCCTGGGTTTGGCGATCGCCGTAAGGCCATGCTCGAAGACATCGCTGTGCTGACTGGCGGCCAGGTGATTAGCGAAGATACCGGCCTCAAGCTGGAGAATGTGAAGGTCGAGATGCTGGGTAGCGCTCGCCGCCTCACCATCACCAAAGACACCACCACCATCGTCGCCGACGGCAACGAGAAGGATGTGAAGGCCCGCTGCGAGCAAATCCGTCGTCAGATTGACGAGACCGACTCCACCTACGACAAGGAGAAGCTGCAAGAGCGCCTGGCCAAGCTCTCCGGCGGTGTGGCGGTGATCAAAGTCGGGGCCGCCACCGAAACCGAAATGAGGGACCGCAAGCTGCGCCTCGAAGACTCCATCAACGCCACCAAGGCGGCGGTGGAAGAGGGCATCGTCCCTGGCGGTGGTACCACCCTGGCCCACCTGGCCCCCCAGCTGGCTGACTGGGCCGAGGCCAACCTCAGCGGTGAAGAGCTGCTGGGTGCCCAAATCGTCACCCGCGCCCTTACCGCCCCCCTCAGCCGCATCGCCGAGAACGCAGGCGTCAACGGCGCGGTGATCGTCGAGCAGGTGAAGGAGAAGGACTTCAACATCGGCTATGACGCGGCTACCAACCAGTTCGTGGACATGTTTGACGCCGGCATTGTGGACCCCGCCAAAGTCACCCGCTCGGGGCTGCAAAACGCGGCCTCCATCGCCTCTATGGTGCTGACCACCGAGTGCATTGTGGTCGACAAACCCGAACCGAAGGCACCCGTCGCTGGCGCTGGCGCTGGTATGGGCGGCGACTTCGACTACTAGGGCAGTAGCCCAGGGCCGAAGCTTTAGCCGCTCGCCGATAGGCGGTCGAAGCTTCAGCGGATAGCTCAAACTAAGCCAAGGGGGCTGCCCGTGCTATGGGTAGCCCCCTTGGCTCTGGATCTAATCTGCGTCTTTTGCTCCCGAGCCTAACCCAGCGGGGTTAGGCAGTATAGAATTGGCAGAGTTTGAAGTTATTGATGTCTGACAAAAGCAGGGATAGATGTTCCTGATGCCGCTGGGAGCGGTGCCACTCTTCCTCTAAGCGATTGTCACAGCGCTATTCCATAGGCCCAGCGAGAGGCGATGCAGCGATCGCGATTCCGTCCAGTCCCTGGCTGACTGGGAGGTCAACCATCGCGCCAAGGTGGCGTAGGCCCTGGAAACCCTGGGCTTTGTGGGGTAGGATTAGCACCCCAGCCAGGAAAGACCCCGATGAAAGTGGATGTGTTTAAGATTGCCCAAAGCAGCCCCGACGACCTGAGCGGTCTGGCGGACCTGATTGCGCGGCGGCGGCTCGACCCCAAAACCATTGTGGCGGTGATGGGCAAAACAGAGGGCAACGGCTGCGTCAACGACTTTACCCGTGGGTTTGCGGTGGCGACGCTGAAGACCTACCTGGGAACGCTGATTGGCGATGCCCTTACCAGCCGGATTGTGTTTGTCATGTCCGGCGGCACCGAGGGAGTATTGAGCCCCCACCTGACGGTGTTTACCCGCCAAACCGAGGGGTTGGCGGGGCTTGCCCAGATCGGGTTGGCCCTGGGGGTGTGCCACACCCGAGATTTTGCCATCGAGGAAATTGGCACCTTGGCCATGGTGCGGGGGGTGGCCGAAGGGGTGAAGGAGGCGATCGCTACTGCGGGCCTTACCCCCGAGGCGGTTCACTTCGTCCAGATCAAATGCCCGCTGATTACCGCTGCGCGCCATACCCAGGTGGCCATTACCCCAGACAGCTATAAGTCGATGGCCTACTCCCGCGGGGCCTCGGCCCTCGGGGTGGCCGTGGCCCTGGGCGAGGTGCCGCTAGAGGGGCTGAGCGCTGCGGATATTTGCCAAAACTACAGCCTGTACTCGGCGGTGGCCTCGACCTCGGCGGGGGTAGAGCTACAAAACTGCGAGATTTTGGTGCTGGGCAACGCGCCCAACTCCCACAGCCATTACGTGATTGGCCACAGCGTGATGGCCCATGCCCTCGATGTGGCCGCCGTCCATCGCGCGATCGCTAGCGCCGGCGGGGCGGTGGACAGCGCCCAGATTGTAAATGTGTTTGCCAAGGCCGAAGCCGACCCCTCTGGCCAGATCCTGGGGCACCGCCACACCATGCTCGACGATTCGGACATCAACCACACCCGCATGGCTAGGGCTGTGGTGGGGGCGGCGATCGCATCGGTGGTGCAAGACCCGATGATCTATGTGTCGGGGGGCAGCGAGCACCAGGGCCCACCGGGGGGCGGGCCGATTGCGGTCATTAGTCGGCATCGTTCAGCCGAAGGGCGCAACGGGGAATAAATCAGCGTCATGACTCGTCGTATTGTCAACGTGGAAGGTTAAACCAATCGGGACAGCCCTGGTAGGATGCCCTAGGGTTGCGCCTGTCTAGGCCGGGATTGATTGGGGCAAACGCCGTTTGCCTCTACGGAGAGCGTTAGGGGGCTGACGTTGAAATATAGATACCGACGTTAGCAGAAGGCCCTTTATGGATTCCCGCCTGCGCGGAAATGACGCTGGGATGTTATTTATAGCTATAGCCATGAGAGATATGAGCTCTGAGGGCGATTTCTTCAAGAAAGGACAGCGCCTAGATAGATATGAATCTGGGCAACAGTTACAGCCGTCCGTTAGGGTTGGGTAGGGACTTTAGGTGGCTCACTAGTAATCGTTTCTAGCTGGCTCACCAAAAATGTTAGTCGATAAGAACGGCCCATCTCTCTGGCTAAAAACGCCTCCAAGAGTTTTACCTGCTTGGACGATACCGGCTCAGCGGCGCGCACGGTTAACGCTATCTCCGGGGGATTAGCTAGCCAGTTAGTGTTCATTTCCACCAGAGTGAGGCGCTGAAAGGTGACCGTGCGATCTAGCAAGGCTGTTCTGACGCTGGCTTCCAGCCGGTTCTGCTGGAGCAATTGTAGGGTGCTAGCCCCTAAAGGAATTACCAGCAGTGTCGTGAAGAAGAGGGTAACGCCTAGGGGGCGGCGAGCACGACGGGCTAGGGCATAACCAAATAACACGAAGGCGACCATGCAGGCCAGCGTAATGCCGAACAGATTCGTCAGGTAGAGAAGCAGTGCGCCTCGGCTGAGCTCTAGGTTGCCCTGGCCCAGCCATAGGCCCACAACGCAGATCGGAGGCATGAGGGCAACGGCGATCGCGGTGCCAGCTAAGGTGCTCGACAGCTTGGGCTCAATCTTGGCTACCCCCGCCAGGGCTCCGGCGGTGACGGCAACCCCCAGATCTAGTAGGGTAGGCTGGGTGCGGGCCATCACTTCACTGCCAAACTGAGCTACCCCTGTCAGCAGGCCCAGGGCAGTCGATATGGCCACAGCCAAAACCGAGCCCGTTACCAGGGCTAAAAGGCTGGCGCGTATCAAGCGGCGGTCGGCTTCTAGAATGCCAAAGGCTGCTCCGCGAATCGGCAGCATCAATGGCGCGATGAGCATAGCACCAATGATCACAGCGGCACTGTTAGCCAGTAGCCCCAGGGTGGCAATAATGCACGAACCCACCACCAGCAGCAGATAGTGCCAGCTGAGCTGAGACTCATCCAGCAAATCTTGCCGCAGCCGGGTCAGGTCACCCATCGCCACCGGGCGTTGCAGAGGCGCAAGGGCGCTTTCAATCCATGTCGCAGCCCTGAGAAAGGCATCCCACAGGCCGACCTGCACAGCTAGGCAGACTCGATGGATCTGCCTAGCTGCGACCTGAATGAACTGACGCCCCTTGGATAGGTAAAACCTCAAATCTGACTCCTTAAGCCCGCTGGCCAATGGTCTCCCGAAGGATTGATACCGGCCCCTAAGCGCTACTGCAACCTGCCTCTATCACCCATGAATACTACCATCGGGCATAGTTGCTCCGATGAGAATGACATCGACCAGCGTAGTGCTGCTCATTTCGGCCCGCTCCATGATGGCTTCAGTCAGGTCAGCCTCGGTCAGGTTGGCCCGCCCTAAATACGCATCTACCAGTAAAGCCTTAGTTAACACCGATCGCTGCAGGCTAGCCCGAGAGAGGTCAGCCCGGCTAAAGCGGGCGTTGGCCAGGTCACTATCGTCGATCAGGGACTGGGCCATGACCGCCTCTGTAAAATCGACCCCTGGAGCCGTAATGTGGCTGAGCTTGGCCTGGGTTAGGTTACTGCGGGGAAGTCTGCATTGGGTGAGATCAGCGGACTCGAGGTTGCTGTGACTGAGGTCTACGTCGCTAAGATTGGCGTGGCGCAGCAATGCCCCCTGCAGATTAGCTCCCTTGAGGTTGGCATCGCGGAGAACCGCCTCACTCAGGTTGGCGCCGTTGAGATCGGCGTAGGCTAAATTGACCCCCGAGAGATTGCTGCCCCGCAGGTCGGCCTGACGCAGTTTGGCTCCTCGCAGGTTGGTCGTGTACTTGCGGTTCTCCTGGCGTAGGTTGGCCCCCCGCAGGCATGCACCGGTTAGGTTGGCCCCCGAGAGATCGGCATTGCGCAGATCGGCTCCGGTCAGGTTGGCATCCAGCAGGTCGGACAGGGTCATGTCGGCACTGCGCAGATCGGCCCCCTGCAGGCTGGCTCCATGCAGATCGGCATCGCGCAGGGTAGCCGCCGACAGATCGGCCTGGTTGAGATTGGCCCCTCCCAGCCGCGCGTGGCATAGATTGGCCTGGCGAAACCGCACCCGCGTCAGAAAAGCCAGCATGAGGTTGGCATTTTCCAGGTCAGCCTCCACCAGATTGGCGCCGATTAAATCGGCCCCGGCCAGGTCAATTCCCACCAGGGCCTCACCTCTAAAGTCCATTTCCCCACGAGCATAAGCATCGAGCAGTTCACGGGCATTCATAGCGAAACACCAAGGGCCTAGGCGGGGGAGAGAGCTGAGGAAAGAGTTGACCCGAGGCGACCTTCAGCATTAGCCTCGAGAGACTCAGCGGCAGCATCCCCAGCCAGGGATGGGCTGGCGGGGGGAGGCAGTGGATCGATCGCAGCGTTGGGATCTTGGGGATAGTAGGGTCGCATGGCCCGAACGATAGCCTGGGAGACCTGTCCATGGTCACCCACCCGCCCCAGGCAGTGGGAAATAATAGAAAGCTTACTGTCTAAATCAGAGTAGGTGGGGCAATAGTCAAAGATTTTCTGCAACAGGTCGTCTAGGGTGCAGTGGCTGAGCGTAGACCAATCTTGGGTGGTGTAGCCAAAGGGCCCGTACAGACAGGAATACAGCAGAATTTTGGCCCGTAGAGGGTTGGCGTACTGAAAAATATTGCCCCGCAGGTCAAAGAGCGAGGAGCGATCGCGTTTGGGGCCGCCGGGCCTAGTTTCACCGGGTATCGGCTCAGAAAGGGTGCCGTGGAGGGTTGTCAAATCTGCCGGTAGGTCAGCATCGGCGGAGGTCATGCTCGGACTGGTGATGATCGTCGGGTCTAGCCCCGTACTTGAGTTGTGCCCGGAGTTACTCCCAGAGTTGCCAGCCGGGGCCAGCAGCCCAGCACTGTTTAGGTTCAAACCCGTTTGGTTCTGATACAACGGCTGTAGGCTCACCACAATGTGGTTGACCAGACGGGTATACTGGCTGCGCCGATTGAGGTGTTTAACAATTCGACTCAGGCGGTAGTGCAAATCCTGCGGCTTGGGGGCAATGGCCAGGGTCTGCTCAATCAGCCCCGGCAAATACATTTGGTTCAGGCGTTCGGGGTCGTTCTCCCAGCCGCTATGGCAAAGACAGTGGAGCAGCTTGCGCAGGCGCAGGGCATCGGATCTTTGATCAAACTCGTCGGCAATGACTCGGCAACGCTCCTCCAAGGATCGCACCGTGAGCTGAGTTAACTCGTTATCGGCGGTGTCGGGGTTTTGAAACAGCGATCGCCCGTACCAGGGTTGCACCTGCTTGACAATGATATTGGCCACCTCGCCATAGAGCGCTTGCCGGTTTAGCCCTGCAACTAGCCGATGCAGCTGTTCCTCCAGTTCCGTCAGGTTCGGATAGCGATCGCGCAGCGACAGCAGCAGCGATCGCATATCAAACTGCTCTAGCACCGTCGGATCGTTTTCCCAGGCATGCTGGTAAGTGGCAAACACCAGTTTTTTAATCCGCAGGCTGTGGAGGTGAGTGGTGAGGACGCGCACGGTGTTGGCCAGCTGCGCCTCGGTAGTCATGGGCAGGGTACAGGTGTGGTCTTCTGACCCCTGGGGCCCAGGTTCAGTATCTTCAGCCTGAAGGGCGAGCTGATAGGCGGGTACCGGTTCCTCAATATTCTTTAGGTGCAAAGGCCCTAAAAAGGTAGCGTGGAGGTTGAGCCGGGCCTTGACTACATCGTAGATGGTACGTGATACACACAGCCCCCGCGGCTTGGCGTAGGTCTGTAGCCGGGCGGTAATATTTACCCCGTTGCCCATGACATCCTGCTGGCTGACCAGAATATCCCCCAGGTGAATGCCAATCCGGTGGTCTAGGTACTGGTGCGCCTCCAGACCCGCCGCCAGTTCCACCAGCTGGCGCTGCATTTCTAGCCCACAGGACACTGCCTCCACGGCGCTGAGAAAATAGATCAGCAGGCCGTCACCGGTGGATTTCAGCACTGTGCCACCAAACTCTCGGCAGATATCGCCAATCAGCGTCAGGTCCCGATCGATCAGCCGCAGGGTAGATTCTTCATCCACCGACATACGGGTACTAAAACCAACCGCATCGGTAATGACGATGGCGGCTAGCAGGCGTTGCCCCTGGGATAGCGATGACACTCGACGTTCCATGGCGACTCGCAATGGTGCACGATAGATACCCCCTTGGCCCACATCGGCGGGCATTGCGAGTAGTCTACACCTTGTATATTGCCCGGTCGGCGCTAGGGATGCGCTATCGAGGGCGACAGAAGTCGCCCTGTTTATCCAGTCTTCATATCGGCGATCGCCCCACGGGCCATGGCGGCAATGGCCTGATCGGTGGCTTTAGGCAGCTGATAGTAGCGGCCCCCGGCGGTCTTTGCCAATTCCTTGCCAAAGCCTGTAGACACAAACTTGCGCTCGGTGTCAATAATCAGCAGCTGATACCCCACGCCGCGAATGCGTCCGGCAATCTCCAGCAGCTCCTGCTTAATGTCGGGCTTGGGGGCGTCGGGGTCCGGCATTTCCCCCAGGGATCGCGACAGTGGCACATTGCCCCGACCATCGGTAATGGCCACAATCACCACACTGCCCACATCCCCCGACTGCTGGGCATTCACACCCACCCGCACCGCTTGGGTCAGCCCGTGGGCCAAGGGCGACCCACCGCCGCAGGGCATTCGCTCTAGGCGCCGCCGCGCCATGGCGATCGATCGGGTGGGGGGCAGCAGCACCTCCGCCTGCTCACCTCGAAAGGGAATCAGCGCCACCTGGTCACGGTTTTGGTAGGCCTCCGTCAGCAGCTCCAGCACCGCTCCTTTGGCGCTCTGCATGCGGTTTAGGGCCATCGACCCCGACGCATCCACCACAAAAATAATCAGCGACCCCGCCTTGCGGGCCAGGCGCTTGGCCCGAATATCGCCCTGCTCTACGACCACCTTGCGGTTGGGTTCCCGCTCCCGGCGAGACTTTTGGTAGGGGGCGGCGGCCCGCAGAGTGGCATCCACCGCAATGCGGCGCACCGGCCCCTGGGGCAAAAAGGGTTTGATGTAGCGGCCCCGCTCCTCCGAAAAAATCAGGTTGGCGTTGCCCGATTTGCCCTGGCGACCTAGGCTCTGGGCAAACAGCAGCATCGACGGGTCGAGAATCACGCCCTCGGGGTCAAACACAAACTCCTCAGGAATGCTGGGGGGGCTGTCATCCTCCTCGGGAGTGTCGTCCTCCTCCTCCTCCTGGTCCGAGTCTTGCTCTTCGGAGTTGTCCTGGGGGTCCTCTTGGTCTTCGTTGGAGGGCGGTGGCGGCGGCGGCGGCGGCGGTTCCTCGGGCCTGTCCTGGGGCAGCAGCGATCGCGGCACGATCACCAGCTCCACCGCCACTCGTAGGTCATCGGCATTGACCTCGGCACGCCCCTCCAGGGCCGCGTGGGCCTTGGCCACCCGCACCGCAAATAGCTCGGCCCGGTGGCCCTGAATGCCCCCTCGCAGCGCCTCGGTGACCAGATACTGAATCTGCTCCCGGCTGATGGTGACCTCCTTGAGCCACTCCCGCGCCAGAATAATTTGGGTGCGCAGGGCGTCGAGCTCGTCGGCGTAGGTAGCGAGTAGATCCTGCGGATCGTTGGCGAACTGGGTCGACTGCTCCACCGCCGCCACCCGGTCTGCTAAGGTCAGGGCGGCATCGGCGGAGAGGGCAATGGCGATGCGATCGAGCAGGTGTTGGCGCAGGGGTCCGGCTTCGGGGTTGTAGGTGGCAATCAACAGCGGCTCGCAGGGATGCTGAAAGCTCAGCCCCTCCCGTTCGATCTGGTTGCGGCGAGCCGTGAGGGCCGCCAGCAGCAGGTTGGCCACCTGGTCGTCCAGCAAATTGATGTCGTCAATGTAGAGCACGCCCCGGTTGGCGGCGGCCAATAGCCCCGGCTGAAACACGCTCTCCCCCGCCTGAATGGATCGGGCCACATCCACCGAGCCCAACAGCCGATCTTCGGTGACTCCAAGGGGAATTTGTACGAAGGGGGCCGGGACTACCCGGGTGGGTAGGTCGGGGGCAGAGCTATGGTCGCCAAAGCGATCGCGAGTCTGGTCATCCCAATGGCGCGAGTCGGTGGGATCGGCATTGCAGCAGGAGCCCTCAACCACTTCAATGGGTGGCAGGAGCTGGTGCAGAGCCCGAGCCATCACCGATTTGGCGGTCCCCCGCCGCCCCGCAATCACAACCCCCCCCAGGTTAGGGTCGATCGCCGCCAGCAGCAGCGCCATTTTAATGGCCCCCTGTTCGACCACCGCTGGCAGGGGAAACACGACCGGAATGGGGAAATCTACTGTGGCCATCATGGCGTGGGCAGTTACTTAGAAAGGAGCAGAGTTCAGTCTTTTACCATATCAGGAATCCTTGGTCCTGCCCCGAGCCTGGTTTATCCGCGGCGCAGCCCATGGCCTTTGCCCAAACGATTCCTCTGCTAACCCTGGGATTTGTGTTGCATTGTGTTTCAAACTGGCCCATACCTCCGTATTTTCCCCTGACCAGAGGTTTGAAGCCATCGTAAACCTCCGTTTTTTCATCATTGGGAAATCACGGATCATCCCCCATGCTGTTGGGTAAACCTACTGTGTTGCCAGGGTGCTAGCCCCGGTGACGGCCCCAATTACTGAGATCCCTCCTGCCCTATGTCTGTCTCCCCTGACATTGACTCCCTCGTCTCCCTGGCCGCAGCCCCAGCCCAGACCATAGCCTGCAGGCTGCTGTTTGACCGGGACCTTTATACCCCCTGCCATATTCGGGTCCCCGACAGCGATCACCGGCTGTCGGCCATCTACGTCGACAATCATTTCTACAGCTTCCTGAAAATCATCCCCGATGCCCATAAAGCCCTAAATGTAATCACTCGTCTGGGCAAGCGAGATTCTTCCGCCGCCCTCACCCAAACTCGACGGGGCTATGCTGTCTGGGCCCACGAAGCAGGGGCCTGCTATGCCCCGCCAGCCCGCCAGATAAGCTACAGCATGCGCCCAGTATTTGGGCCCGAGCCCTGCCTAATCGTGGCCGATCCCAGCGCCTACCAGCCCTGCCGCATGCGGGTGCCCGATGTGGCTAAGCCCCTCAACGGTCTGACCCACAACAATCGGAATTACAGCATCTTTAAGCAGGAGACCGACGCGGCTAGGACCCTAGATATTGCCGCCAAGCTGTCTCGCCGAGGCGACGAAACCCTGCTGGTGATCGAGCCACCGATCTATACCTTGGCGCTGCTAGAGTCCAATAGCCGAGTTGTCTAAGTGGCCCGATCGCCAGGTCTGTATACAGAACAATGTGTCGGGGGTAGCGCGATCCTCTAAGGTGATGTATTGGAAACCTTAGTTGCGCTATTCCTTGCGCTGGAACGTTTGCCATGACTGATACTGCCGACAATATCACTGTCTTTATTTGTGGATCGGCCCTGCGCGGTCAGCCCGACAACCAAAATCTGCAGGATGCAGAATTTGTGGGGGCCACTGAAACGGCCCCCATTTATCGGCTTCACGCGGTGAAGGATGGCTGGCACCCTGGTATCTATGAGGTAGATGCCGATGGCATTGCCATTCCGGGGGAGCTCTACGTGATGACTCCGGAACAATTCACTTACCTAAAAGACAACGAACCGCCGCACATGTATCCCCACGAAGTAAAGCTGGCGGATGGGGGGACGGCGATCGCATTTCTTTACCCCAAGGACCTGATCGACGTGCATGGCTGGCCCGACATTTCAGGCTATGGGGGCTGGGCGGCCTACAAGGCGGCGACCACCTAAGCGGTCAGGCTCTGTGCCGCCGGCCAGGGGCATCTTCTTTGGGTAGTAAATTGAGGCTTGTCTATGCTGCTGGAATGGTGGTACGGGCTGTTCGGGGGTGTTTTGATTGGCCTCAGTGCTACTTTGCTGTTGGCCTTAAGCGGACGCATCGCTGGCATTAGCGGCATGGTCAACGGGGCGGTCACCTTTGCCGCCTCTGAGTTCTGGCGCTGGCTTTTTCTCCTGGGACTAGTTGCTGGTGGCGTGGTTTATGAACAGGTACTTGCGCCTCAGTCTACCCCCACCAATCCCGGTGCGCCTCTGGCCATGATCGCAGCCGGGCTGCTGGTGGGTTTTGGTACGCGCATGGGCAGTGGCTGCACCAGTGGCCACGGGGTCTGTGGACTAGGACGGCTGTCGGGGCGATCGCTGGTTGCTGTGATCACCTTCGTGGCCACGGGGATGGTCACTGTATTCATTACCCGGCACCTGCTGGGCTGGGTTTAGGTTGGGTGAGGAAAGCAGAATTATGACCATACACAACGTCTCTGGTTCAGCCAGCCTGGCTCAAAACATCGTGGGCCTCGCCTCCGGGTTGCTGTTTGGCTTGGGTTTAGGCTGCTCACAGATGATCGCCCCTCAGCGGGTGATTGGCTTTCTAGACATAACGGGGGCCTGGGACCCGACCTTGGCCTTTGTCATGGGAGGGGCGGTGCTGGTGACGCTGGTGAGCTTTCGCTTTATTTTGAGGCGATCTGTCCCCCTGCTAGACCGCCAATTTTTTGTGCCCACCCGCACCGATATCGATCGCCCCCTGGTGCTGGGGGCGGCCCTGTTTGGGGTAGGGTGGGGTCTCGGTGGCTACTGTCCGGGTCCGGCGATCGCATCCCTGGGCCTGGGGTCGGCTAACCCGGTGCTATTTGTAGCGGCCATGGTGGTGGGTTCGCTGGGGTATAAGATCCTCAATCGTTAATCCTGGCCCTGGTCTAGATTGGTGCGGCAACCGGCGAAAAATTCGCTACCCTAAACGGTCATGTAGGGCATGGCGGTGATAAGGATGGCGGCAATGGGACATGGTGGCAGACTTGCAGTTGGGCTAGTGTTGGGAGCAACCTTAGCCAGCGTTATGTTGGGGCCTGCCGGGGCCAAGATGCTCGAAGCGATCGGTGGACAGGGGGGCGTAGACGCTGCCCTGAAGCAAGCCCAAACGACGCGATCGCAGACCTATACCAACGCTATGTTAGCGGGCTACTCCGCCGCCGAGCGCAAGGACTACCAAACGGCCCTGATCAACTTTCGTCGTGCCCTGGCGGCTCGTCCGGGCGATCGCTACGCCACCGCCGCCATTCGCAATATGGAAACCTACATTGCCCAGCAGCGAGCCGAGGCGGCTAAGCAGGCGGAAATTCTTGAGCTTCAGGTCGTCCTGGATAGAGCTGTGGCTGCCAGCGACTGGGCCTGCGCCGCTGCCTCGGTCGATCGCCTAGTGGTGCTCGTCCCCCCCGATTCCGCCGATCGCGCTCGCCTGATTGCCTACCGGGGTGAGCTTACCGGGTTCATTCAGTCCAGGGCCAACCTGAATCAATGGTCTACGGTATGCCCCGGCGGCCAGGTTTAAAGCCCCGGAAATGGTTTGATTCCAGTATCTGAACCGCCAAGAAAATAGGATTTTCTTCTGGGATGAACCACAGCACCGCACTGGGTCAATCGCTGACGAGACTGGTGGGCTGAGATCAGATTCGATAGATTGTCCAGCCGGGGAACTGGCATCTGCCTAGGGCAACCGCCGCTTTAGCTTCAGCCCCCGGCGACGGCTTAGCCCCGGCGGCGGCTATGGCTCAAGACCGGTCAAGGGAAGCACGCCAGCACGGCATAATAACTAATGGGTCTATCCCCCTCCGTTCTATCCCATCGCCCCTGCCCATGAATTATTTGGTCGCCGTTTTAGACAACCGCATAAAAGCCGAAGAAGCCTACAACGCCCTAGAGCAGGCCAACCTTGCCAAGGACGACATCGACATCCTGGGCAAGGGCTTCAAAACCGCCGACGAGTATGGCCTCATCGATCCCGCCAGCCAGGCCTGGAAGCAAATTCGACTGATGATGATCTGGCTGGTGCCCTTTGGCTTTGGGGCCGGGTTTGTGTTTGACCTGATCACCGGCCTGGAAACCTTTCCCTGGACGGGGCAGTTGGGCAATCAGCTGATCGGCGGGCTGCTGGGGGCAGGCTCTGCCGCCATGGGGGCGTTTTTTATCGGCGGCGGGGTCGGTGTTGCGATCGGCGGTGGCGACGCCCTCTCCTACCGCAACCGACTTAACGCCGGCAAATTTTTGGTGGTGGTCCGGGGCTCCGAGGCCGTCCTGCGCCAGGCAACCCCAATTCTGCGCCAGTTTCGCCCCGAAAATATCCAGGGCTATTCGGGGAGTTAGGGACAATGCCTGCCACCCTAGATGCCGATGTGATCGTGATTGGCAGCGGCATTGGCGGCCTGTGCTGCGGGGCACTGCTGGCCCGCTACGGCTACCGCGTCACCATCTGTGAAAGCCACACCATCCCCGGTGGGGCCGCCCACGGCTTTGAGCGCGGCGGCTTTATCTTCGACTCAGGGCCCTCCCTCCACTCGGGCATGTCCTATCGGGGTTCCACCAATCCCCTGCGCCACGTGCTTGATGCCCTGGGCGAAGGTGACGCCATCGCTTGGGCCAGCTACGATACCTGGGGGGTGCGCCTTCCCGAGGGCGACTTTGACACCACCGTAGGTAATGACCAGTTTGCCCAGGTACTGCAATCCCTAAGGGGCAATGCCGCTGTGCAGGAGTGGCGTCGGCTTCAGAAGGCGATGGAGCCCTTAGGCAAAGCCGCTACTGCCCTGCCCCCTGCTGCCCTGCGGCTCGACCTAGGCGCATTGCAAACCGTTGCCCCCTACGCCTGGGACCTGCTCCGTAATGCCCCTGCCCTGACTCAATCTAGTCAGCCTTTCAGCACCGTGCTCGATCGCACCGTCAGTGATCCCTTCATTCGTAACTGGATGAACCTGCTGTGCTTTTTGCTGTCGGGCTTGCCCGCCGAGGGCACCAGCACCGCTGAAATGGCCTTTATGTTTGCCGAGTGGTACCGCCCCGGCGTGACGCTGGACTACCCCATTGGCGGTAGCGCGGCCATGATCAACGCTCTGGTGAGCGGTCTGGAAAAATTTGGCGGCACCCTGCGCTTAGGTGCTCACGTCAACGAAATTTTGGTGGAGGGATCGCGGGCTGTTGGAGTGGAACTGCGATCGGGGGAAATCCTTAGGGCGGATACAGTGATCTCGAATGCCACGATTTGGGACACGTTGAAGCTGGTACCCGATCGCGCTCTACCCAAGACCTTCGTCGCAGAACGCCAGGCTACCCCCGAGTGCCCCAGCTTTTTGCACCTGCACCTGGGCATCGACGGCGCGGGGCTCCCCCCCGATCTGGCCTGCCACTACATCACCGTCGAAGACTGGGCGCTGGGAATCGACGCGCCGCAAAATCTGATCGTGATGTCGATTCCTTCCGTGCTCGACCCATCCCTGGCGCCGCCGGGTAAGCACGCCATCCATGTCTACACCCCCGCTACTGAACCCTATGACCTCTGGCAGGGGCTCGATCGCCACAGCCCTGAGTACGCAGCGCTAAAAAAAGAGCGGGCCGAACCCCTCTGGCAGGCCCTGGAGCGGATCATTCCTGACGTGCGCCAGCGGGTGGAGGTCGAGCTAGTGGGCACCCCCCTAACCCACGAGCGGTTCTTGCGCTGCCACCGGGGCAGCTACGGCCCAGCGATTTCGGCCCAGGACGGTCCGTTTCCGGGGCCGAAGACGCCGATGGAGGGGTTGCTCTGCGTGGGTGGGTCTACGTTTCCGGGTATTGGCCTGCCAGCAGTGGCGGCCTGCGGCTTGATTACGGCCAATACACTGGCCTCAGTCAGTCAACACCGCCAAATGCTGAAGGAGGCGCTGGGGTAGGTACGACTTACCAATCCCCATCTGGGTATTGCTCCGGAGCCTCGCCGTGAACCTCCAGAATTTCTCCGAGCGGCTTTGACTTTTTGCGCTTAGCGGTCTTGGTCTTCTTGATTTTCTGAAATCCTGCGGGTGGTTCAGGGTCGCTCTCAGGTTCAATGCTCTCTAAAACGATCTGAAACTGCCAGCGATCGCCAAAATCGTACATATACTCCATAGTGCCACCCACCGAAAGCGGCAGATGGCCAATCTTGACCTCATCGCTGAATAGGTCCGCGTTGCTGGCAAAGGGGTGAAAGGCTTCCAGGGTCAGACCGGTAGGGGCTTTGTAGGTAAACACATCCAGATGGTCGTCATCGAAGTCCACAGACTCGCGAATTAAGTCGCTGAAGTCGGCCAGGGTGGCGTTTCCAGCCATAGCGATGCGCCGCCAGATGTTGCCGAGCGTGACCTTGAAAATATGCCGACCCGGACGAAACTCGACAGTGGGTACGGCTAAACACCGCTGCCATTCAGGAAAATAGGGTTGCAACAGGGGCTGAAAATCGCCCAGGGGTAGAGTGGGGTCAAGGGTGCCCGGCCAGTCGTGAAACACGATTTGATTGGCCTTGCCGATCGCGGTCATCAGCACTTTGCCCCAGGGTTCAGCCCTCACCTTTTTGAAGCGCCAGCCTTTTCCTGAGGTGGGCTGGCCGGGGGTGATGGTAATCAGCCCAAACAGCTCCATCAGGGCCAGGTTGTGAAACCCTAAAAAGTAGGCGTAATTGTCCTGGGCGTTGTAGTCAGAGAAGGTGGCGCTGGTTTTCTTGGTGAGCCTGGGCCAGACTTGCAGACAGCGATCGCCCATCATCAGCGGCCCGGCTCGCTCGTCGCCCAGCAGTTCGGGGTGACTGCGCAAAAACCACACCTCCAACAGCGACAGGTATTTTTCGGTGGGGTTGAGCTGCTGCCACGACTGGTAGATGGTTGGGTTGAGGGCTAGCCTGGCCTTCTTGCCCTCGGCAACAATCTCTGCCAGCCCCGTCGCCCGCAGCAGCAGGTACAGCCCGTGCACGTTGGGGTACGACTTTTGCACAGGCCGCTGCAGGGCAATCTCGATGGGGTTGCTCAGCCGCTGGTTGAGATCTGCTGCCACTTTAGCGGGCATGTGCTGAAGCTTACCGCTGACCGCCACGCTCTGTTGATCCAGCACGTCTAGAACCGTTTGCAGGTCGTGCAGAATGGTGCCAGGAGCGGTTTCGGTAATGGTTTGCTGGGTCAGTGTGGCCTGGTCGGTAGCCGAAAGGGCGATCGCCGTGCTCCAATCCATTTCCTGTAGACGCTTCCTCAGGGCAGCGGCATCGGCGGGAGATTCTGGGTCGTCGTCTAGCTCGGCCATCAGCTGCTCGGCAGCATCGGGGTCCATCTTCATTAGGCCGCCAAGGAACTGAGTCATCAGCTGCATGGGGTTGACCATCTCCCCCTCGGCAGGTAATGCGATACCCATATGCTCAAAGGCCCGCTGCATATCCGCAGGCGCGGTGGGCATCTCAACCGGGTCTACCAACGACATCGGCGCTATAGGCGGCATCGGCGGACGAACAGGAAAATTGCGGTTGTACTCTGCCTGAAACGCCGTCACTCCCTCCTGGGTGGTCATGTCGAAACCAGCTTCTGTGCCTTGGGTCAAAAAAGACTTGGCCATGCCGCCCCGCTGGGGGTCAAACATCCACTGGGGGAACTGGGTTTCGATGGAGCGCAGGTATTTTGCGATCGCCTTGGCACTGCGAAACTTATAAACCTCGTCAATAAACCTCCAGAAGGCCACCAGTTCATCAATCGCCCCATCCGTATCGCTGGGGTCAAGCAGCGCCAGCTTGCGAGGCAGAATGTACTCCATCACCTCCTGTACGTTGCCTTTGGTCATCTTGGGCAGGGTATAACCGCCGTAGATATAGGCCATCTCGATCAAGGTGCCGATCCAGTCGCCGCCCTCGGGATTGCGCTTGATGTGGGCTGTGCCCGTCTTCGAGGTGGCAAACGCCTCCAGCGCCTCGTAGATATAACTCTCTAGCAACGGCTCGGCCTCGTCGTAGTCGAGGTTGTCGAGCTGGTAAATATTAAAGGCCATCGCCTACCTCTCTCGGCAGTTTAGCAAGGGTACACCTGCCTACAGGCTACCGTGAGGTTCCACGTTTTTTCAGGCAAAGTTCATCAGTTCTTTACTATGAGGCAGAGCGCAGATGGCCTGAGCACACCAAAAAAGCCCGCAATCGCCCCGGTAGCTTGGGCCTCTCGCCAATCTCAGACGGATAAACCCTATGAGCCCGCTTTATGATTACAGTTCACCACCTAAATAACTCTCGCTCCCAGCGTGTGCTCTGGCTGTTAGAGGAGCTTGAACTGCCCTACGAGATTAAGCGCTACGAACGCGATCCCAAAACGCTGCTGGCGCCTGCATCGCTAAAAGGAGTACATCCCCTTGGCAAATCCCCGGTGATTACCGATGGCGAACTGACGCTGGCTGAGTCGGGGGCCATTGTTGAGTACCTGGTCGATCGCTATGGTGATGGGCGACTGGTGCCTGCACCCGGCACTCCCGAGCGCCTGCGCTATACCTACTGGCTGCATTACGCCGAGGGGTCTGCGATGCCACCGCTTTTGCTCAAGCTAATCTTCGACAAAATCGAGGAAAAACCAATGCCGTTTTTCGCCCGCCCGATCGCCCACTCAATCGTCAACCGGGTCAAAAGCTCGTTTATTGAACCCCAGATTACCCAGCACCTGGACTATATGGAAGCCGAGATCGCGAAACAGGAGTGGTTTGCTGGGGACGAATTTACCGCCGCCGATATTCAATTGAGCTTTCCCCTAGAGGCCGCCACCGCCAGGGCCGGTCTGGATGAGAGTCGCCCCAACCTGCTGGCCTTCTTGGATCGAATTCACGCTCGTCCGGCCTATCAGCAGGCCCTGGAACGGGGTGGCGAGTACGAGCTTTTGAGTTGAGTAGAAGCTAGTACAGCTGGGCGGAAATCAAGCCACCGTTCCAACTCCCCTGGCTCCCTAGCCCCCTAGCCCCCTGGCCCCCTGGCCCCTTGCGATTGATATCTGAATCTGAATGGCGACGGATCTGCATCTTCCAATCAATCTATGCATCTATACCCTGCTCACTCCCCCGCAGGTTCTGGCCAAAAGGTCAGGTTGTCGCCAATCGGCTGTAACGTCGTGCCGGGGTAGTAAAACTGGAGAATGCGCTGATAGGACCAGCCCAGGTTGCCCAACCGGTACGATCCGGTTTGGCTCATCCCCACCCCGTGCCCCCAGCCGCCGCCCACAAAGCGGTAGCCGGTCAGTGGTGGGGCTGGGCTACTGGAGGTGGTAGCGGCACCAGCGGCGGGAGTCTGGTACATAGGTTCCACGTAGAACAGCAGACTGCGGGGGGCGGTGAGCACCCGCACAATTTCGTCTTTTTTGAGCTGTACCACGCCCAGGTCGGTTTCGATGTCGATCACCTGCACCCGGCCAGAGTTAGCCCGTTCAGACACCTGGATTGATTTCACCTGGGTTAGCCCTGCCAGGGGGTGCTGTCGTCGACCCAAATAGCCCTTTAAATCCTGGGTAATTTCGGCCAGGCTGCTCTCGTTGCGCCAGCGGAACAGCCGCCAGGTTTCTTCGTTGAAGCCCTTGTCAATGGCGATAAAGCGGCGGACGCTTTCCTCAGAGTTGAGGGGGTATTGGTTGATGTCCCACAAACCATAGACCGAGTCGACCACGGGCTTGAGGTAGGGGCGATCGGGGCCATCCCACACATCGCTAAAGGCGGCGGTGATGCCCCCCGTTGTCGATGAGTAGAGGGCGTCGACCAGTTCGTTTTGGTAGGTGAGCACCTGGCCCTGGGTAGCGGCGATCGCCTGGTCAGCTGCCGGCACCGTACCGCTCAGCCCCCGATACACCTGGCACTGGGTATCGGCGCAGAGTTCGTAGTTGTCGATGGCGAAGCGACGTAGATTGCGCAGGGCGTAGGTGCGGGCCAGCACTGTCTGCGCCTGAATGGCGGGCACCGGGGCGCTGGGGCCAATCTCATGGGGCACTACCCCGCGCAGATAGGTTTCGATCGGCACGCTGTTGACCAGAGTGTAGGTACCGTAGGTGTTGGGCTGTAGGCGCAGGGTGCCGCCGTAGACGCGGGTGACGGGGGGATCGCCGGGCTGTGTGACCTTGACTCGTCCGCCGCTGGCGCGAATATCGAGGCTGTCGCGCTGGTAGCGGTAGCCGTTGGCCTCAAAGTAGGCCTTGGGAACTTGGCCCATGACCTGGCTGTCGAGCACGACCTCGGTAAAGCCCTGGGCCTGGAGATTTTTCACCAGCAGACGCCGCACCAGGGGAGTGTTGTAGGTTTCCCGCTTGGCCCATACCTCCCAGCTGCCGGGCTGGGCTATTTCGGGTTCAATGCCCCGCTGTCGCCACTGTTGGGCGCTGTACTCGGCGGTTTCAAAGCTGCGGTGGTTGCTGAGCACCACCCGCTCTCCCAGGGTGGCCTCGGCCAGGGGTTCGGGGACCAAGCCAAGCACCACCCGCGACGCGGTCACGGTCTGGGCTTGGCCGCTAGTGGCAAAGTTGAGGGTGAGCTGTTCGCCAGGCAGCGCCTCAAGGGTGATGCGGTCCTGTAGGTTTTCGCCAAAGCGCTGCACAATGCCCACCTGAATCACCGGGTTCTGGGCGGCCGGGGCCGGGGCCATCATCCAGAGGCTAAGGGCGATCGCCATGCCGCCGACCAATCCCCCCAGCCGGGCTGGCCGTGCCCATCGCCTGAGGGCACGGGGGTGAAACGGGAGCCAAAATAGCGCAGGCGAAACCATAGGTCTGGGAGGGGTAACAATCTATCCTCCCAATGGTATTGCACCTGCGGCGATTGCACCCACGCTCTAGTTCAGCAGGCATGGCTGCCGCCAGCGGGGCGCTCAGTGCCGATCAGCCCTGCGGGGGAGGATCCTAGCTTCTAGCTGCCGCGCCGCTGGCGAATTTGGGTGATGAAGAACTCCTCCAGGGTGGGGCGGGTTTGTTGCAGGGTAATGAGTTGCCCCCCAGCGGCGGGAATGTGCTGGGCAAAGGCGTAGGGATCGCCCTGGACGTGGCCGTGCCAGAGGTCACCCTGGACGGTCAACTGGTCGAGCCAGGGCTCTAGGGCCGCCAGGTCACCGCCACGCCCCCTGGCGAAGTACTGATCGGCGGTGCCCAGCAGATCGTTGAGGCTGCCTAGGGCAATCAGTTCGCCCTGGTCCAAAATCGCGATGCGATCGCAGATTACCTCCACATCCGACAAAATGTGGCTGTTAAAGAAAATGGTCTTGCCCTCGCGCTTGAGCGCCAAAATAATCTCCCGCACCTGAAATCGCCCGGTTGGGTCAAGCCCCGACATCGGCTCGTCGAGAAACACCACATCGGGGTCGTTGATCAGGGCCTGGGCCATGCCTACCCGCTGCAGCATGCCCTTGGAGTACTGGCGCAGCTGTTTCCTCTGAGCCACCTCCTGAGACAACCCCACCAGGTCTAGCAGTTCTGTGATCCGCCGCCGCTGAGCTGCCCGCGAGAGGCCAAAAAGACCGGCCGTGTATTCGAGAAACTCCCAACCGGTTAAAAAGTCGTAGAAATAGGCATTTTCAGGCAGATAGCCAATGCGCTGCTTGACGGCGCTTTCCCCCAGCGGACGACCTAGCAGGGTGGCGGTGCCCATCGTGGGCCTAATGATGCCCAGCAAAATCTTCAGCAGGGTGGTTTTGCCGGCTCCGTTGGGGCCGAGTAGCCCAAAGGTTTCCCCCTGGTAGATGGTCAGCGAACAGCCGTTGAGGGACGTGACCCGTTGGTTTAGCCAAAATCCGGTGCGGTAGGTCTTACCCAACCCCTCGGTATGGACCACCGCTGGAGTCTCCTCCGGCAGGGTTGCTGACTCACTCTGTGTCACTACAGCGCCCATGGAACTACAACCCAGTTGTACAGATTAGTTGTACGGATATTCCGCTTTGAACGTAAACGCCCTCCGTCTAGGATACCCACCTAAGAATACCCAGCCGGTGGAAATATGGTGATAGCGCTAAATAGCTCAGTCGGCTAAGGTAGAGCCTGCAGGCTTTAGCCCAGAGCCAGCGGTTTCGCAGAGTTTACCCATCGCCCATTCCGTTTCCCCCCTGTCCTATGGATCGTTCTAAGGTTGTAGCCATTGTCACCGGTGTTATTTCGTTACTCCTAGCCGTTGGCTATCTGGTGCTGGTACAGCTGCTAGATTTTCGCGGCGACATGGTGCCAGCCCCCCTCTCCCTGGTGCCGCTCTGGCCGACTATCCCAGAGAGTGTTGACCTCAGTTCCATCGCCCATGGCTTACCAAAGGCTGTTCTAGGGCTACGGGCTTAGGCATATGGCTAGCTTAGGTGTGAAATACGCCTTGACAAGGCCCAATCGCCTATGTTCCCCCCAGCAGCCATGCCAATCCAGTTCCAGGCTCAGCCGGGCTCAGTCTAGGGCAACGGGGATGGCGCCATCCGAGTCCTTCCTAGCGCCATCTGTCTTGATGTGCCCCCCGCTCTTGTCATCCCTTAATGTGCCTAATTTTGCCGGTTTACTCATCAGTAATACTTATCGCCAGGTGAATAGTGTTCCCGATTTTTGTATGGGGCTGGGGGTCGCTCCCCCAAAAGTCTGCTAAACCTTTTGGGGGAGCGGGTTTGAAGCTCCAGGGTCACCATAGGCCGTTGACTTTGGCATAGTATTATTGCGATTACTATTAAGAAATTTACTCGCTATCCAGCAGGTACCCATGGCAATGCAACAGCTTGAGACGACTTCGACCCTTGACTACCAGTCAGAGCACTATAAAGATGCCTACAGCCGCATCAATGCGATCGTGATTGAAGGCGAGCAAGAAGCCTACGACAACTATTGCAAGCTAGCCGAATCCTTGCCCGACTCCAAGGCGGATCTGCTGCGCCTCGCCAAAATGGAAAGTCGCCACATGAAGGGCTTCCAGGCCTGCGGCAAAAACCTGGCGGTCACCCCTGACATGGAGTTTGCGGCTAAATTTTTCTCTCAGCTACACCAAAATTTTCAGCAAGCCTGGGCCGAAGGTAAAATTGTTACCTGTCTGCTCATTCAGTCGCTGATTATTGAAACCTTTGCGATCTCGGCCTACAACATTTATATTCCCGTAGCCGACGATTTTGCCCGTAAAATTACCGAGGGTGTGGTTAAGGACGAATACAGTCACCTCAACTTTGGCGAAGAGTGGCTCAAGGCCAATTTCGAATCCGCCAAGGCTGAGTTAGAGGCCGCCAACCGTCAGAACTTGCCCATTGTCTGGGCCATGCTCAATGAGGTTGCCGATGACGCCGAGGTACTAGGGATGGAAAAAGAGGCCCTGATTGAGGACTTTATGATTACCTATGGCGAAGCGCTGGGCAATATTGGCTTCTCCAGTCGCGAGGTAATGAAGCTGTCCGCTCAGGGGCTATCGGCGGTCTAGGCCCTAGCTTTGCCGCCTATGCAACTCAGGTTAGGGCGGTTTCTTTCCCCTGGCCGCTACTCCCAGCCGTGGGAGCAGGCCTGACTACCTGCAGCCTCCGTTCTGCCCAGTGCTCTATTCAATCCAGCACTGGGCAGTCTATCGTAGGTAGATTATTACCCCGCACCAATTTTTCTGGCGCACTATCCCCAGTTACCTAGATTCGCAATGTTTGGCTTAATTGGACATTTAACCAGCCTTGACCACGCCCAGCTTGTTGCCCGAGATCTGGGGTATCCAGAGTACGCCGACCAGGGGCTCGATTTTTGGTGCAGCGCCCCGCCTCAGATTGTTGACACCATTAAAGTCACCAGCGCCACCGGCCAACAGATCGAGGGGCGTTACATAGAGTCCTGCTTCTTGCCTGAGATGCTGGCGGCAAAACGCATCAAGGCGGCCACGCGCAAGATTATCAATGCCATGGCCCATGCCCAAAAGCACGGCATTGATATCACGGCCCTAGGTGGGTTTTCGTCGATTATTTTCGAGAACTTTAATCTCAACCAGATTCAGCAGGTGCGCAACGTCACCCTTGAATTTGAGCGATTTACTACTGGTAATACCCACACCGCCTACATCATTTGCCAGCAGGTGATGGCCGCCTCCGAAAAGCTGGGGATTAACTTGTCCGATGCCACTGTAGCGGTGTGTGGGGCGACAGGGGACATTGGCAGTGCGGTGTGCCGCTGGTTGACGGCCCGCACCGACATCAAGGAGCTGTTGCTCATTGCCCGCAACCAGGAACGCATCCAGCGCCTCCAGCAGGAACTGGGCCGTGGAGTGGCTGTGGATTTAGAGGCTGCCCTGCCCAAGGCCGACATTGTGGTTTGGGTGGCTAGCCTGGCTAAGGGGGTCTCTGTGGATCCCAATACCCTAAAGTGTCCCTGTCTGATGATTGATGGTGGCTATCCCAAAAATCTTGACCAGCACTTTAACTACGAAGGTGTGCATGTTCTAAAGGGGGGCATTGTTGAGCACTCCCTGGACATCGACTGGCGGATTATGAACATTGTGAACATGGATGTGCCGGCCCGTCAGCTCTTTGCCTGCTTTGCGGAGGCCATGCTACTGGAGTTTGAAAAGTGGTACACCAACTTTTCCTGGGGGCGCAACCAAATCACCCTAGAGAATATGGATCTGATTGGTCAGGCGTCTCGTCGCCACGGGTTTCGGCCGTTGCTCGACCTGAATGTACCGGCCCTGGCGGTTAAGCCCTCCTAGGTGGGTTTCCCCCTGGCAAGGGTGGGGGTTTTACCTGGGGTATGGGGTCAACGTCTTGGTATCCTAGAATGCAGATGGGCAAGGGGTTCCTAGGGTACTGGGACATGCTTGGCTCGTTGTTGGTCTATTTTGGTTGATTGTTTGGCTATGGCCCCCCCTGAGCGCAAATCAGTTCTGCTGTCCTTTGAGAAGCCCTTGGTTGAATTGGAGGCTCGCATTGCCCAGATTCGAGAGCTGGCCGAAGAAAATGATGTGGATGTATCGACCCAGCTGAGCCAGCTGGAGGCCCGCGCCACCCATCTGCGCCAGGAAATTTTCTCCAGCCTGACGCCTGCCCAGCGATTGCAGGTGGCCCGCCACCCTCGTCGTCCCAGCACTCTTGACTACATTCAGGCCATTACCGACGAGTGGATTGAGCTCCACGGCGATCGCTGCTCGGGCAAGGACGACCTCGCTCTAGTGGGCGGTGTAGCCCGGCTCGAGGGCCGGCCCGTGGTTATTTTAGGCCACCAGAAAGGACGCGATACCAAAGACAACGTGGTGCGAAACTTTGGTATGGCTTCCCCCGGTGGCTACCGCAAAGCCATGCGGCTGATGCGCCATGCCGATCGCTTTTCAATGCCGATCATTACCTTTATTGATACTCCAGGGGCGTATCCCGGCTACGAAGCCGAGGAGATGGGCCAGGGGGAGGCGATCGCCTTCAACCTGCGGGAGATGTTTGGACTATCGGTGCCCATTGTGTGCACGATTATCGGTGAGGGCGGGTCCGGGGGTGCCCTGGGCATTGGTGTGGGCGATCGCCTGATGATGTTTGAGCACTCCGTGTATACCGTCGCCAGCCCGGAAGCTTGTGCCGCTATTTTATGGAAAGATGCGGGTCGCGCCGGGGAGGCCGCAGAAGCCCTTAAAATTACCTCCTGGGACCTCAAGCAGCTAGGCATCTTAGACCAGCTGCTGCCCGAACCCGTAGGCGGTGCCCACGCCAACCCCATTGAGGCCGCTGAAACCCTCAAGCAGAGTCTGGTCGAGCAGCTGGGGGAACTGTCTCAGCTATCTCCCTCAACTCTGCAGCAACTGCGCTACCAAAAGTATCGCCAGATTGGGGTGTTTACCGAAGCGGCCTAGGGCATCTAAAGTCTTGGCATCCCTGCCGCAATTTTAATTAAGGGGCGTTAATTCCCCATTAGGCGTTAATTTCCCATTAATGTTGGCGTTCCTAGCCGACGCTAGGGTAAGGGATGCCCCTCTCAACCCACCGGCCTCCTCCGCGACTTTATTAATAAGTGTTTTACATTTGTTAACATAGTAGATAGGTCTTGTCTTGAGGGGCTTTCGTCCCGTTTTGCCAGTGTGGCCCATGGGTCGCCCTGAGCTTTTTGTAGATTGGTGGTAACCATTGCAAACGTCCAACTTTTCTGAACTGCCGAGACGGGCCCTGGTAACCGGGGCTAGTCGCGGTATAGGCTATGCGATCGCCCACGCCCTGGCCCAGGCTGGGTACGATGTAGCCCTGCTGAGTCGTTCCCTCGACTCCCTGGAACCTGTGCAAAAAGAGTTGATGGCCTACGGTGTAGTGGCAAAGGCCTACGCTATTGACCTGGCTCAGATGGAGGGGCTTCGGGAGCATCTAGACGAGATTTTGGCAGACTTTGGCCCCCTCAGCGTGGTAGTCAACAATGCTGGGATGGGCTATACCGGTGCCCTGGCCACTATGCCTTGGGCCGACTGGCAGCGGGTGATGGACTTAAACCTGAACAGTGTTTTTCAGTGCATCCAGGCTGTGTTGCCTACCCTGCGCCGGGCCGGCGGCGGCACCATTGTTAACATTGCCTCCATCGCTGCCCGATCGACTTTCCCCGATTGGGGAGCTTACACCGTCAGCAAAGCCGCCTTGGTGGCCCTATCGCGGGTGCTGGCGGTGGAGGAACGCTGCCATGGCATTCGTGTGGTGACTATATCCCCCGGTTCCGTCAATACCCCCCTCTGGGACACCGATGGGGTGAAGGCCGATTTTGACCGATCATCGATGTTGACGCCGGAAGTGGTGGCCCAAACCGTTCTCCACGCGATTCTACTGCCCCCCACGGCGGTGATCGAAGACCTCACCCTGATGCCCGCTGGGGGAGCCCTGTAGACCGTTTTTTACCCTGTTGCGTTTGGCCAACTCAGCGAGTGGCCCTAATTTTGTTGAACCTCTGGAGTGTTTAGAAATCCTATGACTATCGCATCCTCAAACAGCCTCAACGACCAGATCAAAACCAATGGTACTGGTGCTAAGGCGATCGCTCAGCCGACGGTACGTCCCGATCGCACCCACAGCTACCGGCAGGAAGCTGATCAGTATCCCATTCCTGAAACCAGCTTTGACGACATGAGCGACGCTGTGCGCACCATGCTGCTGTCGGTGGGCGAAGATCCTGAACGGGAGGGCTTGCTGAAAACCCCCAAGCGCGTTGCCGAGGCCATGCGGTTTCTCACCAGTGGCTACCAGCAGTCCCTAGAGGAACTGGTGAATGGGGCCATCTTTGACGAAGGCCACAACGAAATGGTGCTGGTGCGCGATATCAACCTATTTAGCCTGTGTGAACACCACATGCTGCCGTTCATGGGCCGTGCCCACGTTGCCTATATCCCTAACCAGCGGGTGGTGGGTCTGAGCAAGCTGGCTCGCATTGTGGAGATGTACTCTCGCCGCCTCCAGGTGCAGGAGCGCCTCAATCGCCAGATCGCCGAAGCGGTGCAGGAGATTTTGGATCCCAAAGGGGTGGCCGTAGTAGTTGAGGCCAGCCACATGTGCATGGTCATGCGCGGGGTGCAAAAGCCCGGCTCTTGGACGGTGACCAGCGCCATGCTGGGCGTATTCCAGGAAGACTCTAAGACTCGGGAAGAGTTTCTCAGCCTGATTCGCCACCAGCCTTCTTTCTTCTAGGGCAGCATTTCAACCGATGCGTTATTAGGGCAATGCAGCGGTGCTGCTAAAACCAGGGTTTCTGTGGAGATGGCCGAGATCAATGCCTATGTCCACGGGGACCCTTTTTGATGCCCTGGGGCGATCGCTCTGACCGGGGCTGGTGTCGAATGAAAGCATCCTATGGCCATGGTCACTGCGCTTCTAAGGAAATAGGATTTTCTCCCAGAACTGACCCACAGCGCGGCGTTGGGTTAATCGCTTCGGCCACGGGGCGCGCCACGGGCAAAAACTGGGGCGGCACAACGGCCTATAGCCAGTGCTCCAGAGGGTGATGCAGAATGTCCCAACCGATTTGGCGAAGGCTATAGCTCGTCAATTAACCCCTCGGTTTAAGGCTTAGCCTTGGCAAAAGTGAGCTAATATCTAAGCCGATTCAGGCATATAACCTGATTAACGGCTTGAATCGGCGCTCGGGGTGGGAATCGTTTTAGCCCTTGAGGGCGAGGCGATCGCGGTGTCAACGGTGGAATCGCAGACCGAGCTGAAGAACGTGGTGCGTGGGGAGATCCGCCCAATTGCAGTTAAAGCAGCTGTTTACCGGGGTAGTGGGAGTCGTTGGGGTATGCCTGTTTGGCAGCCTGCCGGCTAAGGCTACCGCACGTCTGCAAACCTGGCAGTTTGACACCAGCCAAAACCGTCTGATGTTTAGCACCGAGGGTGGAGTTCAACCCCAGGTTAGCCTGCTCAATAATCCGCGTCAGCTGGTCATTGATCTGCCCGGCATTTTGACTGAAGATGCCCTGGCCGATCAGGTCGTGGGGGGGGCTGTCCGGGCCGTGCGCATTACCCAGGCCGATGCCCAAACCACTCGTATGGTGCTAGAACTCAGCCCAGACTATAGCTTTGACCCGAAGCAAGTAAAGGTGTGGGGCCTGACCAACCATGAGTGGGTTGTGCAGTTGCCCAGCACGACACCGGTGCCCAGCGGTGAGATCATCCAAAGTCTTGATTTTTCTAAGGCCTCCGTACGCCCCTTGGTAGTGGCTAGTGCTGCCCCGCTGCCCCCAATCATTAGCCGCAACCAGGTTAGTCGGGTGGCAGTGCGGCCTACGGCTACTGTCCTGCAGGGGGTGCAGGCGACGGCGGAGGGCTTTTTTATTCCCACCAGTGGGGCTGCTCCTCAGGTGCAGGTGTATCGCACTCGCGACGCCAACCAGACCAGGCAGCTGGTGATTGACCTGCTCGATGCCGCCATGGTGCCTGGGCTATCCTCCGCAGCGCTGCCCCAGGGAAGGTTTGGCATTAACCGCTGGAGTCTGACCCAGTTTGCCACCTCCCCTCCGGCGGTGCGCATCACCCTCACCCTCGATGGCTACAGTCCCGACTGGCAGATTACGCCGCTGGTCAGCGGCGGCATTTGGGTCACCCCCATCGGCCTCCCTGCCCAGCAGATTCCTACCGCCCCCACCCCTGTGGTGCTGCCGGTCATTCCCTCGCCGCCGCCGCCGATTGCTCGGCCGGTCACCCCTGCGATCGCCGCTCCCACCGTTCCTGCCCCGACTCCTGCCCCCGCAGCCACCCCGGCACCGACCCCAAGTCAGCCGACGCGGGGGCAGTTTCTGGTCATGCTTGACCCCGGCCATGGGGGCATTGATCCCGGTGCTGTAGGCATTGGTGGCCTCCAGGAAAAGGGCGTGGTGCTGTCGGTGGCCCAGCACACGGCGGCAGCCCTACGGGCCCAGGGTATTGCGGTGCAGATGACCCGTCAGGGAGACCAGACGGTCGATTTGCAGCCGCGGGCCGATCGGGCGATCGCTGACCGGGCCACGGTATTTGTCAGCATCCACGCCAATGCGGTAAATATGCAGCGCCCCGAGGTGAATGGCCTTGAGACCTACTACTACTCCACGGCGGGACAGGTGCTGGCTACCGCGCTGCAACGTCAGGTGTTGAGCACCATGGCCATGAACGATCGCGGGGTGCGGCAGGCCCGTTTTCTAGTGCTGCGCCGCACCACCATGCCCGCGGCTCTAATTGAAATCGGCTTTGTCACCGGGGCCACCGATGCCCCTAAGCTCCGCGATCCCCAGTGGCAGGCCCAGATGGGCCAGGCGATCGCCCAGGGCATTCTGAACTATCTGGGGGGGACGCCCTAGGGCCTGGGGCGTTAAAGCTGTTGTCAACCCTTTGGAGCCTGGGCCAGATTCCTCATTGGGGAGAACCGTGATCCCCGGTAGTTTTCTCCTATGGTCGCAGGGGGGATGGTGTCAGAGGAATAGCAATTCCCCAGTCCGGCACCAGAATCGGCAGCTAATTTATTGAGCTGGTGCGGCCGGAAAATTCATGACAATAACGTTGGTATCCCAGTTGGCGCGAGTGATCGCCTCGGGCTCGCGACCCAGAGCTGGCTGGCCCACGGTGTGGGCGCTGGTGACTAGGATCAACAGGGTGTCGGGCTGGATGGCCTCTGACACTCGCCTCACAGGTTTTCCCTGAACCGGCTGTACGTCAATATCTTTCTCCTTGAGCAGGGCCGTGAGACGGCGATCGAATCTGGAACCAATCGTCATTTGGATCACCTGGAGAGGGGCCTTGAGTTCCTCGGCCAGGGTTTGGGCAATGGTTAGGGTCTGGCTGATTTGCCCTAGGTCAACCTGTCGGCCCGTGATGGCAAAGACTACCTTTTGAGTATTGCCAATCGGCTGGGGAAATCGACTGATTAGCACAGGGATAGTCGCCGATCGCACGATGGTGTCAATCACACTGCCAAAAAAATTTTCCCGGTAGGTTGAAAACCCCTTCCAGCCGCAGATCAGCAGGTCGGCGTTGCGTTCCTGCAGGGCGCGCAAAATTCCCCAGGCAATGGAGTCGTCGATGCGGCCAATGGTCTCTACCGGAATGGTGGCGGCGTGGGCGATCGTCTCAGCGGTTTCGAGCAGGCGACTCTGGCGAGTTTTGTCGATCGCGGCAATGGGCTGGTTGCGATCAGGCAACACGTGGAGGGGCAGCAGCTTGCCCCCCACTCGCTGGGTCAAAATAATGGCTAACTGGAGCAGATTGTCTTCAGTACTGGGGTTAGCCACCGGCACTAGAATTCGCTGACCCAGGGCCAGTGGCGCTGCCTCTGCCTTATCCCTTGAGGCGGGCTCTACCTCGCTGGACTGCCGCTGTAGTTGGGTTCCCCAGCGGGCTACCACCCAGGGGGACAGCACGCAGGTCACTAAAATCATCGCAATGATGGCGTTAACCACCAGCTCATCTACTAGGCCAATGTCGAAGGCAATCGTAATGGCCGCCAGGGTCGATGCCGCCTGGGCCATCGATAGGCCAAACAGCACCATGGTGCTGGGAAATTTCCAGCCAAACCAGCGGGCTGAAGCTGCGGCAGCGATCCACTTACTGCCCAGTTCTACTCCCACAATGACGATCGCAATTACGAGCCCCTGGGGCTCGCGAATCAAAATCAGTGGGTCCACCAGCATACCCACCGAAATCAGGAAAATCGGCACAAACAGGGTATTGCCAATGAACTGAATGCGGTTCATCAGGGGGCTAAGGCGGGGAATGATTTGGGTGATGGCGACCCCCGCCAAAAACGCTCCCACAATGGGCTCAATCTCGATCAAGCTAGCCAGGTACGACGCCACAAAAAGGGCGGCCAACACAAAGGTAAACTCGGCCCCTTCGTCGTGGCCAAATTTTTTAAAGAACCAGCGCCCTAGATTGGGCACCCCCCATAGCACGGCAACGGTGTAAATCGTCAGGGCCGGAATTAAAAAAAGCCAAAAGCTCAGGGTGAGATCCCCCTGAGCCGCCTTCACCACTACGGCCAGCACCAGCAGGGCCAGTACATTGGCAATCAGGGTGCCCCCCAAGCTAGCAATAGAGGCCGGATGGCGTGTAATGCCCAGCTTATTCAACACCGGTAGGGCAACCAAGGTGTGGGAGGCCAGACAGGAGGCCACCAGCACCGAGGCCCAAAAGCCATAGCCCAGCGCCATCATCACTCCGGTCCCCAGCACCATCGGTATGGCGAAGGTAATCAGCCCAAAAATAATCGGCTTCTCGGCATCGCGCTTGAGGTCATCCAGACTGGTTTCTAGCCCGCCCAAAAACATCAGAAACAGCAGACCCACGGTGCCCAATAGCACAATAGTGCTGTCGCGCTCCAACATGCCTAGGCCGTGGGGGCCCACCACGACCCCCGCCAAAATCAAGCCAATGATACCCGGTAGCCGCAGTCGCTCCACCAGCAGCGGTGCCACCAACATGATCGCCAGAATGGTAAGGAAGATCGCTACCGGGTCAGTAATCGGCTCCTGGAGAAGCTGCGCCAGCGGTGCGCCCAAGCTATGAACAGTAGGTCCAATCGGAGTCATGGTGGCGATATATTCCCTTGCGGATGATGTCCCTTCAGCATCAGCCGCAAGCTATAGCCTGACTTCCACCTCCGGGCAGAGATGGCACTGTAGGCCCCTAAATTGGTGGTGACATGGGTGGTGATGGAATTCTTTGCTATGTTTTCTAGCCGAATAGGCCTACCGTAGAATAGCCCGTCCTTGGGGACCCGTGGCTGGTTTCAAGCAATCTTTTGCTGGGTTGCCCTAGCGCTGAAAATCAGTCGGCCCAGTGTAGC
Organism: Nodosilinea sp.; assembly: GCA_041739575.1. GTDB lineage: Bacteria > Cyanobacteriota > Cyanobacteriia > Phormidesmidales > Phormidesmidaceae > Nodosilinea. The sequence continues at coordinate 23,000 of JBGSNT010000335.1, read as the reverse complement.
CCGACAACTCGGCTAACCGCTCAAGGCTCTGGGTGCCTGCGTAGAATTCTCCGTTGATTTCCCAGCTGGGAAAGCCAGTAATCTCTGGTTTAGAGCGGCACAGATCAGGTTGAGGATTTTGGCCATCCTGGGCACATTCTACGTAGGGAAAAGTGGTGGAGGCTTCGGCCCCAAATAGCTGCTTTTGATCGTGGCAATGGGGGCACCACCAGGCCCCATACATAGTGGCCCCAATATCCTTAAGATGCTTGGCTAGGGCAACTTCGGCGGGGCCAGAGGCTGTGGTAATGGGTGGGGGAGCCTGCCCTGCGGCCACAGAGGTGGTGCCGCCCCCGCCTGCTCGAATGGGGGCGTAAATGGCCAGGACGCTGGTCAGGGTAATCACCCCCACAATAATGCCCATAAACGCCAGCTGGCCCAGGTCTTCCCAGCGTTTGCCAAACAGGATGATGGTAAACATCGACAGGGCAAACAGGGCCGATGATACGCAGTAGGGGCAAAACGCCTTAATTTCAAAGGCTAAGATGGTCATTAGGTAGCTGCTAAACACCACCATTGCCGAGGCCAGCAAAAACATCAGCGGCCAGGTCCACGCCTCTAGCTTTTGGCGCAGGGGCTTGTTTTGGTCAGGGTTGACTAATAGGGGGGTCAGGGCCAGCGTTAGCATGGTGGCGTAGCCCAAAAAACCAAACAGGGTGAGAGGTAGCCCAAACACCATAGCGTAGGGGCTGGCAAATACCCGCTCGCAGCCCTCGGTTGGGCAGGCTCCGTTGCCACCGGTCAGCTTATTGATGGTTAGAAACGCCGTACCTAAGGCCCCAGTTAAGGCAATGCCGCCCACCAACCAGCGCGACCAGCGATGAATCCAACGGTTCTCCTGACGACGACGTGCCATGCTTCGCCTCTCCACCAAAAGGGTTAACCCAAATCCTAAACTGTCAACCAGGATAGCCAATGGACTGCATCTGCCCGGTGTTATCCCCGTCTATCTTAATACCTAGGTCAGAAGCCTAGACCAGGCCACAGGCCGATGGGTTCTATGGCACCACCATCGTCGGTAGGGGAAGAGTGCCCTCCAAGGCCTGTAACCCTTCCTGCATGGCTTCTACAAACTGCCCCACGCGAATGGGGTCGATGGGCTGGTTGATGTTTCCCTGACGCTTGAGGGAACTGGCCACAATGACCCCGTCGGCGGCTTTTATCAGGGTGCTGATGTTGTCTACGTCGGCCCCACTGCCTATGAAGACGGGGTGATTCCCCGCCGCCGCCTTGGCCAGTTCCAGATCTTCCAGGCTGGGGGGGCTGCCGGTGGCCCAGCCCGAGAGGATGATGCCGTCGGCCATGCCGCGATGGATGGTCTCCTGCACCGCCGTGGTCAGGTTGGGCGACCCTAGGGGGCGTGCGTGCTTCACCAGGACGTCGGCCAAAATTTTCACCGGGCTGCCCAGTTCTCTGCGGTAGCGCAGCAACTCGTGGGCACAGCCTTCGATCAGGCCCTGGTCCGTGGCCATTACCCCGGTCAGAACATTGACTCGAATAAACGCGGCCTTAGTACAGGTGGCGATCGCCAGGGCACTGCGGGCATCGTTGCGCAACACGTTAAGACCAATGGGCACCGTAACTAGGGTTTGCAGGCGTTGTACCACCAGCCCCATGGCGCTCACCACCGCTGGATCGACTGGGCCCTTGGTAAAGGGGGCATCGAAGAAATTTTCTACGATGATGCCATGGACGCCGCCGGAGGCTAGGGCGGTGGCCTCTTGTTCAGCGCGGTCTACCACGGCCTGCAAGTCCCCCTGCCAGCGGGGAGAGGTGGGCAAGGGCAGCAGATGCAGGACGCCGATGACCGGGTTCCGGGTGTTAAAAACTTCGATTAAGTCCACGTGAATTTTGCCTGGACTCGCCTAATGTATGGAATGACTAGGTAGGCCAGAACCGCCGCAGCAAACCCAGGCCGAACCTACCTTACCAGCATATCAATCCCTGGGCCGCGATTTGGGACACCCCTGCTTTTGTGATGTATTATTTATGAGTGTTAATTTGTATTGCCCCTCGGTGCCATTGGCCAAAAGATTTGCTGGGCAATTCGTCAACACAGGATTGATGGATGCCTAAGTGTCTGGCTTAGATTGGATTTCCGGGGTTTGATGTCGGTTTGAGCGTCAGTTTATTTGACTGCCCCGGCACGGTAAGCCTTTTCCCCGACTCTGAGCTTTTGGCATGACTGGCGTGTTCACACACTGAGAGACACCATGGGGCTGAAGCCAACGGTTGCGTTCAATCATCTGGGCTGCGAGAAAAATCGAGTCGATACTGAGCATATGCTCGGTCTGCTAGTGCAGGCCGGCTATCAGGTCGATGCCAATGAAGAATTGGCCGACTACGTGGTGGTCAACACCTGTAGCTTTATTGAGGCAGCCCGCGAGGAGTCGGTGCGCACCCTAGTGGAGCTGGCCACTGCCCAGAAGAAAGTGGTCATCACCGGCTGTCTGGCCCAGCATTTTCAGCATGAGCTGCTGGAGGAAATTCCTGAAGCGGTGGCTCTGGTGGGCACCGGCGATTATCATCGCATTGTCGAAGTGATTGAGCGGGCCGAGGCCGGCGAACGGGTGAAGATTGTCTCTCCAGAGCCCACCTACATCGCCGACGAAACCGTGCCCCGCTATCGCACCACTGCCTCCAGCGTAGCCTATCTGCGGGTGGCGGAGGGCTGTGACTACCGCTGCGCCTTTTGCATTATTCCGCACCTGCGGGGCAATCAGCGATCGCGCTCTATCGAGTCCATCGTGGCCGAAGCCCACCAGCTGGCCGCCGAGGGGGTGCAGGAGCTGGTGTTGATCTCCCAGATCACCACCAACTACGGCCTGGACCTCTACGGCAGGCCCCGCTTAGCCGAGCTGCTGCGGGCCCTAGGCGAGGTGCCGGTGCCCTGGGTGCGCATGCACTACGCCTACCCCACCGGCCTTACCCCGGAGGTAATTGCTGCTATTGGCGAAACCCCCAATGTGCTGCCCTACCTGGATCTGCCCCTCCAGCACTCCCACCCTGAGGTGCTGCGGGCCATGAACCGTCCCTGGCAGGGGCAGGTCAACGACGACGTCATCTACCGCATCAAAGAGTCGCTGCCCGAGGCGGTGCTGCGGACCACGTTTATTGTCGGTTTTCCGGGTGAAACCGAGGCCCACTTTGAGCACCTGCTGGAGTTTGTCGAGCGCCACCGGTTCGACCACGTGGGGGTGTTTGGCTTTTCTGCCGAGGAGGGCACCCCCGCCTACAGCCTGCCGAATCCGGTGCCTGAAGCCGAGCCCGATCGCCGTCGCGAAGTCCTCATGCTGGCCCAGCAGCCCATTGCCTGGGAGCACAACCGGGCTCACATTGGCCGCACAGTGGAGGTGCTGATCGAGCAGGAGAACCCCGCGACGGGGACGGCGATCGGGCGATCGGCTCGGTTTGCTCCCGAAGTCGATGGGCTGGTCTACGTGACTGGCTCTGCTCCCCTCAACCAGATTGTGCCGGTGACTATCACCGCCGCTGACACCTACGACCTGTTTGGCGAAATAGCCTCTGAAGCTGCCTTGACCGAGCCTTCGCTAAGCCTGGCCTACTGAGTTTGATCCCCGTGATTTTGATTCACGCCCTTTTATTCACCGTCCCAAGGAACCACTATGACCTTATCGTTCGCCAGTCTGGGGTTGTCTGAAGCCCGCGTTAGCCATCTGGAAAGCATGGGCTACGAAGAACCCACGGCCATTCAGGCGGAGGCCATTCCTCACCTACTTTCGGGGCGCGACCTGATTGGCCAAGCACAAACCGGTACCGGCAAAACCGCTGCCTTCGCCCTGCCGCTGATGGAGCAGATCGATGCCAGCAACCCCGCCGTTCAGGTGCTGGTGCTCACGCCTACCCGCGAGCTGGCCATTCAGGTGTGCCAGGCCATGCGCGGCTTTCGCATCGACGGTCGCCCCAAGGTGCTGGCCATCTACGGTGGCCAGTCTATTGACCGCCAGCAAGAGCAGCTGCGGCGCGGCACCCAGATTGTGGTAGGTACCCCTGGGCGGGTGCTGGACATGCTCAATCGGGGCAGTCTGTCGCTGCACAGCCTGGGCTGGCTGGTCCTCGACGAAGCCGATGAAATGCTGAATATGGGCTTTATTCAAGACGTCGAAAAGATTCTTAGCAAGGCCCCCAGTAATCGGCAAACCGCCTTTTTCTCTGCCACCATGGCCCCCGCTATCCGCGAGCTGGCTACTAAGTTTTTGCAGTCCCCCGTGACGGTGACGGTACAGTCGCCCAAGGTATCGCCCAAGCAGATCCAGCAGGTGAGTTACATTGTGCCCCGAGGCTGGACCAAGGTGCGCGCCCTGCAGCCCATTCTGGAGCTAGAGGACCCGGAAACCGCGATCATTTTTGTGCGCACTCGCCGCACCGCTGGCGACCTGACCCGCCAGCTCCAGGCGGCCGGCTACAGCGTCGATGAGTACCACGGCGACCTCAGTCAGTCCCAGCGGGAGCGGTTGCTGATGCGCTTTCGCCAGCAGCAGGTGAAGCTGGTGGTGGCGACCGACATTGCCGCCCGGGGCCTGCACGTCGATGACCTCACCCATGTGATCAACTTCGATATGCCCGACGCCATGGAGAGCTACGTGCACCGCATTGGCCGCACCGGCCGGGCGGGCAAAAAAGGCGTCGCCATTTCCCTGGTCACGCCCCTGGAGAAGTACAAGCTGCGACAGATCGAGCGCCACACGAAGCAGCCCATGACCCTGGTTAAAATTCCCACCCGGGCTGAGATCGCAGCCCGCAACCTGGATCGCCTGCGCAGCCAGGTGCGCGAAGCCATCACCAGCGAACGGCTGGCGTCGTTCTTGCCCATCGTGTCTCAGCTCAGCGAAGAGTACGATCTGCGCACCGTAGCGGCTGCGGCCCTGCAAATGGCCTACGATAAGACTGTACCCGCCTGGCAGCGTGAGCACCACAGCAGCGAGCCCGAGCTGTCTGAGCAGGGGGTGCCGCTGCCGAAGAAGCGGAAGGGAGCCCCCTCCAAATCCGCGTCTCGCGAGGTCAGCAAAGCTAACGAATAGGGGTGATTTTCGATGTAAGCATGACTTCGAGTAGGGAGCGATCGCTCCCTACTCGAAGCATTACCCCCTCCATGAACTAGGGGGCAAATTGTTGGCTTTATCCCTCCGGCATTTTACGGTTGGTTAGTTATTACTGTGGCTATTGCTGGAGTTCAGCTGAGGCTAGCCCCATCGTGTCCTACCCTCAGCTGAGTCAGTGCACCCGGCCAACGCGATCCGGCCAGCGCCATAAACTCCAGCGAAGGGATAGTTCGTCTTCACTAGTCAGCCTCCCGGCTGGGGGAAGTACCTGGTGGCCCGTGCACTTAGACAAGGGGCACTGCCACTGGCAGAAACTGGGGCAGCGCTGTCCTATGGTTAGCGTTGCAGTGAATGGCGAGGAATGTCCTAACCAATCCGGCGCAGGTGAGGTCTCGGGTGGGACGACCCGGTTGCGTTTAATTGCGTATGCCAGCACACAGCATCTCCCGTAGGGCATCCTAAGATTAAGGAAAGGTCGGGTTAACCCTGACCAAGGGAGGTGACCTCAATGTTGGTAATGATGACCGATAACCAACTCATCTCGCCCCAGTCGGTGTGCTGCAACTGCCTGATGGCCGACCGCCACGGTCAGCCTCGCTGGCAGCAGGGCACCCTGCGCTGTGGCCACCAGGTGGCCGGCCTAGACCAGGCTCAGCCGGCCCAGTTTGAGTGCCAGATGGGTTTTCGGGTCGCTAACATCAGTTAAGCCCAGGGCTGCCGAGGGCGGGGTAGGGGTGCTAGGAGCGCGCTAGGGTATAGGCGCGGATGAATGTAGCGGGCCGAACCGGCAAAGCATTAATTTGCGATATGGTATGGCTATAGATCTATAGCCCATCGACGGCTCATCGTCTGGAGAGAAGCCATGACCTGGAACAGTTCCCCTAACCCCACTATTCTGGATCGCATTTTTGCGGCACTGCCCTACCTGCTGCCGATTACCGCCGGTCTGCCCTACGGCTTTCAGCTGATTAGCCAGTTTCCGGTATTTGGGTTTTTGCTTTTGCCCCTGGCCCCGCTGATTACCTTCTACAGCGGTCTAGAGCGCACGATTCCCTTTTTTGGGCTGATTGTGTTTTTTGCGCTGATTCTACTGGTGGTGCGCAATGAGAACATCAGTCGATTCATCCGCTTCAATACCATGCAGGCGATTCTCCTGAGCATTATTTTGGCGGTGTGTGGCCTTATCCTAAGCCTGCTCGACCCCAGTCTATTTGGGGCCCTGTTGTCGAGTACCCTGGCCAACGTTCTGTTTTTGGGCATGCTGCTGTCGGTGGGCTATTCCCTGGTACAGACATTCCGGGGGATGTACGCCGAGATTCCGACCATTTCGGAAGCTGTCCATATGCAGGTGCGCTAGGGCCAATTCTCTCTCCCTAGGGACGAAGGGTAACAGGATTCTCCAGCACACCGATGCCTTCAATTTCGACCCTGACCTGGTCACCTAGGCTGAGCGGACCCACTCCACTGGGGGTGCCGGTCAGAATAATGTCGCCTGGCAGCAGGGTCATAATGTCGCTGATGTAGGACACTAGGTAGGCGGGGCTATAGGTCATTTCCTCCACCGAGGCCGACTGGACAGGACTGTTTTGGTCATTGAGGAAGGTCTGAAGCTTTGCCCCTGGGCTGAGCTCCCGCACGATCCAAGGGCCCAGGGGGCAGAAGGAATCGAAGCCCTTCGCCCGGGTCCATTGGCCGTCTCGCTTCTGTAGATCGCGGGCGGTGACGTCGTTGGCAATGGTGTATCCCCAAATCTTGGCGCGGGCTTCCTCCATGGGCACATGGGCGCAGCGATCGCCGATCACCACCGCTAGTTCCCCTTCGTAGTCCACCTGGGAAGACTGGGCCGGATAGTAAATGGGGGCCCCCACTGCCGTTACTGCCGTCGAGGGTTTGAGAAACAACAGCGGTTCTGAGGGAGACGGGGTGCCCATCTCAGCGGCATGGTCAGGGTAGTTTTTGCCCACGGCCACCACCTTTGAGGGGGCACAGGGGGCCAGCAGGATATAGCCCGTTGGGGAGAGGTCTAGATCGGTGGGCTGCCCCTGGAGCCAGGGGGGCGCGTCTAGCACCTGTACGCTGCGATCGGGGCGCAGTAACCCATAGTGCAGCTGACCGGTTTGAGATTGAACCCTGACGTAGCGTTGCGCCATAATTTTCTGACTCTTGGCCTGCTAATTCTTGGTATGATTGTAGATCCTTGTCTTTGCGCCAATCCCCGAGGCATGGTTAAGCGTCTGTTAACAACTACCATAGACGCTTGTTTATGCCCATTTTTGGCTGTTGAAGGCCACTATGTCCACAAGGAGTTTTAATGAAAGCCTACATGTACGAGACCATGTACATTCTGCGGCCCGATCTTAACGACGAGGCTATCGATGCCACCATTGGCAAATATCAGGCCATGCTCAAGGAACAGGGCGCGTCTATTCTCGAGACTCAGCACCGTGGTAAGCGCCGCCTGGCCTACGAAATTGACCGCCACCGGGAAGGTATTTATATCCAGATGAACTACACCAGCCCTGGGGCTGCGATCGCTCCTCTGGAGCGCGCCATGCGCCTCAGCGAAGAAGTGATTCGGTTTTTGACCGTCAAGCAGGAATCGGATGAACCGCTGCCGGTGGAGGTTGATGAACCCGCTGAGGTTGTGGCGGTAGCCGCCGCCACGGAAGAAGAGTAAGCGCCGATCCGATATCCACAACCTGCCGACGGCCAGTTCTCCCCCCCGGGAGAACTGGCCGTCGGCGTTTTTACAGTGTCGATCCTGAGTAAATTTGATGTGCCAATTTTTTGGTCTGGTGCTATAAGTTAGCTTCAGCATAGCCACTCTGGTTCAGGCATGCATGATTAGATCAAGCTGGTGTACCGCTCAGCCTGTTACGGGGCTAAAGCGATCGCCAAAAAAAGTCGGTTTAGGCTTTGGGGCATCGAAAAAGTAGGTCAATTGTTGGTGTGGGAGGAGTCCTGTGACGCAATCTTCATATGTAGACATGAATGAACACCAGGCCGAGATCGCCCGGCTTGAATCTGAGCTAGCCATTCGTGACCAGCTGGTGCAGCAGCTCTCCCAGGAGCTGTTTCGCCTAGTCAAAGGTAATGCCGGGTTTGTGCCCAGTCCAGAGGTGTCAGAGCAACACCAGGCTGAGCTGACGGCCCTGCGGGATCAGCTGCGGGGGGTGGAAAAACAAATCGATTTTTACCAGGGGCAGCTAGAGGAGCGCGATAGTGAAGTGCTGCAGCTGCGACAGACGGTGCAGGAACTTACCGATCGCACCCGCATGCTAGAGCAGGTGGTGCAGGAGTTGCCCACCGTCTACCGCCAAAAATTTGCCGAGCGCATGGCTACCGTCAAGCAGCGGGTCGCTGAAATTCAGCGGGAAAATCGCCAGCTCCAGGCCGAGCTCCAGAGTGTTAGCTATCGGTTGGCCATGCGCACCCGCCGTAGCCAGAGACTAGAGCTGCCGGCCCTAGAGCAGGGTGGCCTAGACGGCATCTCGCTACCGTCGTTTTAGCCCGCACCCGCAACTGGTCCAGGCTGGGCTCCTTCCTAGCTTTGGCATCCCTCTGCTAGAGTATTGAGTGCTCTTACCCTTGGGACTGATTGAAAACCCGTGGTTGCCGTCAACGACATCTACCTGCTGCGCAATGTTTGGTACCATGCCATGCCTAGCCACGAGCTAAGGGAGGGCAAGATGGTCGCCAAAACTCTGCTGAACGAGCCCGTTTTGTTTGGCCGTACCCGCCAAGGCAAAGCTTTTGCCCTTCGTGATATCTGCCCCCACCGGGCAGTGCCCCTGAGTTGCGGGCGATTCGACGGAGCCGAGGTGGAATGCTGCTACCACGGCTGGCGCTTTGATGAAAACGGCAAGTGTACAGAAATTCCCTCGCTGATGCCGGATCAGCAGATGGATCTCGGTCGGTTTGATGTCCGAGCCTACGAAATAAAGGAAGTGCAGGGCAATGTGTGGGTCTACATGGTTGACAGCGCCCGACCTCAACTCCCCCGTTTTGACGTGCCGCGCGTGCCCGGCTTTGGGGACGATGTAAAGCCTCAGCTCACCTACACCATGCGCTTCCCCTGCTATATTGATCACGCTGTCGTGGGGCTGATGGATCCGGCTCACTCCCCCTTTGTGCACCGCTCCTGGTGGTGGCGCGGGGCTACCCTCAACGATGAGATTAAATGGTTTGACCCCTCGCCCTACGGTTTCACGATGCGCAAGCACCGCATGGGCGAGACCATGGGCTATGGCTACTGGCTGATTGGCGGCGTGCCCGACAACGAAATTATTTTCTACCTACCCGGGGTGCGCACCGAAGAGACCACCACCGCCAGGCATCGGGTGGTCAACCTAACCACCGTCACCCCCCTCACCGACGACCAAACCGACGTCACCTTTGAGCTGTACTGGGATCTCCCCTGGGGCAGCCTGCTCAAACCCATTTTGCCTAGCTTAATTCGATCTTTCCTAGGGCAGGATCGCGATGTGGTGATTAAGCAGCAGGAAGGACTCAAGCACGAGTCGGTGCTGCGACTGATTAAAGACTCTGACACCCTGGCCCGCTGGTACTACCAGCTCAAAAAGGAGTATCAACGCTCCCAGCTCGAGGAGCGGGAGTTTGTCACTCCAGTTAAAACCCAGTTGCTCAAGTGGCGCGCTTAGGGATCTGCGGGTTAATGGTGTACCAAGTGGCCAGGTTTTCTCCCTTCGGGAGACACTCCGTGAACGACTTCGCTCAACCTTCAGTGATCGAGGACTGAGCGAAGTCGAAGTCCGATCCGCGGGTACCTTATTTTCCTGCGAGTCCCTTAGGTTTTTCTCTAGCTTCCCTGTAGGCGGGTTAGGGCCAGGCGGGCTAGGGTCTCTGGGCCGCCAATACCTCAGCGCGCCAGTCCTGGGGTATCCCAGGAGCCAGCACAGTGGCCTGGTAGGGAACCACCCCCCTATAGTCGCTGCCCAGGCACTGGGCGGCGGCGTAGGAGAGATCGAGCGAGCGATCGCCCACGTAGGGACCGCGATCGTTAATGCGCACCACCACGGACTTGCCATTGAGCTGGTTGCTCACCTTGAGGTAGGTGCCAAAGGGCAAGGTCTTGTGGGCCGCCGTTAGGTCGTGCTGGTTAAAGGTTTCGCCCGTAGCCGTCTTTCGCCCGTGAAAGTAAGGCCCATACCAGGACGCTGTACCGTCAAAGCTTTGGTGGGTTTCGCCCAGCCCATAGGCCACCATTTGCACCTGGCTTAGCTCTAGCGGGTCAGCGCCAAAGGCAAGCCGCAGATTGTTCACCCACTGGGTCGCCTGCAGCGCTGTCTGTTGGTGGTCGGCGGCATCTGTGCCAGGCAAGGAAAATACCGTTTGGCCACCTACTTGCCCTGCGGCCAGGGTCTTGCCCAAACTGGGGGTGAGACCGCCGGGGTTAGCCTCTAGGCTGGGCAGGGCTCGGCGAATTTGTTCGGCAACCTGCTCGGCGGCTGAATGCGACGTCACTTGCCCAATGGCTACATTTTTAACCTGGATGGTGAACCCGCCGGGGTGGGGGCCCGCCTCCCCGGGGGCGGAGGTAGCGAGCCCACCACACACCGGGGCGGGAAGATTGAGCTGGGTAGCCCCATTGGTTTTGTAGGTGGCATGGGCCTTGTCTACGACCGTTACTACGACCGTTACTACGGCTGTGGCGCTCCAGCGCGACCAGTCAACCGCCGCTGCGGTTGGCCAAAGCAGTTGGGGACGCAGATCGATCGGCCGATAGCGGGGCGATTGCCCATGCAGCGGTGAGTAGGAATAAGCGCTTAGAGCAGTCGTGTCCTGGCGATGCAAAGACGCCGCCGCGTAGGGATTAGCCGCCAGCAGCACTCGGGCTGGGGAGGCGGCAACAAGGCCTGGATGGTGGGGTAGAAAGGCAGCCCAGATTAAGCTGAATAAGGTCATGTATGCGTGTGCTGAAATCGACGCCCACTCCCTTAGTCAGCGTTCCTCAAGGGTTGCTAACGGCAAGCGCAGAAGTGGGCAAGGAAAAGCAGTTGTCCCCGCTATAGCGCCTGCTCAAGGACGGGGGAAAAAAAGCTGACTTTCCCAACTAGCTCGCAACTATGCGGCCAGCTTTTCAGCCTAACATCTTAATTTTGTATCTGCAATTACATTACTTGAAGCCATTTTGGCCATTGCCCTCGGGCGTTCTGGCGGGGCGATTACGCAGTAAGGACTCTGGCGCATTGAAGTGGGTTTATCCACCACCGCTGCCCTTGCTGAATCAGCGATGCTGAGGGAGGCAGAGAAAACACTACTGTCCTAACTCTAGTCCTCGGTTTTGGCGACGTTGCCAAAGTAGCAGCCCCATCTAGGTGACACCAACAGAGGGAGTCAGACGGGGCTGGAGACGCAGTTAGGAGGTATCTTGCGCTTAAGCATATCTGCGGAATTTGGAAGTAGCCCCTTCCCTTAACAAGTTTTTAATGCTTCATGGCTGCTGCTGTTTTGGCCCGGCAAATCCTGTGGTCTCAGCAGATTGGTCGGCGTTGGATAGATGACACACACCAAGCTTTACTCGACCATAAAGCTTAAGTGAAAACAAGGTTTTCGAGTATCTAATGCTACCTGGGTGGTGAAGTATCACACTATGCCCCCCGGTGCCGTAGAGGCTGGCTAAGCGGCCTCGGCCATGGGCGCGGCAGGAGTTCTGTCACTATTCTAGGTCCGGTTTCAGCTATGAAGGCAACGCTGATAAAAGTGTTTATCTGGCCCAGCGGCGCGGCGATTTTGATCGGGATAAGCGTGTTAACTTTGTTACTTTTATACTGGCCTGACCATAGGGATAATAATCAAGCCAGTGATAATCGGGAGGAGTTTCCCGGGCAGCGCAGGGGGGGTGGAACCCACTGGGTGAACATGCCACACAATGACACTATGGCTTAAGGTCTGTGGCTGTAGCAGCCCAGGCTGCCCTTAGGGCGCTGGGGAGATTCCGTCTCCCGAGTTCCGGATGGGTTTGTTTTTAGCCTGTATATCTCTTTATTCAGGGATACAAGTCAATGCTGGTCATTGTCACCTCTACCGTTGCCGGTTTAATCCATGGTGCACTTCCGGGACATGCTGCTAGGGCAGCAGATCCAACGTTGGGCTGATCATTTTGCTAAACCTATAAATTTTGGCAGTCGGGCAGTCCTAGTTTCTGTGCTGCTGGGCTTGGCCATTGTGTCTGGGGGCAAGCGGCTACAGCTGTTTGAGAGCCTTGAGATGTCTGCCTTTGATCTGCTTGTCCGAAGGCAGGTGGAAGACTCTCTCGATCCGCGACTGCTGATTGTAGAGGTTACCGAGGCCGATCTTCAGCGCTACGGCTGGCCCCTAACTGACCAGGTCGTGGCCGACATTATTGCGGAGGTGCAGCGGTATGACCCGGCGGTGGTGGGGTTAGACCTATATCGCAATACCCCCCAGGATGTGCCCGGTCAGGCTGCCCTGGCCCAAGCCTTTGCATCGCCGAACGTCATCGGCATTTATAACGTAGGCCAGCAGGGCAACTCCGTTGAGGTGCCCGCCCCGGCCACCTGGCCCGCTGATCAGGTGGGCTTCAATGATTTGGCCATTGACCCCGATGGGGTGCTCCGCCGCAATCTACTGTACGTGGCAGCCCCGGAGATGCCCTTTTATTCCTTCCCGCTGCGGGTGGTGCTGGCCTATCACCCCGACCTGGCGTTTCAGGTGGACCGCAAGGCCGATCTGCTGCGCATTGGTGACACCGAATTTCCAGCCCTGTCCGCTGAGGATGGGGGATATGCCAATATTGACGACCGGGGCTACCAGGTGTTGATGAAGTATCGCACTCCCTATGCGCCGGCTCCGACTTTGACCATTACCCAGGTGCTGGCTGGGGCGGTGCCCCCGGACTGGGTGCGGGGTAAAATTGTCCTGATTGGCTCCACCGCTTCGAGCCTGAAGGACGAATTTTATACTCCCTTTAGCCACGAACATACGGCCCGGTTTGTGATGGCTGGAGTAGAGGTGCATGCCCAGAGCATTAGCCAGATGCTGGATGCGATCGCCGGCCAGCCGGCCCTCTATCGCTTTTTGCCCCAGTGGGGAGAGCTGCTGTGGCTACTGGGATGGACGCTACTGGCCGCTGGGCTGGGCTGGCGGGTGCGCCGCCCCGGCATGCTGCTGCTGCTGAGCGGTGCCAGCATTCTGGGCATTTGGGGGCTAAGTGGACTGGCCCTGGCTAATCTGGTGTGGGTGCCCACGGTGGAACCGGTGGCGGCCTTTTTGATCGCCCTAGGGCTGGTGCTAACCCAAAAGGCGTTGTACCGTAGCAGCTATGATCAGCTGACTCTGTTGCCCGGGCGCGATATGTTTTTGCTCCAGGTGCAGCGGGCGCTGCAGCAAAAATCGGCGGGGGCGGTGACGGTCGTTTTCCTCGATATCGATCGCTTTAAGCTGATCAACCAGTCCTTTGGACATCTGACGGGCGATCGCGTGCTGCAAACCATGGGCCAGCGGCTACGTCGGTCTCTGCCCCCCTCGGCCCAGCTCGCCCGGGTGGGGGGGGATGAGTTCGCCTTTTTGCTGCCGGTGCATACTCAGCCCACCGTTGACCAGTGGCTGAGCCGCCTGCAAACCGAACTGTCGGAGCCGTTTCCCATCGCCCGGCGGCGGCTCTCGGTAACCAGTTCGATGGGCGTTGCCATGGCCAGTAGCGACCATCCGCCCACCCCCCAAGACCTGCTGCGCGATGCCCACACGGCTATGTATCGGGCTAAGGCCCTCAATGAGTACCGCTACGAAGTGTTTGCCAGTACCATGCACGAGGAGGCGGTACGCCGCCTAGATCTGGAGAGCCACCTGCTGAGCGCCTTTGAAAACGATGAGTTTCTGCTGCACTATCAGCCTATCGTTTGCCTCCACAGTGGGCGAATTACCGGTTTTGAGGCGCTGATCCGCTGGTACCGTCCTGAGGAGGGGTTTGTGTCGCCGGGGCAGTTTATCACCGTCACCGAAGAGACTGGCTTGATTGTGCACCTAGGGCAGTGGATTTTTCGCTCCGCCTGTGCCCAGCTGAAGGAGTGGCAGCAGCGGTTTCCTGACCATCCGCTGACCATGAGTATTAACCTGTCACGGCGTCAGTTTCACCAGGCCGATTTGGTCGATCGGTTTAGGGATACTCTGCGGGATCTAGAGTTGGACGGCAGCCCCGTGCAGCTTGAAATTACTGAAAGTATGATCATGCGGGATGTGGATGGCGCCACTGACCTCATGCACCGCCTCAAGCAGCTAGGGCTGAAGCTCGCCATTGATGACTTTGGCACCGGCTATTCTTCCTTGAGCTATCTGCACCGATTCCCCACCGATACGCTGAAGATCGACCAGTCCTTTGTCGGTCGCATTGACCAAAGCGGCGACGAGCGTGAGATTGTGCACACCATTGTGGCCCTGGGGCAAAAACTCAGCATGGATCTGGTGGCCGAGGGCATTGAAACGGAAACCCAGCTCCATCGGCTGCAGGCGATGGGTTGTAACCGGGGGCAAGGCTATTTGTTTTCTCAGCCCCTGGGCCGCGTTGCGGCTACGGCCCTGCTGACTAACCCCTGGCCCTGGGCCCGCTTAGGCACCCCCAACGGGTTCGCGGGGGAGGCTGTCCAGGGCTGAAATTTTGGTGTCTTCGTCATCGTTACATAACACTATGTTTTGTACAGAAGTAATAGGATGAAGAGACGGATTTTTGTGTCTCAGGGCACAGTTAAGAAAGACTTAGTTTAGGGGTCGTTTGCTTACGCTTCGCCGGTTTCAAGGGCTAACGCAGTCCACAGGTGTTCTGGTCAGGGGTTGTCGAGATTTTGACCCGCGATTAGAAAAGCCGCCGCGATCGCGATTTAACTGTCGCGATGGTGGGATTGCTGCGCCTAAGGGTGCCAGCGGGGTTAACCCACCGACCTCAGGTGACCAACAGGAGGTCAAACCATGCCGATCGCCAGTATTAACCCCGCTACCGGAGCGGTGCTTAAGGAGTTTGAACCCTTAACCGAGGCCGAAGTCGAGCAAAAACTCGCCCAGGCCGCCCAGACCTTTGCCACCTATCGCCGGACCAGCTTTGACCAGCGAGCCACTTGGCTGCGTCAGGCGGCCCAGGTGCTTGACAACAACAAGGACGCCTACGCCAAAATCATGACCCTGGAAAT
Organism: Nodosilinea sp.; assembly: GCA_041739575.1. Taxonomy (GTDB): domain Bacteria; phylum Cyanobacteriota; class Cyanobacteriia; order Phormidesmidales; family Phormidesmidaceae; genus Nodosilinea. The sequence goes on along the minus strand of JBGSNT010000335.1, from coordinate 7,735 downwards.
GGGCAAGCCCCTGGCCGGGGCGGTGGCTGAGGTGGAAAAGAGTGCCCTGGTGTGCCGCTACTATGCCGACCATGGGGCCGATTTTTTGGCCGACGAACCCGCCACCACCGATGCCAGCCGCAGCTTCGTGCGCTACCAGCCCCTGGGGCCAGTGCTGGCGGTCATGCCGTGGAACTTTCCGTTCTGGCAGGTGTTTCGCTTTGCGGCTCCGGCCCTGATGGCGGGCAATGTGGGCCTGCTCAAGCACGCCTCCAACGTGCCCCAGTGCGCCCTGGCAATTGAGGAGATCTTCCAAAAGGCTGGACTGCCGGCAGGGGCGTTTCAGACCCTGCTGATTGGGGGCGATCGCGTTGCCGATCTGGTCGCCGACAACCGCATCGCCGCCGCCACCCTGACCGGTAGCGAACCTGCCGGGATGAGCCTGGCCGCCGCCTGCGGTCAGCAGATTAAAAAGACGGTTCTAGAACTGGGCGGTAGCGACCCGTTTATTGTCATGCCCAGCGCCGATCTGGAGGTGGCGATCGCCACTGCCGCCACCGCTCGCATGCTCAACAACGGGCAGTCATGTATTGCTGCCAAGCGGTTTATCGTTCACGAATCCATTGCGGAGCGCTTTGAGCAGGGGTTGACCGAAAAATTTGCTGCCCTCAAAATCGGCGATCCCCTCCAGCCCGATGTTACCGTTGGCCCCCTGGCCACCCCAAGCATTGCCGCTGAGCTAGAGCAGCAGGTCAACGCCTGTCTCTCCGCTGGCGGCACTGCCCTGATCGGCGGCAATATCGCTGCCTTAAAAGACCAGCTCCCCGCTGAATTGCAGGACGGCAACTGGTTCCCGCCCACCATTCTTGCCGCCCTGCCCCCCGGTACCCCCGCCGACCAGGAGGAGTTCTTTGGCCCGGTGGCCCTGGTGTTTCGGGTGGCTAACTTGGATGAGGCGATCCAGCGGGCCAACGATATTCCCTTTGGCCTGGGGGCCAGCGGCTGGAGCCAGGACCCCGCCGAGCAAGACCGTATGATTGCCGAGCTAGAGGCCGGGGCAGTCTTTATTAACGGTTTGGTGAAGTCTGACCCGCGCCTTCCCTTTGGCGGTATTAAGCGCTCAGGATATGGAAGAGAGCTAGGTCGCCAGGGCATCCACGAGTTTGTCAACCTGAAAACCGTGTGGGTTAAGTAGACCCAGTACACCTAGCCCAGGGCCAGCTCGGGAGCTGTCGGGTTCCCCCTGGACAATAGGCCACCTTGAGCCCTGGGCTAGGTTGAATTTTTCCCGCGTTTGCCGCCCCATCTGTTTTTGTCCTCGCTGTTTCGACCATCTACACCCCCAAAACCACGCTATGAATACCGCCGAACTATTAGTCCAGTGCCTTGAGAACGAAGGCGTCGAATATATCTTTGGCCTGCCGGGGGAGGAAAACCTCCAGCTCCTGCAGGCGCTGAAGCGCTCCTCGATTCAGTTCATCACCACTCGCCACGAGCAGGGGGCCGCCTTCATGGCCGATGTCTACGGACGGCTGACGGGCAAGGCCGGGGTATGCCTCTCGACCCTGGGGCCTGGGGCCACTAACTTAATGACCGGCGTGGCCGATGCCACCCTCGACCGCGCCCCCCTGGTGGCGATCACCGGCCAGGTGGGGACCGATCGCATGCACATCGAGTCGCACCAGTACCTGGATCTGGTGGCGATGTTTGCCCCGGTCACCAAGTGGAATGCCCAGATTGTGCGGCCTAGCAATACCCCCGAAATTGTCCGTAAGGCCTTCAAGCTAGCCCAGACAGAAAAACCTGGCGCTGTCCACATCGACCTGCCCGAAAACATTGCCGAAATGGAGGTAACAGGCCTGGCCCTGCGCAAAGATAGCAAGGAAAAAACCTACGCCTCCCTCCAGAGCATTCAGCAAGCGGCGGTGTCCATTTCCCAGGCCAGTAACCCGATGATTTTGGTGGGCAACGGGGCCATTCGCGCCAGCGCCAGCGAAGCCCTGACCGAGTTTGCCACCCAGCTCAACATTCCGGTGGCCAACACTTTTATGGGCAAGGGTGTCATTCCCTACACCCACCCCCTGGCCCTGTGGTCGCTAGGCTTGCAGCAGCGCGACTACATCACCTGCGCCATGGAGCAGACCGATCTGATCATTGCCGTCGGCTACGACCTGATCGAATATTCCCCAAAAAAGTGGAACCCCGACGGCAAGCTACCCATTCTGCACATCAACCTCACCCAGGCCGAGATCGACAGCAGCTACATCCCCAAGGTCGAAGTGATTGGCGATATCTCCGATTCCCTGGAGGAAATTCTCAAGCGAGTGAAGCGCCAGGGGCGGCCTGAACCGATCAGCCTCAAGGTGCGCGACGAAATTCGGGCTGACTATGAGCAGTACGCCGATGACTATGGCTTTCCGATCAAGCCCCAAAAGCTGATCTACGATCTGCGCCAGGTGCTTGCCCCTGAAGACATTGTGATCTCTGACGTGGGTGCCCACAAAATGTGGATGGCCCGCAACTACCACTGCCTACGTCCCAACACCTGCCTGATTTCCAATGGCTTTGCGGCCATGGGCATTGCCCTGCCGGGGGCGCTTGCGGCTAAGCTGGTGCACCCCAGCCGCAAGGTGGTGGCGGTGACCGGCGACGGCGGCTTTATGATGAACTGCCAGGAGTTGGAAACGGCCCTGCGGGTGGGCACTCCCTTTGTCACCATTATCTTCAACGACGGCGGCTACGGGCTGATCGAGTGGAAGCAGATGAACTACTACGGCGAGTCGACCTACATTCATTTCACGAATCCCGACTTTGTCAAGCTGGCGGAGGCGATGGGACTGAAGGGATATCGGATTGAGTCGGCCGAAGACTTTATTCCTACCCTAAAAACCGCCCTGGAGGACGATGTGCCGGCGGTGATTGACTGCCCAGTGGACTACCGAGAGAACCTACTGTTTAGCCAGAAGGCGGGGGATCTGAGCTGTTTGGCCTAGGCTGCTGCGGGGCCGGGGCTGTTGGGCCGGAGGTTTTGACCTGCGGCCTGATTTTTTCTAAATCTCCCGGTTGTCGCCAGGGTACCGCTGAAGATTGAAGGGTATTTTGCAGCGGTGCAGAGGTTTCTATGGCGCTAAATCCGGCACAATCGCCGTTGGCCTGGAGTATCGGTGGAGTGGGTGCGATCGCGATCACCCTGATTGGGGTGTCTTACCTGAGCCAGGGTGATCCCGCTATCCCTGGCCCCGAGCTCAGCGCCACCCCCAGTGCCCAGTCTCTCTGGCAGCAGGGCAAAGACCTGGGCTGGCAGGCGGCCGTGGCGGCCCAAGGTGCTCAAACCCAGGCTGATTGGCAGCGGGTGGCTGGCCTTTGGGATGAGGCGATCGCCCTCCTGGAGCAGGTGCCGGCAGAGGCCCCCGACCACAGTCAGGCCAAGGCCAAGGCCGAGGAGTACAGACGCAATCGGGCAGTTGCCCTAACCCGCCAGGGGCAAAATTCCTCTGGACCGGCTCCGGCCTCCCCAATGATTTCCCTTCAGAGGGCGCTAGCCGCCACTGACCCAGCCTTTACCTTCACCCCCGTCGGGGATGCTCTGGTGGGGCTATCGGAAGATGGTCTGGCCCGGGTAGAACTGGTAGGCAACCGCGCTACGCTCATTTTGCCCACCGATGGGCAGGGCGATCTGACCATGGCCCAGGTAGTCTATGCCCATAATTTTGTGGCGATCGCAGCCCCTGGGGCCCAGGACCAGCCCTGGCTCTTTGAAGGGCTGAGGGCCGTCCAGCGCAACCAGCCCCCGACCCTCCCCGCCGATGCCCCAATTACCCTCAGCGCCGGGGCCGAGACCCTCGCCATCACCGTTGTCGCTGAGCCCTAGTTTAGAGGCCATGAAGTCTGCCACATGCCCAGGCCGGGAGGCCGGGAGGCTACGGACCAGGGGGACTAGGGAGCAAAACAGGTTGCATAACTTTTGCCGTGGAATACTAGACCCAGGCAGTAGAGCCATGGCCGCTGCACGGAGGATGCGGGTCACTGCCACGGGCACAAACTGGGGCAGTGCCTTGGCCCATAGCCATCGCTTCCGAGGCTGATGCGAAATATGCTGACCGAGCTGACGATGGCAATACCTCGACTGTTTTGGGGTAACCGGGCAAACCGTTCCCATCAGCGAATAAAATTGAAATGCATGGAACACAGCTGTTCCAGGTGTCTTCATCTCCAGCCAGGTATTTTATGAGAGCGTATCGGGCCGCCGCCGTTCAGATGACCAGTGTGCCAGATTTGGCCAAAAATTTGGCCCAGGCCGAGGAACTAATAGATTTAGCGGTACGCCAGGGGGCAGAGCTGATCAGTCTGCCTGAAAATTTTTCGTTTTTGGGTGATGAAGCCGCTAAGATCGCCCAGGCTGAAACCATTAGCCAGGCTAGCGAGGCCTTTCTCAAAACCATGGCCCAGCGCTACCAGGTAACGCTGATCGGCGGCGGCTACCCCGTCCCCGTCAAGGAGGGTAAGGTCTTTAACACCGCTCTGCTGGTCTCGCCTGAAGGTCAGGAGCTGCTGCGCTACGAAAAAGTGCACCTGTTTGACGTTAACCTGCCCGACGGCAACACCTATCGCGAGTCGAACACGGTGATTTCTGGACACCTGTTGCCCGATGTCTTTCCCTCTAAGGACTTTGGCATGCTAGGGCTATCGGTATGCTACGACGTGCGTTTTCCAGAACTCTACCGCCACCTGTCGCAGCAGGGGGCCGAGGTGCTAGTAGTGCCCGCCGCCTTTACGGAGTTCACCGGCAAAGATCACTGGCAGGTGCTGCTACAGGCCCGCGCCATTGAAAATACCTGTTACATCATTGCTCCGGCCCAAACCGGCTTCCACAATGCCCGCCGCCAGTCCCACGGGCACGCCCTGATCATCGACCCCTGGGGCATGGTGCTAGCCGATGCCGGGGTAGAGCCGGGAGTTGCGATCGCCGAAATTAACCCCGATCGCATTGCCCAGGTGCGGCGCCAAATGCCCTCTTTAGCCCATCGAGTATTCCCCTAGACCGCTTTTCTCCAGCAGATCAATGCCCAGAACGATCCCCGTGAACTCTTCAAGGGAAGTAATTTCATGTACATTGGAGCGGACGAGTTGTAGCGGTCTGCATGGCGAATTGGATGAGTGCCCTCATCGGCAGCGACCTGATTAGTGTCCAAAACAATTATCTCTTTCTAAAGCCGGTGGTTAGCCCATGGCTAGGAGAGGTCCCAGAGGCCGAGCTAGAGCCTTTGGTATTGGCCAGCGTGTTGCTCAGTTTAATTGTGGTGTATCTGGCCGCCAAGTTGGGGGGTGAGCTATGTGCTCGCATTAACCTGCCCGCCGTGCTTGGCGAATTGGTTGGAGGGGTGATTGTTGGCGTCTCGGCCCTGCACCTGATTGTCTTCCCTGAGGGGGGAGCCGAGATTCAGTCAGTGCTGATGAACCTAATCGGGATGACCACCGGCCAGACCCCAGAGGGGCTGCTCCGCGTGTTTCAGGGGGAAAGCGAGGTCATTTCAGTAATGGCCGAGCTTGGCGTCATTATTCTGCTGTTTGAGATTGGCCTGGAGTCTGACCTCAAGGAACTTATTCGCGTTGGCCCTCAGGCGGCGGTGGTAGCCGTGGTGGGGGTTGTTGCTCCCTTCGCGGCCGGTACAGCTGGGCTCATTGCCCTATTTGGCATCGACACTATCCCGGCGGTATTTGCCGGGGCGGCGCTGACGGCTACCAGCATTGGCATCACTGCCAAGGTGCTGGCTGAAATGCAACAGCTCAGTTCAAAGGAAGGTCAGATCATCATCGGAGCCGCCGTGCTCGACGATGTGCTCGGCATCATTGTGCTGGCGGTGGTAGCCAGCCTGGCCAAAACCGGTGAAATCGAGATTCTCAACGTGGCCTACCTGATCGCTGGGGCCGCCACGTTTTTGGTGGGCTCGATCTTTGTTGGTCGGTTGCTGAGCCCTTATTTTGTCATGGTGGTTGACCAGATGCGCACCCGCGGACAGGTGCTGATCAGCTCGCTGATTTTTGCCTTTGTGCTGGCCTACATTGCTGCGGCTATTCAGCTGGAGGCGATTTTGGGCGCCTTTGCCGCTGGCCTCATTTTGGCTGAAACCTCTAAGCACAAAGAGCTAGAGGAACAGATTAGCCCCATTGCCGACATGCTGGTGCCAATCTTTTTCATTACCGTGGGAGCCCGCACCGACCTTAGCGTGCTCAACCCCCTAGAACCCGCCAACCGGGCAGGGCTCATCATCGCCTCGTTTTTAGTGGTCGTCGCCGTTATCGGCAAGGTCATTGCTGGTTTTGCCATCTTTGGTCAACCCGGCGTTAACCGCCTGGCCGTTGGTGTTGGCATGATTCCTCGGGGCGAGGTGGGTCTGGTCTTTGCCGGAGTAGGGGCAGCCAGCGGTGTTTTGACCGAATCGCTTGATGCTGCCATTATCGTTATGGTTATCTTCACAACCTTTATGGCTCCGCCCCTGCTGCGCATGGTGTTTAAGTCCGACGATGAGGGCTCGGCAGTGGCTACATCCACCCTCGAATTGGAGACCTCCGAGGAGGTAGAATCGGCGCCAGAGGTATCTTAAAAGGTCATAAAGCTACTCAGGAACGTTGCTATACTGGGTATGCTTTTGCTGGTGTAGCTCAGTTGGTAGAGCAGCTGATTTGTAATCAGCCGGTCGCAAGTTCGAGTCTTGTCACCAGCTTTTGTTTTAATCGTGATTTAGATCAGGTTGTCCTTGCCATCACTGGGGTCTGGTTATTTTTGTGACCCCAGTAGTCATGAGCAACCCTAATAGTAATTGCCGACTTTGCGATGATGCACCGCCGTTAGCCCTTCAGGGTTAGACACACGCCCAGCCGTCACCTGGCTATAGACCAGCCAGTGATCGCTACACTCCATGCGGCTGACCACCTCACACTCCATATAGGCCAATGCCTCGGTCAAAATGGGGCTGCCGTTAGTTGCCACCTGAGTTTTAATGCCTGCAAACCGATCTGCCCCTGGTGGAAAACGCTTTAGAAAGTGCTTCATGAGCGGCAGGTGCTTGCCTTCTTCTAGGGTATTGAGGACAAAGCGATCTCCCACCTGCATCAAAGACTCGATTGCCCGATCTTTTGCAACTGCCACCGTAAACCCTAGTGGCTCAAAACTGGCCTGAGTCACCCAAGAGGCTAACATTGCTCCAGTCACGTCGCCCTTCTTTGCCGTGATGATATAAAGCCCACCCGAAAGCCGACCCAACGCCTTTTCTAAGTCGCTGTTGATTGCCTTTTTCGCCTTAATTTTGCGATCGCGAATCAATAGCTGCCCCAAGTCAGTCCCAGCCTCTTCACAAAGCTGATAGGTCATATCCGTGGGCGTTGCTTTAATCCGAATTGGCTCAAACCCTAAGGTTAAACCCAAATCACGGAACTGATTAATTAGCGGATCGATCGGCTCATCATCCCCACCATAGGCTTCAAACAGCCCAATGGTTTGCTTGGCCTTCACCGCAGCTAAGAGCGTCCCTAAAGCTGCCTTTGCGACGGTGCCCACTGCGCCAGAACTCGGCGGGGCACACAACACTAAGCCCTGGGCGCGACTGGCAAGCTCCCCAACTTCCTGTGGTTCAGCAGACTTCAGATCCATCATCTCTACCGCAACTTCAGTTTTGGTGATGCCTCGAGCAATGGACTGAGACAGGCGATCGCTGTAGCCATAGTCAGACACATAAAACACCGCCACCGTTGCTTC
>JBGSNT010000283.1:0-8873 GCA_041739575.1 Nodosilinea sp. | reverse complement strand
AACTGCTGGCTCATTAATCTCTGCCGAGGGCTAGGCTGTACCACGATCCCAGAGGGCGTTCGAGACCTCACTAATCGCATTGGCAAGGTCTTTGAACTCCTCTCCTTTGGTTTTTCCTCTGCTTAAAATGAATCAACCCTGGGCAGAGGGATTGGCCGACGGGATGCCGGCTCTCAACGTGGGCGGCCCTGAGATGTCTGAACTGGAAGCAGCAATGATGGCCAGGAGCGCTACACCGCCAGGGCTAAACCCAGTGGCGTAGTGGGCAATCATGCCGAGACCGAAGGCGATAAACCCATGCAGAAATGGTGCCGCAAAAGCATACAGAGCGTACCACTGAGCCACCTTACGCAGCTCATTGAGTCGTGCCCAAGCCTCCATTCCCATGACCAGCATCAGTACTGAAAGCAGGCCGCGGAAGAGGGGACTGTAGAAGCTTTCATAGACACTTTCAGGCCGGGTTAGCAAACCTAGAGCAAGACCGAGCAGCAGTGCGGATAGGGCAGAGCCTTGGAGGCTTTCCTTGATGATGGGCCAGATCTTGACTCGCTCATCGGCAGCACTGCCCGGACTGGTAAGAACTGCGGTACCACCGCCCTGCTCACCGTAATACGCTTCTTTGCTCAGATACTCCTCATTTTTGCGATACTTTTCGCGCTTCTGCTTGCTGGTATAAATGCTGGCCAAGACGATCGCCGTCACGAGCGCTGGGATATCCATAAAGGGATAGAGTGCACCGGCCCAGGGCTCGTATGAGATGCCTTGACCTTCCAGTACCGTGATGCCAGCGGCGAGGGTAGAACCACTCACGGCCCCGAACAACCCTCCGGTCGCAAGCGCATCTACGGTTCGGATACCCCGTAGCTTAGCCAGCGTGTAGCTCGCGACGAATACAATCAGGATCCCCGTTACCACGGCGAACAGCGCGGGCAACAGAATCTCCGTCAGATTGGATTCGCGGATGCCCTGGCCACCAGTCAGGCCGACTTTCATGAGCAGCATGAAGACGATGAACTGATAGGCCGCATCTGGAATGGCCAGTTGGCTACCGAGAGCGGCGGCGATAATACCACCGATCAGAAAGCCGAGCGTCGGGGACTGCAACTGCTCCCCGAATTTTGTCAAGAATTCGGACAAGAAATCCACGTTTAATTCCTCCTTGGTCAGAGCTTAGGGGTCAGGGCGGCAAATGAACATAGACAAAGATCTATTGAGATCTCAATCTTCATGCTGCTAAGTCTATCCGGAAATCTATCCGGATTTACCCTGTTTTGCGTGAGTTTGCAACGCAATACCAAATCCAAACCATAAGTTTTCCTTTTGCATGGTGGTTTTCGATATATTTCTGGTTGATGCAAAAACTTGACTATCCCGCGTTGGACAACAATCCTATCGATGACCTGAGGCCGCTAGCGAACCTGACTCCGTTGCCCAGTCTTGTGGCCTCCTTCAGCAACGACTTCGCAGCATGGCGACCCAATCTATCGGCAATAGCGGCAATGGTTCCGATTTTTGCGCCAAAAAAAGCGGGAACCGGAGTTCCCGCCTGTGCTGTGTGAGATGGTGTGAGGTGCAACGCGCGAGTCGAAGACCGTCGTTAGTCTTCGTAGATGCGGCACTCCGGTGCATCGGGGTGGGCATCGCAATAGCGATCGAAGGCCGAACGCTGAACGGCCTGACGACGATGGGCGGTCGAGAGTTCTTCGACGGTTTCCCAGGCGATCGCAACGTCTTTATTGTTGGTGCCGTATAGAGCGGTCAGGCGGCGGGCATGCTCAAGGGCCGCTTGCAACCGAGAGGCCAGGGTGGGCTGGAGGGCGATGCTGGGGGTCGATAGGGTGGTGGTCAAACTCATGGTGGATGATTTCCTGGGGTGTAGTGGAACTGTCTTCAGCCTAATGATAATTTTGGCAAATATCAATAGGTCATATATATAATTTTTTGTTATCTGTTATCAGGTTTTCTGACCATTTATTGCTCGGCAGTGAGGGGGTGGAGAAGACCGATGCAGCGGTGGCTAAATGCCCCGACGACTTCACTGTGCCACGGGGCCACCGCCCTTGCGCAGGCGGGAAATCCACCGCAGCAGGTTCGCTAATCTGGGGCAGCCTGGGCAATATTAATCGATTTGCAGCGGTGCCACGATGTCGGGATTGGGCCCTTGGGGGGGCGCTATGGCGGGGGCCTGGGGCAGGTTGTAGCCAATGATCGCCAGGGTGAGGCCGAGGGCAAGGCCAGCGATAAACGTCCAGCCGTGGGAGGGTTCGAGGGTACAGAGCAGGCGGCGATCGCAGTCGTAGACATGGATCGCCCAGCCTTCCTGGGTGGTGTGGTGGAGTTTATTCATGGGAAAGGTCAGGGTAGGAGAATTGGGGATACGTTAGGACCGATAGGCCGCTGGGCGGTGCTGAATGGCGGGCATGCCGCTGTTGTCAAACAGTTCACCCCGCTGCACCGTGGCATAGACCAGCACCTGGTCGCCCACGGAGGACAGTTCGACAACGGTGCATTCTACGTAGGCCAAGGCGTCGGTGAGAATGGCGCAGGCGTTGGTGGCCAGCTCAAAGGGCAGGTGGTCAAAGGCGGCGGTGGAGTACTCGTGGGCCGAGAAATGGCGGCGCACGGCCCGGCCCTGCTTGAGAATATTCAGCACGAAGCCGCTACCGGGGCGGAACTGGCTGGTTTCAGGGGCCTCCCCAGGCAGGGTCAGCATCAGACCGGGGGGACTAAAGCTGGCCTGGGCCACCCCGGCGGTAAGTAGCCCCGCGTGCTGGCCCTGTTTTTGGCCCTGGTGCTGAATAGTGACGACGCAGAGGGAGCCGATGATTCGCCCCAGGGCCTGGGAAGTGCGATCGCTCTGAATCTCAGCGATCGCCGAGCGAGCCCCCTGCTGCTTCTGGCGCTTGCGCAGGCGCTGGGCAAACTGGGAGGCTGCCGTGGCACAGGCTTCCAGGGCTGCCCCATCGGGGCTAAAGCGCACCCGCAGGGGCTCAAAGCCAAAGGAATAGCTGGCATCCTTGAGCTTTTGCTCCAGCTGATCAATTGCTTCGCCGCTCCAGCCGTAGGAGCCAAACACCCCCACCAGCTTCGTTTTGGGCACATTGGCCAGAATCAGGCCCAGGGCGGTTTGAATTTGCACCGGGGCATGGCCACCCAGGGTGGGAGAACCCAGGATAAAGCCGTCGCACTGGCTTAGAGTGTCCACCAGGCGGTTGGGGTCGGCCTGTTCGCAGTTGATCGCCTCCACGGCAATCTGGGCGGCGTGGAGGGATTGGGCGATCGCATCGGCTAGCCGGGCCGTATTGCCGTAGGCCGAGGCGTAGAGTAGCGCCACCCGCAATGGCTGCTGGGCCTGCTGCTGGCACCACTGGCGATAGTCTTGCAGCAGCCGACTGAGGCTATAGCGCACCAGGGGGCCGTGGCCGGGGGCGAGGGTTTTGAGCGGCAAGGGCTCAATCAGATCCAGTGCCGTTTCCACCTGTTTGGCCTGGGGGCTGTGCAGGCAGTCGAAATAGTAGCGGCGATCGCCCTCCAGCTGTCGCCACTGCTCATCCCACAGGGCATCGTCGCAGCGGTGGGCACCAAACAGCTTGTCGCTGAAGAGAATCTGGCTGGCCGGGTCGTAGGTGCAGAGCCCGTCGGGCCAGCGCGGCGTGGGCACGCTAAGGAACTCCAGCCCATGGCCCTGGCCCAGATCCAGGCTTTCCCCAGATCGCACTGGGCACAGGCGCTGGGCGCGATCGCCCAGGGCAATTTTGAGGGTGTTAGCCGCCGCCCGCGAACAGACAATCTGGGCCTGGGGGGCCAGATCTAGCAGCCGGGTCAGCGTGGCCAACCGGTTGGCGTTGACGTGGCTGGTGACGATGGTGTCGATCTGGGTCAGATTGACCTGACGCTGTAGTTCCGTCAAAAAGAGGTCGGTAAACGATTCGCCGGGGGGGTCGATCAGGGCAATTTTGTCGGCCTGAATTAGGTAGGCATTGGCGGTGGTGCCCCGCTGGCGGCTATATTCCACCTCGAACTTGAGGCGGTCCCAGGTGCGCGATCGCAGTACCTGAGACTGAGGCCCAATGGCTGCGACCTGCACATCGCGCGATCGCACCGGGGCGGGGCGAGAGGCTGAGGGGGTAGTTAGGGTCATGGGAAAAGCCTGGGTAGGGTGAGCTGGGTCAATTTCGGATTTTGGATTGGGGATTTTGGATTGATGAGTGATACCAAATTCGAATCGCATAACCCCGATTTCAAACAGGCGGCTGCCGTAGGGGCAAACGGTGTTTGCCCAGCCCAAACAGGGATAGCCAAGGCGGATTCAGTATGAGACTGATCAATCGAGAGGCGGCTTTGCCCCACCCATTTCAGCAATGTCCTGGGCAAAGCGAATGCGGTGGCGGCGCGACACCTCCTGCTCTGGGTCAATGCCGTCGAAGGTGGGTGGAATCCAGGCCCGAATTACCAGCAGCCCCCCCAGCACCAGGAGGAACGAGCAGCTGGCCAGCACCTGGGTCCAGGGGGTATCGAGCACGCCGCGCACAATGATTTCCCGCAGCACCGACACGATCGACACCTCCACCGCCACCCCAATCGAAACCCGGTGCTCTTGCAGATATATAATCAGCAGCCGAAACAGCTCTACCAAGATCAGCAGAAAGAGAATGTCGGCGGTCACCTCAGGAAAATTGAGCGGCGGCAGCAGCGAAAGAAACATCTCCCGCAGCTGCATCACCATGAAGCTGAACAGCCCAATGCAGAGGGAAATCACAATCAGGTCTTGCACTAGCTCCAGCACGCGAACCACGTAATTGCCATTGAGCCAGGTAGCCCAGCGGGAGGAAGTAGGGAGGTTTTGCATAGGGGTTAAGGGGATAGGGAGGATATGGGGGATGGGGGATGGAAATTCAAAATTCAAAGCTCACCGTCAATAGCCGTAGGGTGCATTAGGCCCCAGATGTCGCTGCAGATGTCGCTGTGGATTGCCGTTAAATTAGTTGCTAGCCGTAATGCACCATCCACAGATCCTGGACTTGCAAAAATCCAAAATCTCGCATCCAAATCAGTAATGGTTACTCGCCTTTCGGTGGTGCACCGCCGTCAGCCCGTCCGGTTTCGCCACTCGTCCGGCTTGGGTGGTGCAGTAGACCACCCAGTGATCGCCAGCCTCGATCCGGTGGTTGACGGTGCATTCCAGGTAGGCTAAAGATTCCGCCAAAATGGGAGAGCCGTTGGCGGCGGCGTAGGTGGCGATGCCCTCAAAGCGATCGCCGCCGGGGGGAAAACGCCTGAGAAAATGCTTCATCAGCCGCTGGTAGTTGCCCTCTTCCAGCACGTTGAGCACAAAGGTGTCGCCCCCGTGCAGCAGCGACTCAATGGCGCGATCTTTGGCGACGGCGATCGCTACCCCAGGAGGTTCAAGGCTGGCCTGAATCACCCAAGAGGCCAGCATGGCGCTGCTGACGTCGCCCTTGCGGGCCGTCACAATATAGAGGCCGGTGCTGAGCCGCCCCAGGGCCTGATCGAGCCCCGAATCGTGGGACTGGGTCTGTTTTTGGGGGCGATCGCGGTTGACCCACTGGCCCAGGTCAGTGCCCGCCTCTTCGCACAGTTTATCGGTGGTCTCAGTGGGGGCCGCTTTGATCAAAATCGGCTCAAAGGCCGCCTTCAAACCCAGCTCCTGAAACCGGTTGCGCAGGGGAAAGATCGGTTCATCCTGGCCACCGCCGGTTTCAAATAGCCCGATCGCCTGCTTAGGGTGGGCGACGGCCAGAATGGTGCTGAGCATCGGCTCTAGACTAGGGGCCGACTGGGGCGGCATGCCCACAACCAGGCCCGCGGCGGTGGTCGTCAGTTCCCGTACGGTAGAGATATCGGTATCGAGCCAGTCCACCAACTCTACGGCGGTGGCGGTTTTGAGCAACCCCTGGCCCAGGGCGTAGGCAATGCGATCGCTGTAGCCGTACTCCCCGGCGTAGAAGATCGCCACAAAGGGTTCGGCCTTAGCCTGGGCCTCGCTCCAGCTGCGGTAGCGCCCTACCCAGTCGGCCAGGTGGTGGCGCAGCAGGGGGCCGTGGCCGGTGGCAATTTGGTCGATGGCGAAGGGCTCCATCCGTTTCAGGGCGGCCAGCACCGAGCGAGCGTTCGGCCCCATCAGACAGTCGTAGTACAGCTGAAAATCGGCCTCCAGCAGCGTAGGCATCTCGTCGTAGAGGGTGTCGTCGCAGTAGTGCAGACCAAACACATCGCAGGTGTAGAGCACCTGGGTGCCGCCGTCGTAGGTGAGCATGGTGTCGGGCCAGTGCAGGTTGGGGGCCGAGATAAAGGTCAGCTCATGGCCCCGACCCAGATCCAGGCGATCGCCGCTTTTCACCATCTGAAACTCAAAGGGGCGGTGGATCTGGTGCTGCAAAAACTGAATCGCCACCTTAGAGGCCACCACGGTAATGTGGGGGGCTAGGGTCAGCAGGTCAACTATCAGGCCGCTGTGGTCGGGCTCGGTGTGGTTGACGATCAGGTAATCGATCGCCGCCAGGTCCACCAGCGCTTGGAGTTCCTCCAGGTACAGATCCTTGAACTTGCCGTGGGAGGTATCGATCAGGGCTGTCTTTTCGCCCCGAATCAGGAACGAGTTGTAGGTGGTGCCGTTTTGCAGCTCAAACTCAATGTCGAAGCGATCGCGGTCCCAATCCAGGCAGCGAATGGCGGTGGAATCGGCGGCGAAGGAGGCCGTCTGGAGGGTGAGGCGGGTCGACTGGGGAGATAACTGAGGTAAAGTGCTAACAAAAACCATGAGATATATCTATCCTCACCTGAATCTGGCTCGATATTACTCAATGATTACCGCCCTAACTGATTTTGTAAAATGTCAATCCCAAAACTAATTCATTAGCAATTCATATACTATTTTTCCATTGCATTTGCCTTGCAAATGTATTGAACGACCTCAAGGGTAGCTGGCCTGGGCTAGGGGATCTGGGTCAGAGTGGATTGTGGCTTAAGGGGGGGCTCTTCTTTTTCGGAAATTAGTCAGTAGCTTGGGCTATTGAGCTGTTGGCTATATTCCTGGCAGGCTAGTCGATTCTTACCGCTGCTTTTAACGGTGTACATCAGCTGGTCAGCCTGGGCAATTAAAGCATCGATAGACTTTGGTGGGCTATTGAACGTGATGGCCCCCATGCTGAAGCCAATGGGCCATCCATGGCTTTGACTGAGCTTTTGCAGTTGATGATGAGTCCGGGTCAGGGCTATGGCTGCTTGCTGGCTATCGATTTGTGGCAGCAAAATGGCAAATTCGTCGCCGCCTAAGCGAGTAACAACGTCACAGGAGCGCACCGTTTCTTTTAAGGTCTGGGCTACGGTTTGCAACAGCCGATCGCCGCTGCTGTGCCCCAAGTTGTCATTGACCAGCTTAAAGTCATCTAGATCGAGATAAGCCAGGGTGAGCGGTTGATGATAACGGCGCATACGTTCCAGCTCTAGCTCTAGCAATTCTAGAAAAAAACGGCGGTTATAAAGGCCTGTCAAGTCGTCTACGCGGGCCAGCTGCTGCTCCCGACTATAGGCTTGGCGGTGAGATGCTAGCAAAGAGCTAATAATCGCGAAAAATCCAAACCGCACTGCCGCATTCCAGTAGGGCAGCAGGGCCGCATCATATTGCTTGGCGGCGATGTCAGCCTGAAACCAGGCTAAGGTGCAACACAACGCCACGAATAGCCCCATGCGTGGACCCAAAAACCAGGCGGCGATGGCTAGAGGGATTAGGTAGAAGATGGAGAGGGCAATATCTAGCCGCACTAGAAAGTCGATGGCTCCAATCAGGAAGGTGAGGCCGAGGCTTAAACCGACTAAGGTTACCTTCGACTGGCGTTCTAAAAATTCGATCATAGAGCGTTTCATCTATCCGTGAGTCCTGCGGGTGTATTGCAAGTATGCTGAGATAATTTTTAGCCTGTAGAACAGCTGTTAGCCGCTGACGTGAATTCTGGGCCGCTTCAATGGGTCTGGCTCAGCTTTGCGCAACACCTCGCGGGTCACCAGCGGCACATCCCCCTCGCCAAACAAAATGAAGCGCAGCAAATACTTGACCGGATTGCCCTCCACCCACTCAAAGTAAACATGGGGTAGGATGCCAGTCTGGTCGCGCAGGTAGAGGAGTAGAGCGGCGATCGCATTGGGCACCGCCGAACTCTGCACCCGCAACACCCGATAGCCCCCCACCTCAACTCCCTTGACGCGAATCACATCAATAAATACCGAAGCATCAAACACCTGCACTTCCAGAAAGACTACAGATTGAGCGGTTGGCAAATGACTGTCCTCCCGTACCTCTTGCTCCTTAAGTCGATATTCCAAAGCATCGGATTGTTTTTCTCGACGATGGGCAATCAGTCGAATAGGCTGTCCCTTGAGCTGCTCAATAAATTTACGGGCCGTGTCGTCCAGTTCTACCCCAGTGACCCGCAGTTCAGTAGAGCGAAACACGCGCGAAATCAGGGATGTAACCACGATCGCCGAGATAAACAACGCCGCAATCCGAATACCATCGGGACGCTCAATAATGTTGGCAATGGTGGTGTAGAAAAACACCAGGGCAATTAGACCAAAGCCCAATGCCCCCCGTTTCGATCCACGATGATAGGCCGCCAGGGTCACCGCTACCGCCGCCGAACTCATCAACACCAGGACTCCGGTGGCGTAGGCACCCCCCTGGGCCTCAACACTGGCGTCAAACACCAGGGTGACGGCAAAGGCGATCGCCGTAAACACCAACACCAGGGGCCGCACCGCCCCCGCCCACTCGGGAGCCATGCCGTAGCGGGGCAGATAGCGGGGCACCAGATTCAGCAGGCCAGCCATGGCCGAGGCTCCGGCAAACCAGAGAA
>JBGSNT010000247.1:0-7589 GCA_041739575.1 Nodosilinea sp. | reverse complement strand
CATGGATCGCTAACCCCTGAAACCCTCAGCTGACAAGCATTGCAGGCGATACGAAGCCAGAAAACGCTCTCGATCGCCTCAAACCCTTGCTATAAGGGGCTTTGAGTGGCATCCAGGCAAACTTTTGTCAGTCAATCAGGTGGCTTGCACAACCTTGCCCAGATTAAACAGCACATCTCGCCCCAGGGGAGAGTAGGCCACGTTATCAACCATGACCACATCTAGGGGCAGCTTAAAGGCAAGCCCCGCCTGCAACTGACCTAAGAGTGCATCGTTCAGCAAGGCGGCATAGAGCCTCAGCCCTGGGGTGATTTCTCCGGTTTCTGCAAAGGTTGCTAGGTCATCTACCGAAACCGTCAACACCAGTGGCCCGGTGGTGGTGATGCGAATATCCTCGGCACTGTGGCTAGGACGAGGTTGAATCGCATCGAGCAGCACACCGCCCACGGCTAGGGCGGCGGCCAGACTGGTTTGCAGCAATCGGCGGAACTGAAATGCTGGGGACATAGTGAGTAAATAGCCGAATGGCCTAATTTAAAATTGCATCAATGGCTCTTATACGATTGGTGCCTCGGCGAATGCCATCCCGCAGTTGATCGATGTCTTGGAGGGTATTACAGAGATCAGGATTGCGGTCGCGCTCTTCCCGACGTCGGCACAAATCCTGGCGGACGTTGTCGCGAATGTCGTCCCGAATTTCATCTCGAATGCTGTCGCGAATCACATCGCCGAGGCTTTCATTTGCCAAGGCGATAGAACCTATAAATGGTAGGGCAAGAGCGGCTAAACCTAAACCAACGATGAGTTTCATAATGGCCTCCTGTTAAGGAACTAAGCTCAACGAGTTGAAAAAGTGTTCAAAATTGGTCTGGTCATCATCGATGGCCAGCAGCAGATACAAGCGATCGCCCGTCAGACTGAGGGTGGCGACAAAATACTGCCCCAACCCCTGAGCAGTAAGTAACCGGGCGGGGAGCCCCTGAAACGCCACCTCTTCGATGACCAAGGATTCGTTCAACTGTTCGTCCTGGATGTCATCTACAACGCTGGTCGTGGCAGCGTCTAACAGTTCTTTTTGGGCAAATTCGTAGCGCAAACTGCGGGGCACATCAGCGTAGGCCACCAGGTAGTACTCAAACAAGTCCGCGTCATCCACGGCGGGTATAGTTACCGAACTCATCTGCCACTGGAGATCTCGCTCTAGCAATGAACTGGTACTGGTTTGCTCGGCAGGCGTTCCCGGCAGATCCACAACGTATTTACCTGCGGTTGAGGCAACCATCTGCCAGGGCAAGGTTTGGCCCATGTCCTCTACAGCAGCCTGGGCCAGGGGGGGGTGCTCGGCTACGGCTTTGGTAGGGGAAAGCAAGCTACAGCCCAGCAGGCATAGGGTTAGCAATATCAGATTCAGTTTCATGGTTAGCAGTGCCCTCCTGATGTGAATCAGGGTTAGAAGAACATAAACAGCGAGAGTTGCAGGGTGACCCAGGGGCTGGTGTTGTTATTAGCTGCCTGGCGAACAGCGGAGCCTGGAAATGCGATCGCACCCACCCCCTGGAGCATGAAATTTTGGGCCAGAAAATAGCGGGTAGTCAGCAAAAATTCTTGACCGATATAGCGCGACCCCAGGGTAGAAAGGGCCGGGTTGCCTCCCAGATTGTTCAGCTCATCGGCGAAGCGGTAGTAGTAATCCAGAGACATCGACAGGTTTTGGCTGGGCTGGGCACTCAGGGTAATTCGGTGGGAAAAACTGTTGGAGTTGTTGTAGAGCTTGCCCAGGTTGATGCCCTGTAGCCAGTCCGACAGGCCTCCCGCCTGGAGGGGGTCAAACCGTTCGTAAGTGGCGGTATTGGGGTTGTCGCCACTGAACCCGGCAAAGCGGTAGCTGAGGCTGGGCCGCCAGGGGATATCTTCGACGGTGTAGCCCAGCCAGAGGTAGCCCCCCTGGGCCGCCATCGATTGCTGGGTGCTGAACTGGTAGGCGTATTCTGCCTCGGCCCACAGCCCCGACACCCCAAACAGCGACGACTGACGCAGGCGAGGGTTGATCACCTGCAACCCCTCGCGGGTGAACCGTTCCCCATTCGGGAGCAGATAGGCGCGGTTGGACTGGGGCACGGCGATGTAGGACAGCACCGCCTCCAGTCCTTGGTTGTTGTTGTAGCCCAGGCTGGTACCCAGGTACTGGGTGCCGGTATCGGCCACGGGCAGCTCGTCAGGTTCCAGAAAGAAGCCTTGCAGGCGAAAGTCGCCCCACCGCAGGTTGGCGAGTACGGTCATGTCGTAGGCGGTGCGGGGGTTTGAGTAACTGGCCCCCCGGTCTAAGGCATTGGCAGACCCGCTGAATTGGGAAAACAAAAACCCCTGATTCAGCTGAAAAATCTGCCGTCCCGCCGACAGATTAAAAGCCAGGGGACTGCCCCGCTCTGCCACCAGCAGCCCGCCATAGAGCTTTTCCACATCCCCAAAGAAGCGATCGCCGGTGCGGAAAATATCCGGCTGCACTGACGCCGACAGCAGGTAAGACCCGGCACCATAAACGTACAGAGGCCAATCGCCAAGCCGGGTAATGCCTGCTACCCCTGGCTCCAGGTAAGCCTCGCCCCAGGTGATGGTGCCCGTCGGTTCGTAGGGGCCGGGAGCAAAGCCATCGGCGTTGCCAAACCAGGGATTACTGTCGCTGAAAATGCCCAGCCCCCCGTTGAAGAGAAATTTGACCAGGCTGCGATCGCTCTGGTAAATCGTCGAAAAATCGCCAAAATTGCCGCTTACTGCCATACCCGTGGGCGGCGGGGGCGATGCTTCCGCTTGCTCCGGTTTGATCGTCACCAGCAGAGCCAGAATTACCGCACCAGGGCGGTTCGACTCGTACAGGCGATACTCCGCCGACTCCACGAAAGGCAACCGCTGCACCTGGTTCAACCCCTGATCGGCAAACAGGGGGCTAAAGTTTCCCCCCGCCCGAATGCCGAAGGTATCGGCCAGCTGTTGCTGCCACGCCGCATCCTGGGCCGGATCTCCTGTTGGGTTGCGGAGGTAAACAAACACCTGCTCAATGGGTAAGCCCTCCCCGTAGGCCGGTGGAATCCGCAACCCTGCGTTGGGGTCTTCCGTGGGGGATGCGATCGCACCATTTTCGGCCATGGCCGGTTCAACACCGTCATGGCCAGCACCACTCGTAGGGTGGACACTGCCCACCAACCCAGACTCAAGGCTATCCGCCAACGCTGGAGAAAACTCCAACTCCAGGGATTCTAAGTCCTGAGCATGGGTCAAAAGGGTCTGAATTGGGTCGACCGCTTCTGCGGTTTGTAAGGCAACAGGCGCAGCTTCCTGTGCCCAGCCGGCGGTTGTCATGCCCCCCAGGGACAGCACCGAGGTTGCAGCACAGGTCAGCCAGCCGCTATGCCAGAGAAAGAGACCTTTAGTCATCGCTGGTCGGCATCTTGCTCTTGTAGGACCCGCCGCCATCCACCCGCAGCTCAATGCCCGTGACCCAGCTAGCGGCAGGGGAAACCAGGTAGTTGAAGGCGTGGGCGATGTCGCGGGGTACGCCCCGGCGCTTCATCACAAAGGCATCGGCCAGGCGCTTTAGCATGGCTTCGTCGTAGCCCGCATCCAGCGTCGCGGCACCGTTATCGACCGAGCCAATGACGATGGTGTTACAGCGCACCTCTGGGCCACTCATCGCCGCCATGCTGCGCACCATATTGACCAGGGCGGCCTTGGCATTGCTGTAGGCAATAAATTCTGGCGACGGGGTAATGCCAACCATGGAGCCCGAGAACGTCACCGAGGCGTTGGGCTCTTTTTTCAGGTGGGGCATACACAGCTTGGTCAGGTTGTAGCTGCTGACAGTATTGAGGATATAGGACTTCACCATGTAGTCGGTGCTGACGCCCCAGAGGGGGGTGTATTCACCCCAGCCCACGTTGTTAATCAGCGCGGTGATTTTGCCAAACTTGTTCAGCGTGGCATCCACCAGCTCTTGCAGTTGCGATTCGTCAGTGACATCAGTTTTGAGGGCGAGGGTTTCTTGCCCGGTGGCCTGGGTAACTTCGTCAGCTTTAGCCTGGGCGGCATCCCCATTCAGGTCAGATAAAACGACCTTGGCCCCAGCCTCGGCCAATACCTCAGCGGTGGCCCCGCCGATCGCGCCACCGGCTCCAGTAATAATCACAACGTAGTCTTTGAGAGAAAAAATATCGAGTGCCATGGTTTGTTCTCCAAATAATGGGTAGAAATTTCTGAATAGAAGGCAGGCTAAGCAGTCCCCTCCAAGGAGGGGTGCCCGCAGGGCGGGGTGCCCGCAGGGCGGGGTGGGTCAAAACTCTGACTGCAAAAAAGCTATCGGCTGTGGATGAGGGTTCAATCGCCAGGACTAACCCACCCCTGGCCCCTCCGAGGAGGGGATACAGACCGCATTTTGGTTAGGTGTAGACTGGGTTTCCTAATCCAATTCCTGCACGCCGCCGCCGCTGACGGTGAGCACCTGCCCGCTCACCCAACTGGAGGCTGGAGAGCAAAGGAACAGGGCCGCATAGGCAATATCGCTGGGCTCACCCAGGCGAGCCAGGGGAGTATGCTTCAGCATGGCTTTTTCGATGTCGGGGGTGAGCACCGTGGCCAGGGCATCGGTTTTGATAGCCCCAGGGGCGATCGCATTCACCCGAATCCCCTTTGGCCCCAAATCAAAGGCAATGTTGCGAGTCAAGTGACTCTCTGCTGCCTTGGAGGAACTGTAAGAAGCCATGTTTTTGTTCTTGTTGTCTCCCGCCATAGAGGAGATATTCAAAATAGCCCCGCCCCCTGCTGCCTCCATGTGGGGAGCGCAGAGTTGGCACAGGTGAAACACCGAAAACACATTGAGTTTGTAGGCCCAAGTAAAGGTATCCATCGACATATCAAAGGGCTTAGGGCCACCACCACCCGCGTTATTCACCAGGATGGTGATTTTGTCAAAGGTCGCGATGGCGACGTTGACCAAATTCGCCAGAGCCTCGTCATTGGTGACATCGCAGGCTACCGCCACAGCCTTGCCGCCGCTGGCATTGATGCGATCGGTTACCGCAGCGGCAGTTTCTTCCTTCAAGTCGCTGACCACAACCGCCGCTCCAGCCTGGGCAAACATTTCAGCAATGCCGCGACCAATTCCGGCCCCGCCACCGGTCACAATGGCCACTTGGCCATCCAGCTTAAACCTATCCAGAATAGTCATCCTGACAAAATCTCCTCGAATCTCGTTAATTAGAACCTGTAAACCCTACTCGGGGCGCAGCATGGCTTTCATCACTGCTGCGTTAATGAACCAGGCGGCAATCCCTGCGATCGCTCCCAACAAAAGGGCCGCGACTAATGGTGTAACCAAAATTGTTCCGGCAAACTTCTGCAAAAACAGAGCAGCTAAAGCTGCTGTGCCAAACGCAAACAGAGAATAGAACAAAATCGTTCTCGCCCCAAAGAAGAAAAAGGGACGATCTAATAGTTCTGGGGATGCCAGATGGAGAGATCGGGCTTTCTTGCCAAAGGTAGAGAAGGCGATCGCACCCAAGATGATCGACAGAATAAATGCCGTCATTACCCCAGTAGAGAAAACCGTTTTCTCATGGGCTGAGATGGTATCGACCGTGAGCGACAAGGTGTCTTTATCTCGAAACATGAACCAGCCAATGATGCCATTAATGACAGCATTGGAGATGCCACTAATTAAGGCATCTTTCTTAATTACGTCACTGGCACTACTTACAGCAGAAATCATATCTTTTGATGGCCCGTGAGTCATCCGCTAACGTTGTGGGTATCATCATGGCATTGAAAGGTGAAAAGTTCGTGTAATCTTAAAACTCATGCCAGCCAACTTTTCATCCCGAGTGGTTAAGCTATGAAAATTTTGCTCGTTTCTGCGGACAAACCGTTACAGACTCAGCTGCATCGAGAGCTCTCTCGTCAGGGTTTAATTGTCGATGTCGCCACCGATGGGGAAGACGCCTGGGGCCTGCTGCGCGCCTTCCTGTACGATGTCGTTTTGCTAGAGGCTAAATTGCCCCAGGTGGACGGGGCATCCCTGTGCCGTCGTCTGCGGGATATTGGTAACCCAGTCCTGATTCTGCTGATCGTTGAGGCCGGGGATGCCGCAACGTGCCTACAGGGCTTAGAAAACGGTGCCGATGCCTGTCTGGCTAAACCGCTTCAAGCCCCAGCTCTGCTGATTCATCTGCAAGCCCTGACGCGACGGGGCTTGCGGCGGGCCAATCCAAAACTCTCCTGGGGGACACTGCTGCTAGACCCCACCGCCCGCCGGGTCACCTGCCAGGGTCAGGAGGTTAAACTCAACCGCAAAGAGTACCAAGTGCTGGAACTGCTGCTGGGGCATCCCAGACAGATGTTTCCCCGCAGTGAAATTGGCGATCGCCTGTGGACTCTGGATGAGGAGATGCCCAGCGACGCCACAATCAAAAGCCATATCCGCAGCCTGCGCCGCAAACTAGAACAGGCTGGTGGGGCTGAAGATTTGATTCAAACTCACTACGGCCAGGGGTACTGCCTAAACCCCGCCTACGCCCCAGACACTAAACCGCCGAAAGGGGGGCCACCCCTGCCAGAAATGATGATGGACAGCATTACAGCCAATCTCTGGCAAGAATTAATGGCGGCCAATGCCCGTTTACAGCAGGAAATTGAGCAACGCAAGCAGATTGAAGCCCAACTGCGCCGTTCAGAAACCATGCTACGCACCGCTCAACAGGTCGCCCAAATCGGATCTTGGGAGGTGGATGTGCAAACGCGGATCACCTATTGGACTGAGGAATTGTTTCTGATCCACGGCCTTGAGCCCAATCGGCCCGCTCCCAACCATGAGGAAGTGCTGACCCTGATTCACCCCGAGGATCTTCAACTCCATGAGGACGCGATCCGTGCCCCAGCCATGAGGGGAGAGGCATTTGAAGCGAACTTACGAATTATTCGGGCTAATGATGGAGAAGTTCGGTACATCAATGCTCGGGGTGGGCCCTTGTTCGATGCCAACGGAAATATGATTAAGCTAACCGGAACAACCTTTGATGTCACCCGCTGGATATCCCATGAAAATTTTCATGCTCTATCATGTGGAACGGAGCAAAGCGAAGTCGTAGACGCGCAACAACCTCTCTAGGAGTAGCATCTCGGTCGTTGGCAGAGCCTGAGATTGCTTCCGTTGGTCGGGATGACATCATCTTTTTAGCGCGAATACATAAGCAAATACTTAACAGGCTTGGCTAGATAAATAAGCTGGGCGACACCTTAAAACGATCGCCTAGGATTTTAGCCTGAGTCTTGCTAATCGATCGCCTGCCATTGACAATTTCTGATACGACGCCGCTAGAGCCAATAACCCCCACCAGATCAACCTGGCGAGTGCCGCTAGCTTCCATAATGTGATTTAGCACTTCTGTCGGCGAAGCTTCTTTGATTGGGTAGTGCTCGGCTTCGTAAGATTCAATCAGCATTATTAGCAACTTATAGAGCGCAGTCTGCTCTGGGGTTCGGCTTTGGGTAAAGGTTAGAGCTTCAACAACTGCTAGAGTCTGCTCATACTCTGCCTCAGTTTC
>JBGSNT010000236.1:0-31185 GCA_041739575.1 Nodosilinea sp. | reverse complement strand
GACCTTTTTTGACGATTTGCGGGCCTTGACCCGGTATCTGTATTTCGAGAGTTGGGACCACCTGCTGACTTTCATGCTTCAGGGGTTGGAGCTAGAGATCCCTCCCGATACCAGTTGAATTTCCATAATGAGAATTGCTGGCCAGACTGCGCCCCTCGGTTTCAAGCGCCTGGCAATCCGCTGCTTTTAGCCAGGGGCGCGGCAGCTAAGGCAGGTAAGCCGCGTCAGTGCTGGGCTGGCGAAACCGATAAATATCCTCCAGGGCCGTCACCCAGCCCGTCGCCAAAGACTCCAGCAACTGATCGCCCTTTTCAACGGTAGCTACCGTGGGGTCGCCCAAAACGCCGCTAGCGCTCAGGTCGCGCGTCACCCAGGCAAAGGGCAGCGCCCCCTCCATCGTCAGCCAGCTATCGGTGGGCAAGTCACGGGGAAATTCAGCTTTGGCCTGATCCATCCGCA
Organism: Nodosilinea sp.; assembly: GCA_041739575.1. Lineage (GTDB taxonomy): Bacteria > Cyanobacteriota > Cyanobacteriia > Phormidesmidales > Phormidesmidaceae > Nodosilinea. The sequence goes on along the minus strand of JBGSNT010000236.1, from coordinate 30,726 downwards.
CCTGGTCGGGCAGAATGTTCAGCATCAGGCTCGTTTCGGCATCTCCCGCATGAATGCCCAGCTCCATCTCTTTCGCTGTCAGCAGCTCCCCTGCACAGTTGGGCACCGCCCACACAAATAGCGGAAACACCATCAAATCACCGTGGGCCTGGTGCAGGTCTCGGGCGGCGATTTCTAGCACCTGGGGCTGGCCGCCGTGGGCGTTGAGCAGCACCAGCTTGCGAAACCCGGCCCGATAAACGCTTTCGGCTACGTCGCGAATAACGCTGAGTAGGGTTTCTACCGAAAGCGTAATAGTGCCTGGAAAGTGCCAGTGCTCATTCGATTTGCCGTAGTACAGGGGGGGCAGACTGTAGACCGGCACGGAGGGGTCGAGCCGGTCAAGGGCCTTGCCCAGCACCGTGGTGCAGATCGCGCTGTCGACCACGAGGGGCAGGTGGGGCCCATGCTGCTCGATCGCCCCCATGGGCTGCACAATCACCACCCGATCGCGATCGGGTAGGGCAGCGATGTCGGTCCAGCTTAGATAGGGAAAGTAGCGGTGCGGGGGAATCGGGCCGTGCATAGGTTCAACACCAAAATGTAGGCACGTTCGCACGGTAGCACGTTCCCCCCGCTGCCGTGCCGACCCCCACAGGAGTCAGCGGTTCCAGGGTTTCCTGACATTTGATCTTGACAGCCAGCCGACAAACGGTAACAATGATTACAGAAACAAATTCGTTCATCTCTCGCAGGAGAGACGGAAGTAGAGCTCCAGCTCGAAGGAACGCGCCTCTGTTTATACACCTTCACTCATTAAGGAGAGGCGAATGATGTCCTTGAAATATCGTGGCGTTGACTATGATACAGCTACCTCCCAGGTCGCTACTTCGGAAGAAGTTATTGGTCGCTATCGGGGCGCTGTAGTAGCACGTCATGTCCCCAAGCAAGTTAAGGCTAACCACCCCCAGGGATTAAAGTACCGGGGTGCCGTGGTTCGTTAGATTGAGTTTGCCCGGTTAGGCTAAAGGCGTGGCTTCAAAATTGCCTTCGGCAACTTTGAAGCCTATGTCTAATTTTTCAGGCAGGACAATTCTAAATCGTCATTATTTACCTAGGCACCTCTCGGGGTGCTTTTTTGTGCGATAGGCTTGGACAAGTTAAACATCTCTATGTTCAGGGATATCGTTGGTCATTTTTGCATACCTGTTAGGGCTCGCTACCGGGGCACTGCTGCTAATCTGGCGGTGGCGTCGGCAGCGTCGACGAGAGCATCGGCTCATCACTATTCTGCAGGTCGCCGATTGGTCCACTGCGATCGACCGGGTTGAGAGCCTAGTCGCAACTCAACCCCAGCAGCAGCAACAGCTTCAATCCCTCGGTACCAGCCGCGACGCCCTAGAGCGCATTTTGCAGACAGCCCCGATTGGCTATATCCAGGTCGACGACGAGAATCAACTGACCTGGTGCAACGACCAGGCCAACCGTCTGCTCAAGATGAATCAGCCCCTCCCTGGCGCAGTGCAGCGACGACGGTTGCTCCTTGAGGTGGCCCGTTCCTACGAACTCGACGCCCTTATTGAAGAGACCCGCGAAAAACAGACCTGCTGCCAGCGGGAGTGGATGCTCTACCAGATTTCCCCTGACCCCCTCCACCCTAAGGAAGAGCCCACCTATCCCCTGCGGGGCTACGCTATTCCCCTCGACAACGGTCAGGTAGGGGTTTTTCTAGAGAATCGCCAGGAAGCCGCGCTGCTGGTGCAGCAGCGCGATCGCTGGACCTCCGATGTCGCCCACGAGCTCAAAACCCCCCTCACCTCCATTCGGCTAGTGGCGGAAACCCTGCAACCCCGCGTTGCCGATAACCAGCGCCGCTGGCTCGATCGTCTGGTCAACGAAACCATCCGCCTCAGCAACCTGGTCGAAGATCTGCTCAACCTCAGTCGCCTCCAGGGCGATCAAGCCCAGGGACTCAACCTCAAACCGGTAGATCTGCCCCAGTTAATTCAAAGGGCCTGGCTGAGTCTAGAACCGCTAGCCCAGGTCAAACACCTTGAACTGGAGTATGACGGCCCCCAGCAATACCTCGCCACCCTCGACGAAACCCTGTTCTATCGGGTGCTGCTCAATCTCATAGACAATGCCATTAAACATAGCCCCGGCTATGCTGTCATCCAGGTCCATCTGACAGACTGGGCTCAGTCCGCAGCCCCAGACGATAGCCTCCCCAGGGAAGGCGCGACCCCAGTCCATCCCTTCGTTACCCTGGAGGTGATAGACAACGGCCCCGGCTTTAACCCTAGGGATTTGCCCCACATTTTCGATCGCTTCTATCGCGCCGATCCGGCTCGCAGCCGCAACAGTCCCACAGCTCCCGCCGTCGCGCCGGAGGTGGCCACCGAGGTCAGCCGGAGCAGTGGGCTAGGACTCGCCATTGTGTACCAAATTGTTGAGGCCCACGGCGGCACCATTACCGCCGCCAACCATCCTGAATCCGGGGGCGCCTGGCTACAGATCAAACTGCCCCTCCTGGCCCCAGAAGGGGCGCTCTAACGGCCCAATTTCGGGGCTTTTAGTAAGGCCAACGGTAAGAACTTATACTCACAGTTCTTTAATTGCTGCCATACTGGTAAAGCTAGCTCAGTCCCACCGGTCGGGCTAGACTTTGCTCCCAACAGCACAACCATGGCAGAACGCCTCCAAAAAATCCTTTCCCAATATGGGGTTGCCTCCCGTCGCCAGGCCGAGCAAATGATCGAGGCCGGGCAGGTGCGGATCAATGGGGCCGTAGCCTACCTGGGCCAGCGGGCGGATCCACAATGCGATCGCATTGTGGTCAACCAGGTTCCCCTGCAGGTCCATCAGCGGCCGACGCTGCACTACCTACTTCTCCACAAACCCCTGGGCATGCTGTCCACATGCGATGACCCCCAGGGACGGCCAACGGTGCTCGATGTCTTGCCGCCTGAGTTCCACGGCCTGGGCATTCATCCCGTGGGTCGGCTCGATGCCTACTCCACTGGGGCCCTACTGCTCACCAACGATGGCGACTTCACCTTTCGCCTTACCCACCCCCGCCACGACGTCTCTAAAACCTACCGAGTCAAGCTCGAAGGCCGGGTGTTGCCCGCCACCCTGGCCGAGTGGCGCCAGGGGGTATGCTTAGACGGGCGGCTCACCCGACCCGCCCAGGTGCAGGTGATTGCCAGCGGCCCGGCTAACACCCAACTAGAGGTCGTCCTTCAAGAAGGACGGAATCGCCAAATTCGTCGGGTGGCCCAAGTGCTGGGTCACCGAGTGCTAGACTTACACCGGGTTGCAGTGGGATCAATCGCCCTGGGCAACCTAGGGGTAGGGGCCTACAGGGCTTTATCATCTGCCGAAATTGAGGCATTATTAGTTGATTCCTCGGCTCAACCGGCCTCCACCGCAAACCTGTCCCCATCATCAGCCAGTTTTTTGCAGTCTTAACGCTAAATTCTCCCTGTATGAAGACAAAAGAGTTGGTTGACCCCAATGCCGTCTATCGAGAGCAGCTTCTAGAGCTAGGTGCTCTGCTGCAAGCTGTTCGCCAGCAGGGTGGTCAAACCCTAGAGACCATGTCCGAGAAAACCCTCATCCGGCCCAGTTTGCTGGCGGCCATTGAGCGGGGCGACCTCGACGGGCTACCCGAACCCGTGTACATTCGCGGGCTCATCCGCACCTACGGCGATGCCCTGGGCCTAGAGGGGGAAACCCTAGCCAGCCAGTTCTTTACCCCCCCCAGCATTCAACACCGCTCCTGGAAAGAGTCCCCTGCGGCCCAGTTACGTCCCCTGCACCTCTACGGGGCCTATTTTGTGCTCCTGATCGCCGCCATTAGCGGGCTGTCCTATCTACTGCGACAAACTACTCCAGAGGCGACTGCGCTGCCTCCCCTAGCGCCCCTGAGCGAGACCGAACCCACCCTGGCCAACCCGCCCCAGGGCAGCCTCGAAGCTCAGCCGGCAGAACCCGACCAACCCAAAGCCCCCATCAAAGTTAGGATGACCCTGACCGCCCAGTCCTGGCTGCGTATTACCTCCGACGGCAAAACCGAGTTTGAAGGCGTTTTGCAACCCGGCGACAGCCGCCTCTGGACCGCCAACCAAGCCCTTACGATTCGGGCCGGCAACGCCGGCGGTGTGATGGTGAGCTATAACGACAAGCAGGCTGAGGCCTTAGGCCAACCGGGCATGGTGCGGGAGATCACCTATGAGCCAGGAGAAGCCATCAGTTTGGCCTGGTAGGAGACTTTCTACCCTTGGCAGTAGCCACCCATGCTACGCCACAGCCTGCTAGGGCTATCGCTACGGGACTTGCCGGAAATAATGCACTCTCTAATCGGGTTTCGACTCCGCTCAACCCTCAACGTCTGAAGGTTGATCAGAGTCGTTTTGCTCAGCGATCGCGTTGCGTCTCCCTGCGGGAGAAAACCTGGCTTCTGAGGCAAGATTAACCTGCCTATCCCTAACCTTCTAGCTGGGGGAAGGGATTGCGGGTTCGGCTGCCTCCATCTGGTTGAGGTCCAGGATAAACGGGATATTGCCCCCCTGTCCCATAACCAACACACGGGGCACCTGGGCACCGCCGTCCTTCCAGGCCTCGATCGCCTCTTTTTGCAGTACCAAAGCTCCCCCCTCAGCCTTAAGGGTTTCAGCAATCAGGCGCTGGGATTCGGCCCGTCCTTTGGCCCGGTTAATTTCGGCCTGGGCTTCTTGCTCGGCTTCCTGGGCAATGTAGACAGCACGGCGGGCACGCTGTTCGGCAATTTGTTTGTCTTCCACGGCCTTGGCGAAATCGGTCGAGAAGGTGAGGTCTACAACGCTGGTGTCCAGCACCAAAATGCCGTACTTGGCTAGGCGAGTGGTCAGGGCATCGTCAAAATCCTGCTTGAGCTCAGCCCGCTGGGTAATCGCTTCTTCTACGGTACGGCGGGCGGCGGCAATTTTGAACGACTCCTGGGTCTGGGGAGCCACGATTTTAGAGACCAGATTTTCCAGGGTGCCCTGAGTGCGGCGAATATTGACGACCTCAGTGGGGTCGAGGCGAAAGTTGATGGCAAAGCGACCGGAGAGGTCCTGCAGATCTTTGGTTGAGCTTTGGGCTGGGACCTCAAACTTCTGCACGGTCACGTCATATACATCAACATTTGAGACCAGAGGCGGTTTCAGGTGAATGCCTTCTAGCAGGGCGCCGTTCTGGGATTTACCCAGAATGCTCAGCACCCCGGCCTGACCGGGGTTAATAATCACGAAACTACTGGTCACCAAAGCCAGGCCCACAATGGCCAAAAAACTCAGTACCACGGGCGACCAGTTAAGGGGCGAAGATTTCAAGGGAGATTCCTTATCACACTGCCCCTCTACGGTATCGGCTAATGGGCGTATCGGCTAATGGGCTGGGTCGGGCAATTCTTTAGCAAGGCTTTGGCTCACCTCAGCCCCGGTGGCCTACTCAGGCAGTCCCGTCACCTGCCCTGTCCCCGCCACCACCTCCCCCACGGCATAGGCCGCGACCTGATGCTGGCTCAGCCAGCTCAGCGCCCCATCGACTTCGGCCGGCGGCAGCACCAGAGCAAATCCCAAACCCATATTAAAGGTGTGGTAAAGGTCTCTTTCGGGCACCTGGCCCGCCGCCGCCAGCCAGGAAAACAGCGGCGGCACCGGCCAGCTGCCCAGTTCCAGGTGAATATCCTGCCCAGCCCCCAAACAGCGGGGTAGATTTTCGGGCAGGCCGCCCCCCGTCACGTGGGCCATGGCGTGGATAGCCATGCCTTCCCGTCGGGCCTTCAGCACGGGATCTACATAGATCCGCGTCGGGGTGAGCAATAGTTCCCCCAGGGTTTGTTCCCCCAGCCCCGGCACTGCCTCATCCCAGCGGTAGCCGATGCCGCTGTCGGGGCGCTGGCCCTCGGCGACAACCTTGCGAACCAGGCTAAACCCGTTGCTGTGGGCACCGCTGCTGGCCAGACCGATGACGCGATCGCCCGCCTGTACCTGGCGGCCATCCAGGATCTGCGATTTCTCCACCACGCCGACACAGAAACCCGCCAGGTCGTACTCGCCAGGGCCGTAGAAACCAGGCATTTCAGCCGTCTCACCCCCCAGCAGGGCACAGCCTGCCTGGCGGCATCCGGCCGCAATGCCCTCTACCACCGCGGCCAGGGCGGCGGGTTCTAGCTTGCCGGTGGCCAGGTAGTCGAGAAAAAACAGCGGTTCGGCTCCGCTAGTCAAAATATCGTTGACGCACATGGCCACCAGGTCAATACCGACGGTGCTGTGATGCCCGGTAACCTGGGCAATTTTGAGCTTAGTGCCCACCCCATCGGTGCCCGATACCAGCACGGGCTGTTGATAGCCCTTGGGCAGTTCGCAGAGACCGCTAAAACCGCCCAGGGCACTCAACACCTCCGGCCGACGGGTGCTATCCACCAGGGTGCGGATGCGCTGCACAAAATCGCGTCCCGCCTCTACATCTACGCCAGCATCCCGATAGTCCATGGGTATTTGTTACCTTGCGTGTGGGCCAGTTTCTTACCTTAGAAAGGGTAGGGGTCTGCGTCAATGGCCTATCCGAGGGCGGTGACAATCGACTGGGACAGCAGGCCCACCGACCCAAATTGGATCCAAGTCATGGCTATAAATCGGGGCACCAACCTCGACAATGAGACGCGATCGCCCCCGCGGGCGAGGGTAACGCCTCGAGCAATTCGTATTGAAAAATACAATTAACCCCTGGGACACTTCATCCTTTTTTGACAAAATTGGCCAAAACGATGAATAGACTGATTATTTTTACATAACTGATCGAGCCTGACCCATAAATATTTTGAAATGTAACCAAGACCCTATCAGCGCCAGCGAGCCCTTTCCCCAAGGTCACTTGAGCCTATTTGGTAGGAGGAACTAATTAATTATTTTCTGATTGAGAACTAAGTCAACCGCGATCGTCCCGGATTCGCAGGGCCGTCGCAACGTGCTAAGTTACGTATCGACCAAAAAACCGAAGACCAATTTGTAACGGGTAACGGGATTTAAGGTGATTCCTGTGTCATCTGTTCTGATCTCTCTGGCCAGAATTTATCCCCTGCTCTTCCTGTTGAATTCTTTTGGTGTACATGAAACACTCTCTATTGGGCGGGCTGACGGTTGCTGTCGCCATGTCCTTTTTTGGAGCACCCTTGCCCAGTCATGCTCAGGATGCCAGCAAAGGCAATCTCTCTCTGGATTCAGAGGCTCAACAACACGTTGACCCCCTCTCCCAGCCCCTGCCGGCGGATCAAGGATCACTGAACGATGCCAACATTTCAACCTCAGAGCCCGATCAGTCTGACTCAGCCCTGCTGATTCAGAACTCCCAAGACTCCAGCCAAACTCTCGCCCAAGCCACGGTATACTCCCACGCCCTAGACGACCGCCGGGCCGCTACGATTTACCTGAGGTCAATTCCGGTCATCACCCTGGTGGGCGACCCGTTAGAGACCCTCAGCGCCAGCACATCGCCTGCCGCTCTCGCTCCAGACTATACGGCCACTGCGAACCGAGCCAACGAAATTCTGACCAATCTCAAAACCCTGGCAGCCGATGGCGATGTCACCGCCATTCAGGCCCGCTGGGACAGTGACAAAGAGGCCTTTGTGGTGGCCTGGGCAGACCAAATTCTGCTGACCGTTGACGGCCAAACCATGCTGCCCGACACCACCGGCAACCCAGCCGAAGACGTGCTACAGATCGCCAACCGCCTGCGGAGGCTATTGGGCGATGCCCCGCCCCTAGCGCGGGTTGAGGGGCTACCCGCGCCAGTAGAGCCAGCTAGCCAGGTCGGCGTGGTTGTCTCTACCCTCAGCGGCATGGCATCGTGGTACGGCCCTGGTTTCCACGGTCGGCGCAGCGCCAGCGGGGAAGTGTTTGACCAGAACGCCCTGACCGCAGCCCATCGCACCCTGCCCTTTGGCACCCGCGTGCGGGTTACTAATCTCTCGACGGGCCAGGCGGTGGTGGTTCGGATCAACGACCGTGGACCCTTTGGCCATGGCCGAATCCTCGACCTATCGTCAGCGGCAGCCGGCCAGATCGGCATTAGGGCTAGCGGCGTGGGGCGAGTGCAGCTAGAGGTGATGTCAGCCCCATAGAGCCCCCACGGCTCGAGTCTGGTTCTGGCCCGATGGACCAGCCCTCCGATCGCATCTACCCTCTCCACCCCCAGGGCTGGAGAGGGTTTTTGATGGCCCCCCCTGGTTGGAACCAACCTAGTGCGATCGAACTGGGTGCGATCGCACTGGGCGCGGTCGCACCTGGTGCAATCGAAGGGTATAAAGGGACGTAGGGGCATGCAGGCCTAGGGGCTTGAACCAATATGCTCCCGACTTTAAGCTGAGAGGGCATGGAGCCTGAGATTGAGGTGGTCAGAATTTCAGCTGTCACACACTCCCACGCAGTAAAGGTAGGACATTGTGCGAGTACTAAAGACGGTTGAGGGGTTGGGGCGCTATCTGGCCCAGGCGCGCAGCGCCAAACCCAAGGGCGACGGCGCCCCGACGGTAGGCCTGGTACCGACCATGGGGCATCTGCATCGGGGGCACCTCAGCCTGATCGAGCGGGCCCGGCGAGAAAACGCCCTAGTGGTGGTCAGCATTTTCGTAAACCCCCTCCAGTTCGGCCCCCAGGAGGACCTAGCCCACTACCCCCACACCCCAGAGCAGGATCTGGCCCTGTGCGAGCAGGCGGGGGTCGATGGGGTATTTATGCCCTCCCCTGCCGTCCTCTACGGCGATCAGACGCCCCTGGTGGGCCAGCTGACGCAGGTGATTCCCCCTAAGGCCATGATGGCGGTGCTGTGCGGGCCCCATCGTCCCGGACACTTCGAGGGGGTGGCGACGGTGGTGACCAAGCTGCTGTGCCTGATGGCCCCCGATCGCGCCTACTTCGGCTATAAGGATGCCCAGCAGCTGGCGATTCTCAAACGCCTGTCCAGCGACCTCAACCTGCCCAGTAAGATTGTCGGCTGCCCCACGGTGCGCGAGGCCAGCGGTTTAGCCTTGAGCTCGCGCAACACCTACCTGAACGAGGCTGAACGCCAGCAGGCTGCGGCCCTCTACCGGGGACTGATGATGGCCCAAAGGCGTTTTAAGGCGGGGGATCGGCATAGCGCGGTGCTGGTGGCGGCGGTGCACCAGGAGCTCACCCCGGTGCCCGACCTGCATCCCCAGTACGTCGAGGTGGTGCATCCCGAAACCCTGGTCCCCCTAGAGCGGATTGACACCATGGGCATGGTGGCGGTAGCCGCCCACCTGGGCACTACTCGACTGATTGACAATGTGCTGCTGCGCGATCGCCAGCCCATTGTGGCCATTGACGGGCCGGCGGGGGCGGGCAAGTCGACAGTGGCCCGCCAGGTCGCCCAGCGGCTCAATTTGCTCTACCTGGACAGCGGCGCCATGTACCGGGCGGTAACCTGGCTCGCCCTCGAGCGAGGGGTGGATCTGCACGACGAGGTGGCGATCGCGGAACTGCTACACGACTGCACCATCCACCTCACGGCCTCCAGCGATGACCCGGCCTTTGCCGCCTATCCGAGTCGGGTCTGGCTAAACGGCCAAGAGGTCACCCAACTGATCCGCAGCACCGCCGTCACTAGCCAAGTCTCCCTGGTCTCGGCCCAGCCCACGGTGCGTCACGTTCTGCTGCGCCAGCAGCAGCAGTATGGCGTTACCGGGGGGGTGGTCATGGAGGGCCGCGATATCGGCACCGAGGTGTTTCCCCAGGCCGAACTAAAGATTTTTCTGACCGCTTCGGTCAGTGAACGGGCTCGCCGCCGGCAGAATGACCTGGCCGCCCAGCAGCAGCCCATGGTGGACCTGGCCGCCCTAGAGCGGGCCATTGACGATCGCGATCGCAGCGACAGCAGCCGCCCCGTATCGCCCCTGCGCAAAGCCGACGACGCCATCGAACTGGTGACCGATGGCCTGTCCGTTGATGCGGTGGTAGAGAAGATCGTGCAGCTGTTCAAAGCGCAAGAAAGCGCAAGGGGAACCATGGGCACCTAGTGAGCAGACCCGATAGAGCTTTATTCTGAAGAGGCCCCTATGCTGAAGGTCCCGTCCCAGATTTCCCGCCTTCCCATTACTCTACGGCGAAAGTTAAGTCACCATTCCGCCCCCCTGGCACCCTAGCTCCTCTGCCCCCCCGCTATTGGCAATAGTCACCTAACCTATGCCGCAGTCCACCAGCCCCCTCCCTATGCCCATCACCGGAACCACTCAACTCCTCGGGGTGATCGGCGACCCCATCGCCCACTCCCTGTCGCCAGTAATGCACAATGCGGCCCTGGCGGAACTGGGGGCCGATTATGTATACGTAGCCTTTCCGGTGCCAGCGGCGGGGTTAGAAGCGGCGATCGCCGGTTTTGCCGCCACCGGGGTGCAGGGGTTCAGCATCACCATTCCCCACAAGCAGGCGGTGCTGCCCCTGCTCACCGAGATCAGCGCCGAAGCCCAGGCCGTAGGGGCCGTCAACACAGTCTGGCGCATTGACCGGGGCTGGGCCGGCACCAACACCGATGTGGCCGGCTTCATGGCGCCGCTGCGCCCCCTGCGGGACTGGTCTGGCCAGACGGCCCTGGTGCTGGGTAACGGCGGGGCCGCCCGCGCGGTGGTGGCGGGCTGTGGGCATCTGGGCTGCGGTGCGGTGCAGGTGGTCGGGCGCAATGCCAAAAAACTGGCGGATTTTGAGCACAGCTGGGCCAATTCACCCCTGTACCCCCCCGTTACCACCCACGGCTGGGAGGCGTTGCCGACCCTGTTGCCCAGCGCTGATCTGATCGTCAACTCGACGCCGATTGGTATGCACTCCACGGTGGGGCAGAGTCCGCTAGGGGAGGCCCATCTGGCCCTAGCCCCCGACCGGGCGGTGGTCTACGACCTGATCTACAATCCCCGCCCGACCCAGCTGCTGGCCCTGGCGGCCCAGCGCGGGTTAGCCACCCTCGACGGGCTAGAGATGCTGGTCCAGCAGGGGGCCGTGGCCCTGGAGCTCTGGCTCCAGCGGCCGGTGCCCGTAGACACCATGCGCCAGGCCCTCCTCAAGCAGCTCCAGCCTTAGCAGATTACGGCAGAAAGGTCTGGGGTCTAGGGGCAGAGGTTGCCGCGGGGTCGGCGGTCTGCCCAAAGCCATCGTGGGTCAGCAAATGCTTAATCACGCCGGCGAGCAGCGATCGCATCGCAGCTTCGTTAGCGCTGTGGTCAAGGGTAGCGGTGATGATGTAGCGCTGGTCGCCCAGTCCGATGGCGACGGTGGTACCCAGTACCTTAGAGTTTCTGCCGGTTTTTTCGCCCAGCCAGGTGATGGGGGGAGCCACCACAGCGTGGCCCAGGTTACGATCGCGCTGGTCAGCCAGGGCCGCTTGAATCAGCTCAGCCTGGGGAATTTCCCGGTTATAGATCGCCACCATCATGTCGGTGAGCTCATCGGTCGTGATGGCATTGGGGACAGTCCCTGGGTTGGTCGGGTAGGTGGACTCCCCCACCAGTTTTTTGCTGATGCGGGTGGTCCGATAGCCTTTACGGCGCAGGGGGTGGTTGACGCCCTCCCAGCCCAGGTAGTCGATCAGCTGGTTGGTGGCGATATTGCTGCTGGCACTCACCATATCAGCCATGATCTGCTCCAGGGGGTACTCGGTGCGAACCCAGGTGGTACCGGCATCCTCGGTCCAGTTGCCGGGGTCGACCCAGATCGGCTCCCCAGGGTCGATGCCGACCTGGTGCAGGTGAGTCATCAGGGCGATCGCCACGGGCACCTTGATCAGGCTGGCGGGGCTAGCTGGGGGGCGATCGCCCTGCCAGCGGCGACAGTCTCGCTGGAGCGTACACACGGTCAGTCGCACCCGCTGGGCCATGCCCGTAGACTCCACCAGCGGCCCTAAAAAATCGGAGCGGGCGATGTCGTAGTGGTAAGCGGCGATCGCCCACTGGCGCTCGTACTCCTGGCGCTGGCCCGATACCTGGGTCGCGACCCAGGTATCGGCTGGCATCTGATCGAGGGCGGCGCGGGCCTCCTCCCAGTGGCCGATGGCCCGCGCCAGGGCGGCGGTGGGCAGGGTGCTGGGGTCACCCAGGGCCGTGGCTGCCGCGGCGGCCTGCTCAGCCCGCTGGTGCAGCCAGCGGGCTCGCTCCTCCTGGATCAGCTGGTGGTCGATGGCCCACAGCTGATCCAGGGTGGCCTTCGGGGCGGTGCCAATACCCGACCGGGCGGACACCATCACAGTGGGATGAGCCTCTAGGTCTGTGCGCAGGCGATCGCGCAGGCGGTACAGGTCGACCAAACTTCTGGCCTCAGGCCGAGGCCTAGACAGGGGGCCGCCTTCGGGGGCTGACACCGGAAACTTGGGCAGCACCACAGTGGATACCAGCACCACCAGAATAAAACCCGATCTAACCCCCAGCAACCAGCCCAGACCATACATTGGTTATCCTGCCAGGCACAGCAAAGGCGACCTAAGCGTTATGGCCAGTGCCAGAGCGGTTAGGACAGTCTGCAAAACCTTCTAAAGCCTGGCTATCAGCCATTACGCTATCCCAGCTTTTGTTAGGGGCAGTGACTCGTGTCCTAAGTGCAGTGGCCAACGCCATACTTAAGCGCAGTAAACGTAAGAAAACTTAAGATTTTCTTGGGAGAAAAAATGCCAGTTCTGGCACAAAATCGCCCTAGCATCCAGCCATCAGTCATGATTTCGAGACAGAAGCCAGGTTTCGGGCTGTGACATTCTGCCAGCTAGCGGTCAGGTCATCCTCGCCGCGGTGGGCTTCCCAGGGGCCGCTGTCAAACCCCGCAATGCTCCACTGGCCAGCCATGTGGTCACCGTCCTCAGAGACGGTGCCGGTGTAGTCAATCGACGGCTGACTCTGGGCTAGGTAGCGCTTCACAAACCGCACGTGGCGACCGGCCACGGTGCCGCTCAGCTGCGCCTCCCCTAGGTAGCCGTCGTCGAGAATGCTGCCGCTCAGGGTGTTGCCCCCCTGCACCAGGGTGACCTCAAAGCGGGTTGGGGTATCCCGCTGCCAATAGGTGCCCAGCCACGCGCCGCTCAGGTCGATCATCAGCCCCCCTTACAATTACAGCCTTACCCTTACAATTGAGTCATAGCGCAGTGCAAGGAGCCTGGCCTAATTTATACCCGTCCCCTGGCCCGACTAATCGAAGAATTTCAGCGGCTACCCGGGGTTGGTCCTAAATCGGCCCAGCGGCTGGCGCTTCATATTTTAAAGCGTCCCCAAAGCGAGGTCCAGGCGCTGGCCCAGGCGCTGCTCGACGCCAAAGCCCAGGTGGGGCAGTGCTCGGTGTGTTTTCATCTATCCGCCGATCCGGTGTGCGAGATCTGTCGGGCACCCAGCCGCGACCCCCAAACCCTCTGCGTAGTCGCTGACTCGCGGGACGTGATTGCCATCGAAAAAACCCGCGAGTACCGGGGCCGCTACCACGTCCTCGGAGGCCTGATTTCGCCCATGGACGGGGTTGGTCCTGAGCAGTTAAACATTGGGCCGCTGGTGCACCGGGTCAGCAAGGAGGGCATCCAGGAGGTGATTATGGCGATTAGTCCTAGCATCGAGGGCGACACCACCACCCTCTACGTCGGGCAGTTGTTGAAGCCCTTTACCCGCGTCACCCGCATTGCCTTTGGCCTCCCCATGGGAGGGGACCTTGAGTACGCCGACGAGGTGACCCTGGCCCGGGCCTTGGAGGGGCGGCGCGACCTCGATTAAATCAAAATTGAGCAGGTCCTATACAATTTTGAACCTGGTTTAGCTGGCCTGGCCCGTAGGTTAGATTAGGGGAGAAACCTTCCCTTGCGGGGAGGCCGCCGGAACCATCCGCTAGCCCAGGCTCTACCCCTCCCCCTATCGTTAGGCTACCAAGGAGGAGGGCCAAATTAAATTTGGCTTAGGTTGCCGGGTTTCGACTCCGCTCAACCCTCTGCCTAGCAACGGATCGAGCATTTCGACTCCGCTCAATGCGTCTTAATAGATAATCAGACCTACTTACTTATGGGAGTTTTTCTATACTTTTTGCGCCATGGCCAAACCGCCTACAGCCTCACAGGGGGCTACTGTGGCATGCCCGAAAATGACCCCGGCCTCACCCCCGAGGGGGTGGCAATGGCCCAGGAGTTTGCCAATACCTACCAGCATTTACCCTGGAGTGCCGCCTACGTCAGCCCCCTGCGGCGGGCGGTAGAAACAGCCCAGCCCCTGTGCAGCCTTCTCGGCCTCGAGATGCAGCTTCGCGACGGGCTGCGGGAGGTGATGTATGGCCGTTGGGAGGGCATGCACCCGACGGCGGTCGATCGCGAACACCACGATGAGTACGTAGCCTGGCTGACCGACCCCGCCTGGTACGCCCCTATCGGCGGGGAACGGGCGGTGGATATTGCCCGCCGATCAGCCCAGGTGCTCGACGAAATCGAGCGCACCCACACCAGCGGTCATATTCTGATGGTTTCCCACAAGGCCACCATTCGCATCATGCTCTGTACGCTTTTGGGGATTGACGTGGGCCGCTACCGCGATCGCATGGATATGCCCGTAGCCGCCGTCAGCGTAGTAGAGCTGCGCCAGCGGGGGCCGTTGTTTCACACCATTGCCGATCGTTCCCACCTGAGCGACCAGCTGCGATCGCTCCCCTGCACCTGAGGACTGCATTCTATGCCCCTGAGGCTCTATCTACTCCGCAACGCTGAAACCGAGTACTGCCGCACGGGCCGCTACTGTAGCCAGGATGGGGTACCGCTGACGCCCCGGGGGCAGCAGATGGCCGACTACTTCGCCAAGGCCTACCACCACCTCGACTGGAAAGCCGTTTTTTGCAGCCCCCTCAACCACGCCATGGCCACCGTAGCTCCTCTGTGTCAGATTACCGGGCTGCCGGTGCAGCGGCGGGACGATCTGCGCGAACTCTCCTTTGGCCGGTGGGAGGGCATGTCCCCCACCGAGGTCAACCACACCTTCCACGACGACTACATTCGCTGGCTCGCAGACCCAGCCTGGAACACCCCCACCGACGGCGAAAAGGGCATGCAGGTGGCCCGCCGCAGTTCTGGGGTGCTGGCCGAGATTGAGAACACCTACCCCGACGGCAACGTGCTGGTGGTCTCCCACAAGGCCACCCTGCGGATCATGCTCTGCACGCTGCTGGGCATTGATGTTGGTCGGTACCGCGATCGCCTGGCCATGCCCGTCACCGCCCTCTCCCTGGTCGAGCTCATGGACTACGGCCCCTTCGTGCGCCACTTCAACGACTGTAACCATCTGCCCCTGCACCTGCGCCGGCCCTGGGCCGGCAACGGGTCTGACAGCTAGGGAGCGCCTACCGCTGCCCCTCTATCCCAGGGCAGATGGCACTAGCCCAGGGGGAAGGTGTGATAGTGGATAGGGGGCGATCGCTGCCGGCACCGCTGGTGGCATTGCCCCAGCTTTTTGGTGTTTAGATACAGCTCAGTTACCATGGTCTTTCCCCGCCTTGCCCCCGCGTTGGCACCTCTGGCCACCCTCTTAATCCTCAGCAGTTGTGCCACCTCCCCCAGCGCTAACCAGCCCCCCACAGGCCCTGCCCAGGGAAAACCCAGCGCTGCCGCCACCCCCGCCGAGGAGAACCTATCCGGGGAGACCGTGGCGGTGGTCAATGTCGTTGAACCCGTCACCTTGGTCGAGGGGCTAGAGCACCCCTGGAGCATGGTCTGGCTGCCAGACGGTGACATGCTGATCACCGAGCGCCCCGGCCGCCTGCGTCGGGTCAGCAACGGGGTGTTAGACCCCAACCCCCTGGATGGATTGCCCGAGGTTCTGGCCTTGCGCCAGGGAGGGCTGCTAGACATCACTCTGCACCCCCAGTTTGAAGCCAACCAGCTCCTCTATTTCGCCTACGCCGACGGCACCCAGCAGGCCAACCGCACCCAGGTCGCCCGAGCTCGCCTAGAGGGCAACACCCTGGTCGACTGGACGGTGATTTTTGTGAACAACCGCGATAAAGCTGGCGGGCAACATTTTGGCTCACGCCTGCTGTGGCTGCCCGACGGCACCCTCCTGGTGGCTGTCGGTGACGGCGGCAACCCCCCGGTCGAGCTGGACGGCGAGCTGATCCGCAACCAGGCCCAAAACCGCGAGACCCTCCTAGGTTCCGTAGTTCGTCTAACGGAGGCGGGGGAAGCCCCCAGCGACAATCCCTTTGTCGGTGATCCAGAGGCCAATCCCCTGATCTGGAGCTATGGCCACCGGAATATCCAGGGTCTAGCTCTCGATCCCGCCACCAACCAGGTGTGGGCTACCGAGCATGGCTCCCGAGGCGGCGACGAACTCAATCAGCTAGCCCCCGGTCAAAACTTCGGCTGGCCGGTGGTCACTTACAGCGAAGAGTATTCCGGCGGCCCCATTTCCTCCGAGCAGTCTCGCCCCGGCATGGTCGATCCCCTCACCTACTGGACCCCCGCGATCGCCCCCTCAGGGTTAGCGGTATATCGGGGCGATCGCTACCCCCAGTGGCAGGGGCAGATTTTCGCTGGTGGCCTGGTTTCCCAGGATGTAAAACGCATTGAAGTGGATTCCAACGGTACGGTTCTCAGCGAAACTTCGATTCCCATTGGCCAGCGAGTGCGCGATGTTCGCCAGGGGGCCGACGGCTTCCTCTACGTACTCACCGATGCCCCCAACGGTCGCCTCATTCGCCTAGAACCAGCCTCCTAATCTGCTACTAGGCCGCGTAGTCAAATACAGCATCCAGATAAAGACGATTGATCCGGCGATCGCTGATGCCGTTCTGCATCAAAAACAGGGACAGCGCCGCACAAAATACCCGATGCTGACTCCACGACGGGTGAGTTTCCACGTAGTCGCGCATTGCCTCAAACAATTCCTCAGGCACCTCCACACTCAGGCTAATTCTCGACGCCATCGCCGCCCTTGACTGCTCACTCATCGCCACTTCCCCAAACTGAAAAAATCAACAGCAAAAACCTACCCCTGCCCACTCATCAACCGGCTGGATCCCTTGCCATAGAAGGCCTGGGCGACTTGCCTAAGGAGCTGGAACAGAAGTGCTTTATAGCTGGTCGAACCATTGTCACCAGACTCTCCAGGGATGTCAATCTTGCCAAGGACGCCCCAATCCGCTACCGCTAATTCCTACCAAACGAGGCCTTGAGGGTTTCAGCGATCCCCGCCCGAGGAGACTGTAGCTCCCACTACAGAGGCGATCTAGTGTACTTGTGGATAGTTAATATCCCTATACAGGGGCCAAACCAGCGGAATACCGTTGGCCGCTGGGGAAAACACCCCAACTCCTGGGGAAAACCCTGGGGAAAACCCCTGCCAAACAGAAAGAAAATATAAACATCCCAATTCATCTCAGTTTTTTAATATTTCTTCTGGCTCCACCCCTGCCGCTGTAATCCAACGCGAAATGAGGCGGGTAGGATCCAGCCCTTGGCTCATCCCGGCGACCGCCCAAAAAGTAAATTGCGCCAGGCTTTGGGAATCCGAGTTTGGGCGCTAATCCCACTGGAACTGTCATCGGGGAGTGAAATTAGCCTCATCACCATCGGCTACATCCCCTTCCTCCCGCGCATCCTCTGGGTCGTAGCGCCACCCATCTAAGCTTTGTTTCTGGCTACGGCGGGAAGGGCGACGGTATCGTTTAGCGGTTAGGCGAGGCTCATGGTGATGCTGGCCATTTTCCCCCACCTTGACCTTTAGGACAGCATCAGGGTCCCGCCGGTGGTGACGAGACACCTGATGCGCCAGGGCCTCCCTCAGCAGCACGAGATAAAAATCGTATCGAGGCCAGTCGCCTCCCACCACACAACCCAGTTCTCCCTGATGCAAGCAGTCCTTAAACTGGCAGGGTCCCCCGGCCAGACGCTGCCTAATTTCGGGGAAACACAGGCCTAATTCCTCTGGGAGTAGGTGGGCCAGATCGGGCTGGTTGAAACCAGGAGTATCTGCCAGGAATCCGCCCTGGGGCAGTTCAAACAGCTCCACATGGCGAGTGGTGTGGCGACCTCGGGCAAGCTTGCCCGATACCGCCCCCGTTCTCAGGTCAGCGTGGGGAATCAGCCGATTGATCAAACTGGACTTGCCCACCCCCGAGGGCCCCGATACCAGGGTCGTTTGCCCCGCCAGTAGAGCCTGCAACGCCTCCATATCAGGTTCTCCCCGGAGGCTGATCGCCGTGGCGGCATAGCCCCACTGGGCTAGCTGGTCGCGCCAGTATCGCTGAGTATCCTCACTTACCAGGTCCTGTTTACTTAAACAAAGGCTCACCCGCAGCCCCGTAGACTCGGCCTTAACCAAGAATCGGCTCAGTTGTTGGGGGTCAAGGTCAGGTTCAGCCAGGGCAAAGACCAGCAGGAGTTGGTCGGCATTAGCCATCGGTGGACGGTCGAACACTGTATGGCGGGGGTATACCTCGGCGATCGCCCCCCGTTCCCCAGCCCAATCAATGGCCTCTAGGCGCACCCTATCCCCCACCATGACCTGCTGACCAATTTTTTTTAGCCGGGCCCGTCGAGTGCACAGCAGATTATGGGGAATCTCCGCCCCATCTGGGGACATGCCCTCTTCCAGGGCCCGCAGCTGCACCCGATAGTAGTTAGCCTGCATCGCTACAACCACTCCCCAGGGAGCCACCATTGCCTCACCGACAGAAGAGTGGCTAAGACCAAGTGCGCCCATAGCCTAAGCTGGCCGGCGAACTTGCAGGGCAAAGTAATCGCTGTGGTCCTGCAGCCGCTCCACTCGATATCCCTCCATGGTGAGGCTATCGGGTACCTGTTCCACCGGTTCACCGGCATCCAGCCACACCTCTAACAGCGCCCCGGGGGCCATTTTTTCTAGCTGCAACTTAGTGCGGACAAAATTAATTGGGCAGGGGGTGCCCCGCAGGTCTAGGTGGTCGTCAGGGGACGGTAGCGTTGAGCTGTTCATCCGCGAAATAATCCCCCTAAAAAGCCTTCAATCCCCCCCCGATTTACCTTCTCACCGCGCATTTCCGCCAGTTTTTCGATCAGCTCGCGCTCCTCAGGTTTAAGCCGGGTAGGAATATCAACCTGGATCGTGATTAGATGGTCGCCACGGCTGACCGGGTTGCCAAGCTTGGGTACCCCGTGGTTCTCAAGAGTCAGCACCGTACCGGGCTGGGTCCCGGCCGGCACGTCAATTTCGATGGGGCCATCCACGGTTTCAATGGTCAGCTTGCAGCCCAAAATAGCCTGAAGATAGCTAATCTTGAGGTCAGAGAGAATATTGATTCCGTCACGCTTGAAGGTGGTATCTTCGGCCACAAACAGGTAGACGTAGAGATCGCCCGCGGGCCCCCCTCGCAGACCAGCATCCCCCTCCGCAGACACCCGTAGGCGAGTGCCGTTATCAACCCCAGCCGGTACGGTGATCTTGAGTTTCTTGGTTTCCTGGGTTTGGCCACTGCCGCCGCACACATCACAGCGGTCTTCAATGACTTCCCCCGTACCACTACAGGTAGGGCAGGCCGACACCTGGGTAAAGCTGCCAAAGGGGGTGCGCGTTGCCCGTCGCACCTGTCCACCGCCCCCACAGGTACCACAGGTGGTAGGGCGAGTGCCGGGCTTGGCACCACTGCCGGTACATGTGCCACAGGTTTCCAGGTGGCTGATTTTGATTTCCTTTTCGCCGCCGAACACCGCTTCTTTAAAATCTAGCCTCAGGTCAAGGCGCAGATCGTCGCCGCGGGTAGGCCCTCGTCGCCGGGTTCCCTGACCTCCCCCCCCGGAAAAACCGCTAAAGAAGCTCTCAAAAATGTCGGCAAAGCCGCCCATGTCGCCAAAATCCTGGTAGCCACCGGCCCCAGCGCCCAGGCCAGCTTCCCCAAAGCGATCATAGCGAGCCCGGGTCTCGGTCTCAGAAAGCACCTCGTAGGCCCGGTTGATTTCTTTAAACGTTTCCTCTGCCCCCGGGTCCTTGTTGACATCCGGGTGGTATTTACGGGCTAGGCGGCGGTAGGCTCGCTTAATATCATCTTGATCGGCGTTGCGCGAAATACCAAGAATGTCGTAGAAATCACGGGCCATAGAGGGCTACCTAGACAACTCCAGCAACAATCAAACATTAAACCATTTTAAAAGGAGTGCCCACTTTGCCCAGGTGGGATACCCGCCCTATGGCCGTAATTGTCCTCAATCGATGGCCTCGTAGTCGGCGGTTACCGTGGCGTCGAGGCCAAAATCATCGCCATAGGGCGGCTCGTCCTCCGCATCCATATCCCGATCATCCCCCTCAAGACCTGTGTAGGTAGACGCAGGGATGTTCATATCGACATCTAAACCAGTATTGGCATCCCGATAGAGGTTGGAACCCACCGCAAAGATAGCGGCCTGGAAGAGATCGATGCATTCCTGGAAGGTGGCAACGTCAATGTCGGGGGTGTGGGTGGCCGCCCGTAGCTGGCTCGCTTTAGCCTCCAGGTCAGCTCGAACGTTCTCATCGAGCAGGCTACCGTGGTCCCGCAGAGTGGCCTCATAGCTGTAGAACAGAGTATCAGCCCGATTGTTAAGCTCGGCAACCTGTCGTCGCCGCCCATCCTCGTCCGCATAGGTTTCGGCCTCTGACCGCATGCGATCCACTTCATCGGTGTTGAGGCCACCGGTGTTGGTGATACAGATGCTCTGGGCATGGCCAGTGCCCTTGTCCAGAGCTGCCACCTTCAGAATCCCATCGGCGTCAATTTCAAAGGACACTTCAATCTGTGGCACGCCCCGGGGGGCGGGGGGAATGCCCGTCAGCTCAAACTTGCCCAGACTCTTGTTGTCGCGAGCCATAGCGCGCTCGCCCTGAAGCACATGAATTTCTACCGAAGCTTGGCCATCGGTAGCTGTAGAGAAAATTTGGGACTTGCTGGTGGGAATGGTAGTGTTGCGCTCGATGATCTTGGTAAATACCTCCCCGAGGGTCTCGATGCCCAGCGACAGTGGCGTGACATCTAGCAGTAGCAGATCTTTAACTTCGCCCCCCAGCACCCCGGCCTGAATGGAGGCCCCCAAGGCCACGGCTTCATCGGGGTTAACCGAGCGATCGGGGGATTTACCATTGAAGTAAGCACTAATGGCCTGCTGCACCGCCGGAATACGGGTAGATCCCCCCACCAGCAGAATGCGGTCAATCTTCTCGGGGTCAAGGTCTGCATCCTTAAGAGCCTGTTTGACCGGCTCCAGGGTAGCCTGAACGAGCTCCATTGCAAACTGCTCAAACTGAGCTCGGGTTAGGGGCATCTCCAAGTGCTTAGGCCCTGACTCGTCAGCGGTAATAAAAGGTAGGTTGATCGAAGTCGAAGGCATGCTCGACAGCTCAATTTTAGCCTTCTCGGCGGCTTCGCGAATCCGCTGTAGAGCCATGCGGTCGGCAGAGAGATCAATGCCTTCCTGCTCCCGAAAGGCAGCGGTCATCCACTCGACGATGCAATTATCGAAGTCATCGCCCCCTAGATGATTGTTGCCCGCCGTAGCCTTGACCTCAAAGACCCCATCCCCCAGCTGCAGAATAGAGACATCAAAGGTGCCACCGCCCAGGTCAAAGACCAGCACCATTTGCTCTTGGTCTTGCTTATCTAGCCCGTAGGAGAGGGCCGCCGCGGTCGGCTCGTTAATGATCCGTAACACCTCTAAGCCCGCAATGGTGCCAGCGTCTTTGGTAGCCTGGCGCTGGGCATCGGTAAAGTAGGCCGGCACTGTAATCACCGCTTGGGTGACCTCAGCCCCTAAATAGGTTTCGGCATCCTGCTTGAGCTTTTGCAGAATCATGGCGGAAATTTCCTGGGGCGTGAACGCCTTGCCGCGAATTTGCACGTCTACCGTATTGTCGCGGCCACTGACACACACGTAGGGCACTCGGCTGCGCTCTGCTTCAGTATCTTCCCACCGTCGACCAATAAATCGCTTAATGCTGTAAACAGTATTCTCTGCGTTGGTGACGGCCTGCCGCTTCGCCAACTGCCCCACTAGGCGTTCACCATTTTTGCCAAAACCCACAATGCTGGGAACCGTGCGGCCCCCTTCGGTGCTAGAAATAACCACCGGTTTGCCGCCCTCAAGTACGGCAACACAACTGTTGGTTGTGCCTAGGTCAATACCAATTACTTTACCCATAACCTACGGTGCTCAACTAATCGTTCGCCATACCCTTCTAACCTAGCCCAACCCTTCTAGGGTTGGGCTAATGTGACTAGCTTGCCCGCTCAGGCCAGGGAAGTGATCGTCTGCTATAGCATTTGTAGGCAGTAACGATAACTTAGGACGGCCTAATGGCGAAGAGAGGCAAGTAAAACAGCCTAGTCATGTAGGGTGCACCCAAAAGTCAATTAGGCAGAAAGCTCAGTATCGCCATGCCCGGGGCCCAAGTCATTGGAGTTCTCTTCAGGGGGGGCAGCCACCTTAACCATGGCGTGACGCAATACTCGATCGCCCAGCTGATAACCCCGCACAAACTCCTCTATGACTACCCCTTCTTCGTAGTCGGCGGTGGGCTCCCGCATGACGGCTTCGTGGAGCAGGGGGTCAAACTCCTGCCCCTCAGCTCGCATAGCTGACACCCCCAAGCGCTTGAGAGTCTCCACTAGCTGCTTATAGACGCTCTGATAACTTTTATGAATGGTCATTTCAGCTTCGGTTTGGGGTTTGAGCTGCGATCGCGCCCGCTCAAAGTTATCGACCACCGGCAGCAGTTCAGTGATGGTATCTCCCTTAAGCTGGGTAGCCAACTCATCTTTTTCTTTGCTAGTGCGCTTACGGTAGTTCTCAAAATCAGCGGCAATCCGCATCGCCTGGTTGGCCCGATCCTCGAGCTGAGCTTTTAGCCCGGCTACCTGACGTTCAAGATCGGCCACCACGGCAGCATCGACCCCACCACCGCTGGGGGCCTCGCTCACACCGGTAGCCGACGACGACACTTCAACTACCTCGTCAAAGTCAATGTCGAGAGCTGCATCCTCCGCATGGATCTCTTCAACCACTTCCGGTTCAGAAGACGGATTTTGTTCAGTTTGGTGGATATCATCAACCATGGTGGTACGTAACTCGACAGGTAAATTTAACATACGGTACTCAGGCATTACCCATGCTTCACGTAGCTCAGCAACAACGATACGCCTGTGGCAACGCCTCTCATTCTACCGTGGATTGTGGGTTTCACGGTCGCCATCCGGCCCAAAGGCACAACCACCAGCCGCTGCCCCAGCGTGGTGCAGATAAATTGGATAGGGGTATTATCGAGACTACGGGGTCAACGTGAGTAGAACTGGCGATCGTGCCCAAGCGCCGATCAAGTTCTTAGCTTTGAGGGCATACTGCCTGCATACGATTGGGTTTAAGCCTGGTTCATTCGGTATTTTGGCATCAGCGCTATGACTAATTCCTCCTCTAGACGAGCTCTGGTACTGCAGCGGAGCTTCTCGCCCTTTGGCAACAAGCTCATTCAAGCGGGCTATGTCGACTCTGAACAAATGCAGAAGGCCTTGGCAGAGAGCCGTAAAACCGGACAGACGCTGACCGATGTGCTCGAGTCGTTAACGGGGCAGCAGCTATCCCCGGAACTGCTGCGGCAATACAAAAAGCAGCAGCTGTTTGAGCTGAAGATTCTCTACGGGGTTGAGTCCCTTGACCCAGAGCTCAACGACATCTCCTCGGCCCAGATCGGGCATCTAATTGACAGCCTCATACCGGTAGACATCTGCCGCCGACATCGCCTAGTGCCCCTCTCCAGAGATGACGGCGAGGCGCCGTCGGTCCTAGTTGCGATGGTGGACCCTGAAAATCTCGAGGCCCAGGATGACCTAAATCGTATTTTTCGGGCCCAAAACCTCACCCTCAGGCGCATGGTGATTACCGTTGAAGACTACCAACGGCTGATCTCCAACTATTTAGACGACGCGGTTGCCAAACAGAAGAAAGAGGAACTGGAAGCCTCTGTCGACGTTAACACCAACCTTGAAGAGCTGGATTTTGGGGAAGGCAGTCTAGAGGAGGCGATCGACGAGGAAGCTGATCTGGGCATGGCGCTCAAGGACGCCGGGGCTGCCCCAGTCATTGCCCTGGTCAACAAAATTCTGGCTAAGGCCCTGCAGGAAGGGGTATCTGACATCCATGTTGAGCCCCAGGAGGAATTTCTGCGGGTGCGCTTCCGCAAGGACGGGGTGCTCAAGGAAGCACTCCCGAAAATGCCAAAAAAGATCATCCCTGCCGTCACCGCCCGCTTCAAGATTATTGCCGAACTAGACATTGCTGAGCGCCGCATGCCTCAGGATGGCCGCATTCGGCGGGTGTTTCAGGGCCGCAAGGTCGATTTCAGGGTGAGCACGATTCCCAGTCGCTGCGGCGAGAAGGTCGTGCTGCGAATTCTCGACAATGCCTCTACCCAGCTCGGCCTTGACAAGCTGATCACCGATCCCGGTGCCCTCCAGATTGTGCAGGACATGGCATCTCGGCCCTTTGGCCTGATTCTGGTCACCGGTCCTACGGGTTCAGGCAAAACCACGACCCTTTACTCCGTACTCTCAGAGCGCAACGATCCTGGCATTAATATCAGCACCGCCGAAGACCCGATTGAATATACCCTGCCCGGCCTGACCCAGGTGCAGGTGATTCGGGAAAAAGGAATGGACTTCGCATCAATCCTTCGCGCCTTTTTACGCCAGGATCCCGACGTGATTCTGGTGGGTGAGACCCGCGACCGGGAAACCGCAAAAACGGCTATTGAAGCGGCCCTCACGGGTCACCTGGTGCTGACAACGCTGCACACAAATGACGCTGCTGGGGCGATCGCCCGTCTCGATGAGATGGGTGTGGAGTCCTTCATGGTTTCCAGCGCTCTGATTGGCGTGTTGGCCCAGCGTCTCGTGCGCCGAGTGTGCACGGAATGCCGCATTGCCTATACCCCCACCCACGAAGAGCTGGCCCACTTTGGGCTAGCCGTCTCCTCTGAAGCTGACATTACCTTCTACAAAGCCAACACGCTTACGGTAGAAGAACTGGCGGCAGCTAAGGCCAACAACACCCTTTGTGCCAAGTGCGAAGGGGGCGGCTACAAAGGCCGGGTCGGGGTGTACGAGGTTCTTCGCGTCACCGAGCGGCTACAAAAGCTAATTTCCGAAGGGGCTCCCACGGAACTGATTAAGGAAGCCGCCGTAGAAGAAGGGATGCAAACTCTGCTCTCCTACAGTCTTGACCTGGTGCGCCAGGGATACACCACCCTGGATGAAGTAGAGCGAGTCACCTTTACGGACACGGGGCTAGAGGCCGAGCTGAAGTCAAAGAGGAAGGCTTCTCTCACCTGCGATTGCTGCACCGCCGAGCTCCAGCAGGACTGGCTCGACTGCCCCTACTGCCTCACCCCCCGTTTCCACGACTAGCCGTTATGTCTCCACTGCCCTGACGGCATAGCGCCCCAAAGTGGGCATCCTGTTTCCAGCCTTAGGAGAATTTCTACACCGCCACTCTCCTTGGCTTCACCTAAGCTTCTTGAGCACCGCAGTCTCTTTCTTCCGATGTTTTCCCCCACGAGGTAGCCCCATGGAATTGATGATTGAAGATTTGATGGAAGAGGTAATTGAGCGGGGGGGCTCCGACCTGCACCTGTCGGCGGGTTTGCCCCCTTATATTCGCATTAGCGGTAAGCTCACCCCCACAGAGCACGAGCCGATGACGCCTGAGTCGTGTCAGCGGCTAATTTTTAGCATGCTCAACAATACTCAGCGCAAGCAGCTTGAGCAAACCTGGGAGCTGGACTGTTCCTACGGGGTCAAGGGGTTGGCCCGATTCCGGGTCAACGTCTACAAAGATCGCGGTACCTATGCCGCCTGTCTGCGCGCGCTAAGTTCCAAGATCCCCTCCATGGATACCCTGGGTCTACCCAACATTGTGCGGGAACTATCGGAGAAGCCTCGGGGTCTGATTCTGGTAACGGGGCCAACGGGGTCGGGCAAATCGACCACCCTAGCCTCGATGATTAACAATATCAACCTGACTCGGCCCGAGCATATTCTCACCGTTGAAGACCCCATTGAATTTGTCTACGAGCCGATTAAGAGCCTAATTCACCAGCGCCAGATTGGGGAAGACACCAAAAGCTTTGCCAACGCCCTGCGGGCCGCCCTGCGGGAGGATCCCGATGTGATCCTGGTGGGTGAAATGCGCGACCTGGAAACCACATCACTGGCGGTTGAAGCCGCCTCCACCGGCCACCTGGTGTTTGCGACCGTCCACACAACCAGTGCAGTGAAAACCGTTGACCGCGTTGTCGAAATATTTCCGGATGCGGAGCAATTACAGATTCGGTCCACGCTGGCAGACGGATTGCGTGCGGTTATCTCGCAGGTGATCTTCAAAAGAGTCGACATCAAGAGCCGCTGTGTGGCCCTGGAAATTCTCATCGCCACGCCAGCGGTTCGCAACCTCATCCGGGAGCAGAAAACCTATCAAATCCCGTCCATGATCCAGACCGGAAAAAAATACGGCATGCAGCTTCTGGATGACGGCATCATGGATCTCTACAACCGCGGCTGGATCAGCAGTGAAGATGCGTACATGAAAGCGAACGACAAACCCAGGTTCCGTACGCTTTTAAAATATCCACCGACAGACTTTACCGAAGCCTAGAGAGGATTCTTTATGAGAAAACCGGAAATCGATCATATTCTGATCAAAATGCTGGAATCCAACGCCAATATTTCCGACGTTATTCTGACCGTCGACAAACCTTTCCAAGTAGAGGCGGCCGGTGTTTTGGTGCCGGTCGATCTTGAACCACACTTTGAAAGATTGACACCGTTTCAGACGGAAACGTTTGCCCTGAATCTGGTTAATCAGGACCGCCGGCTGATGGATGCTCTGCTTAACGAGGGTTCCTGTGACCTGTCCTATGAATTACCCGGTCTCGCCCGTTTCCGCGTGAATGTCTTTTCGCAGCGCGGTCAGTATTCCATCGTCCTGAGAAAACTCGAAACGCAGATTCCTTCCTTTGCCGAGCTGGGTCTTCCGGAAGCATATCGCCGCGTGGCGATCGAGAAAAACGGCATTGTTCTGGTCACCGGAGCAACCGGTTCCGGTAAAACGACATCGCTTGCCGCCGTCATTAATGACATTAATGAAAAGAATCCGGTTCACATTATAACGCTGGAAGACCCGATCGAATACACGCACACCCAGAAAAAAGCGACGATCAATCAGCGGGAGCTGGGCAAGGATTTTGATTCGTTTGCCAACGGTCTGCGTGCATCCCTGCGCCAGGCGCCCAAAGTCATTCTGGTGGGCGAAATGCGCGACCGCGAATCGGTTGAAATTGCGTTCAATGCCGCAGAAACGGGTCATCTTGTTTTGAGTACGCTGCACACATCCGATGCCGGCCAGACGGTTAACCGTATTCTGGGTATGTTTTCTGTCGAAGAGGAAAATCAGATTAGAACGCGTTTGGCGGATTCACTGCGCTGGATTATCTGCCAGCGTCTCCTGCCGAAAATCGGCGGCGGCCGGGTGGCCGCGTTTGAAGCCCTGGGAACATCTCTGAGAGTTAAGGACATTGTTCTTCATGGCGAGACAGAGGGCAAAACGTTCCAGGATATTATTCAGCAGGGTAAAGCATTCGGGATGATCACCTTCGATAACGGCATTGTCGAACTCTTTGCCAAAGGTCTGATTACCGAAGAAACAGCCAAAGCTTACGCGTCCAATCGGTCGAATGTCGGACGCGGCATTGATGCCATTAAAAGCGGCAGGGGCGAGAAAACCACAGATATCGACAGACTTGAGGTCGATCAGTTCTATGGTAAAGATAAAGCTAAGGATAGTTTCTGGGGTTAAGAGCGAAATCTTTTATCAATGGACAGACTTAAGGAGACGTTAATGGCCGAAGAAACAGCGAAACCAGATGCAAAAAAGGCGACAGATGGGATTGATTACGCAGGGAGACCTTTTGGTTATGTGATACCGGATGCCGAGACGGCGATGATCTGCGAGCAGGATCCCGTTATTCGGGAAAAGGTTGTAGCCGAGTTGAAAAAAATGGGGTTTCTGACTGCTCAGCCGGCCACCTATAAAGAAGCTCTCAAACAAATGCGTTTTCATGTTTTTAATGTTGTTATTGTTGATGATGACTTTGACACCGGCGTTTGGGAAACAAATAACGTTCTTCGTTACCTGGAGAATCTGAATATGGCAATCCGGAGGCAGAGTTATGTCGTGTTAGTCAGCTCAACGCTTCCCACGATGGATAATCTGCAAGCCTACAATAAGAGCGTCAACCTGATTATTAACAAGCGTGACATCGGCGGCGTGGAAAAAATACTGCGCCAGTCCATGGCGGAACATGAAGATTTTTACCGTGTCTTCAGGGAAAAAATCCGCAAGTAATATTAGAACATTTCCCGTCTTATGCGGATGCATTCTGGGAATGGCCCGATGCTTTGAGGGCCGCCTCAAGGTTTTGACGGCAGGGTGCTGATGCGTCGAAGGAGAGCGCGGTTTCAAAAGCTTTGACTGCACCGTCAAAATGCTCCGCTCTCATCAGTGAATTTCCCAGACGATTATAGTAGGCTGCAGCATGTGACCTGTTGTATCGGCATGCCTGATCATAAGCGGCAAACGCGTCGTCCAGTTGTTTCAGGGCAATAAGAATATCTCCCATGGAGCAATAGTAAAGACTGTTGGACGGAGCTATTTCCAAACACTCTGTCAGCAGCCTTTTTGCTTCGTGGAAAAGGCCTTTTCTCAAATATAAATCAGCAGCCTGAAAAAGATAGCGGTCCGCTTCAGCTGGATCGAGGATCCCTGCCTGACGGTAGGACACCTCAAACTCCTGATTTCTTCCGCTTGCCAGAAGGGCTTCGCCCAAGCGGCAATGGAAAGTAGGATTGTCTGCCTCCATCAATGTCAGTTTATTGAAGGTTTCACAGGCCTGTTGGATCCTGCCCGACAGAAGATAAGCCTTGCCCAGTTCTTCCAGTAATCCGATATCCTGCTGCTGAACCGCGGCTGCTTTTTCGCAAATGGCGACCAGGTTTTCGATTTGGCCCCTCTGTTTATAAATCCGTACCAGTTCATCGAAGGCAAAACCGGTGAAAACTTTGCGCTGAAGCTCACGATCCAGCAGGATTTCCCAGCATTCGATGGATCGTTCTTTCTTCCCGTTGTCCCAAAAAGCCCAGGCCAGGCGAAGCAGCAAGGATTCTTCGTCCGGATAAAGTTCGTGGAGCTCCTGCAGGCATTTGATGGCGTCGACGAATTTCCCTTGCTTCAACAGGTTATCGGTCTCATCGAGTTTTTTCGTGATGTCGTTGTCTTTAATCATGGAGTTAAAAAAACGGGGGAGTAGATTCTCCCCCGAGAGTTTTTAGCAGCTACAGGAACCGCATCCACCGCCCTCCGCAGAGAGGTTTGACGTTAATTTAAAACCTGCTCCCTGGGGTGTTGTGACGAAATCAACATTGATGGGTTTAGACTGATTAAACAAGTCTTTTTCGATGACAAATTTCGTTCCTTTTTCTTCAATCACTTCGTCTTCAATTCGGGGCTCGTCCAGAGCCATGCCCAAAGAGGGCCCTGATCACCCCATCGACATTGTGATACGAATTGCCACATCAGCATTTTTATCCTTCAGAAAATCCTTAATGACCTCTGAGGCCTTGTCTGTCACTGTCAGCATTGACTATCCTCCTTTTGGTGATGTCTTTTCGACATCTAACTTTAGTATAACTTATCCATAATTGATCTTATGTCAATTATAATTTTGCCGGAATCAATTAACATACCGTATTTAGTGATTAAAAGCAGTTTATTAGACACTACCGGACACCCTTCAGGATCAAATAAAGGCGGGCGATTCAATGAAAAAATTAATATTGGCTTTCATCGGACCTGTTTACGGCATTCGATAAACAGTTTTTCTTAAACGATCAATGCGGTGCACGCTTCGGCAGATCCAACTCCAGGGTTGAGGAAACGAGGGATAAATCGTCGGGAGTTCTTATTCTTTTTCTTCAGAAAGCTTCTGCCTGGCTTGAGCCAGGGTGATGTCAAAGCATTTTTCCAGTTGCTCATTTGTGCCCCGCAGGCCGTGAATGACGTCCTGGGACCAGTGGAGGTAATCGATTCTTCTTTGCAGCGGCCAGTCATCAGGCGGAGCGAAAGCAATATCATGGATATTGCTTATTTTATCAGCCAGTTTGATTTGTTTGGCGCGCTGCGACAGATGGGGCGAATGGACAATCTGGGTTTGTTTTCTTTCCTGTTTCGGCAGATTTTTATCATCGCTTACCTCCAAAACCAAGCCAACAACCTCGTCGCCGAAATTGAGGCGTATTTCTTCGCGCGTTGTATCCGTGTCTTCAATCGTATCGTGAAGAATAGCGGCAATGATGGTGGTTACGTCGTATACTTCACCTATGGTCCACAAGATGTTAGCGACTTCAATCGGATGGTTGATGAAGGGCGAGGCCGCCGTGTCTTTTCTTCTTTGATGGCGATGTTTCCGTGCGGAAAAATTCAGGGCTTTTAAAAACAGGGCCAAATCGTCTTCCAAGTATGCCTCCTTTAATTTTATAATTATATCACAGCCGGCGTTTGCCGGGCAAACATTTGTCATGCGAATTCAATTTCTTGATTAACTTTATTGACATAGCCCGCGACACGCTTGCGCAGCTTTTTTCCTGCTATTATGCAGTTTCTGGATGG
>JBGSNT010000200.1:0-20600 GCA_041739575.1 Nodosilinea sp. | reverse complement strand
CATAAACGTGACGAACTCTTGGGCCTCTCGGCGGCCAATGATCTTTCGCCCGAAATTGCGCACCTTTTTGGGAATCGGGTTGTACATGCTCACGATGGTGAAGGGGCTCTCTAGCCGCTGCCCCTTATCGTCCACAAACTCGTCCCAGTGCTGCTTAAAGACATCGGTATAGGTCTGAGACGGCTCAGAGCCAGCCGCAACTATTGGCAGCGGATCCTCAGGCTTGTATTTTTGCAACGTGGGGTCAAAATTGCCGCTCAGCATGTCTAACTCGATCTGCTGGGCCTTTTGCGTTGCGACCCTGCGGTTGATGATGCTGTCTGGCAAGCCAACCGACAGGCAGTAGCGCTGGCTCCGGTAGCTCCACCGTAACCGCAAGCGCTCGGAATAAACTTCGACTTTAACTTGTCCTTTAGCCATAGTTCGGAGTGGGGGTAAAGTACATCGCCTGCACCCTTGCCGCCATCTACGGTTATTCCAGACCCCATCAATCCGCTTTTCGTGCCCGGAGGTTTATACCAATTTCGTACCAGTTTTTACCCCCAAACTGCCCCAAAATGACCCAACGTCACGGCCACTTTGCCAAAAAGTAATCAACACCTTGATGGCTAAATCCCTTTCTGGAAGAGCGTTTGAGACTGAGACACTTGAAAGCGGGTGATCGGACTCGAACCGACGACATTCAGCTTGGGAAGCTGTGAATCACTTCACATATGGCAAGGGTTTCAGGGTCATGAATTTAGCGTTACCCCAAACTTACCCCAATTATGTCGAAACTCTAGGGCATGAGATAGCTAGATTTTTAGCTTCCTGGCCATACGGGTTGTTCTATAGTTGAGGGCGATCCTCGAATGCGGCGTGGCGTAACAGCGCTTCCTGAGGCAAAAACAACCGTCGGCATCACAGTACGAGTCTGGCCCAGAGGAATGACTGACTCTGGTACGGGTTAGGGGCGGCACAGGCGCAAGGCCGTAGATTGATTGTGATGTCGTTGCAGAAGGATTCTTCTTGGGCTGCGGGGTAGATGGCTGAGCATGCCGTTGGGGCGGCTGGACGGGGGACTGTTAGCAAGTTTCAGGTTAACCGAATCTAAGATCTGCTGGAGCAAGGCAGTTGCGCCAAAGGCCGCTCGGTCTGGAGCCAGGCGGGGTAATCGGGGCGATCGCAGCCCCACCCTAGCTCGGCGTGATCGCTTTAATCTGTTGACGGCGACGCCGCAGCTCATAGAGCGCCAGCAACCCCACCCCCACCAGCAAGGGCAAAAAGTAATAGACCAGCCGATACACCAGCAGCGCCCCCAGCAGTTGATCCGAGGGGGTTGGCGGCGAGATCAGCAAGATCAGCACCGTTTCAAACACCCCCAGCCCCCCCGGCACATTGCTGATCACCCCGGCGATTTGGGCCAGCAGGTAGCTACCAAAAAAGATGAAGTAGTTTAAGTCGGGGTGAGCGGGCAGCAACACGTAGAGCACCGCCGCCGCCAGCGCCCAGTCGCAGGAGGTGATGAGGATTTGGCTTAGGGCCAGCCTGGGCGGCAGGTGGGGCAGCACCCAGCCCTTGATGTGAATCGCCCGACGGCTAACGCTGCTGAGCAGCAGATAGGCCACCGTGATCGCCAAAAACAGAATACCTAGGGGGTGCGCGGTTTTAAAGGGCAGGTGCAGCAGACCTGGCACCGAGAGCGGCTCTAGCGTAAACACCAGACCGCCCACCGCAAACAGCCCCAGCCAAAAACTGAGGTTGCAAAAGGCAACCATCTGGGCAATTTTGCCAGGGCTGAGCCCCCAGGCGGTGTAAAAGCGATAGCGTATGGCGCTGCTGCTGAACAGGGCGAGGCCCACACTATTGCTGATGCCGTAGCTAATCACCGCCACCAGGGCGGTTTTGGCGTAGGGCAGGGGCTGGCGCACAAACCGGGCGGCCAGGGTGTCATAGCCGGTAAGAAAGATGTAGTTGAGGACGGTCAGGGCGATCGCACCCGCCAAGGCCCAGGCTGGTATCGCCCTTACGCTGCGGAGAATATCGCCAGGCTGGTGCTGGTGTAGCTCGCTGGCGATCGCCCAAATCGACAGGGCAAAAAGGCCCAGACTGAGCACAATTGGCATTACCTGGGAGAGGCGTTTGAGGCTGTAGGTCAAGGCGGTGCTAAAGAACTGAGCACCAAAGTAGTCTTGTAAGCAATCGCCCGAATCGGCCCGCACCAGAGCCACCACCACCGCTGGCAAATCAGCCAGGCGAGGATACACAAAGTAGCGCGGCTCCCAGCGGGGGTGAAACTTGTCTTTGTAGGCCCGCAGCCCTTGAAAGTTGTAAATCGAGTTGAGGTGCTCGTAGAGGTAGTGTATCCCCTTTTCGATGGGGGTAGCCTGGGGCAAGTCGCCCACCCCCGCGAGGGCCACCAGCCCCAGGTTAAAGCTGTCGTAGCCCTGGGCTTGGCTATGCTGTATCAGTGAGACAAACAAAAAATCCATCGCGCCGTGCTCCACCTCGCGGCGATGGCGCATCAGGTCGAGGGTGGCCTCGTTGAGCTGGTATTCGGGCACCAGGTTGGCAAAGGCGATGGGGATGCCCTGGGCATCTTCCACCACAGCAATTTTACAGTCTCGCAAATAGTCGGGGTCAAACCAGCCGAGGGAAAATTTCTTTTCGGCCCCTTCCATGGCCTCTAGCCAGTCGTCGCTGATCGCCTGTAGCTCAGCCAGTAGGTCGTCGGTAACGGGGGGCGCATAGTACTGCACCCGGTAGCCCTGCTTGGTGAACTTATTGGTCGCCGTGCGCAGGTGGCGTCCGGCCTTGCCCTCCAGGGTGAACTGGTGCAAATCGACGATGGCTTCTTCGCCAATGTTGAGAGTCTGAAACCCGAGAGCCTCGTAAAGCGCTAAGTCGTCCGGCAGGGTTTGGTAAAAAGCCGGGTGCCAGTCGTTGCGATCGCAAAATGTCCGAAACCCGACAATCGCTTCTTGTCGGTCGCTACTTGGCCCGATGGGGTCGCCCAGGGCGATCGCCCCCCGCCCCTTCGCCACGTAGGCAATCACCGTCTGTCCCGACGGGCTGAAATAATAGGACTTGTCGTCGAGCAGCGCAAACCGGGCCAGGGAAGATTGTCCGTGCTGCTCCACAATGGCTTTGGCCTGCTCTCGCTCGGCCTCGCTGGTTATCCCCCGAAAGATCACCGGGCGAAACAGCATCCAGGCAGCGTAGAGTAGCGTCACTGCGCCCACTACATAAATAGAGTCGGCAAAATACCGCCCAAACCGACTGGTGGGCACTAGGCCGCCATTGTCGGCGGTAAAAAACATCGCCAGGGTTTGGCCCACCGCCTCGGGTAGGCTAAAGGGGGCCGCAAAGTGGCGATCGAGCGCCCAAAAGCCCAGGGTGCCGTAGGCCAGGGTAAACAGCAGCGCCCCAACCAGCACCCGTAACCCCTGCACCATCGACGGACGGTCAGACTGGGCGGTGAAGACGGGCCGCAGCCACAGCAGTTGCCCCAGCAGCACCAGCGACAGCAGGCTTTCTTCCAAATCTAGCCCCTTGACCAGGTGGCTCAGGATAGAAACCACCAACAGCCCCACCGCCAGTCCCCAGGCCACCCGCTTGCGCCGCAGCAGATTGGCCGCCAGCAGCAGCAGAAAAAAACCGCTCAGGGCGGCAAAGACATGGGCCCCAAAGCGCAGCTCAACTGGAAACATATCTCTCACCCAGGCCACCCGATGAGGCAGCCCCGGCGTCACCGCCGACCACAGGTTCACCAGGCCCACCAGGGCCGTCAGCACGGTGGCCGACCAGAGGCCAAGTTGCGATCGCTTGCTCAGCATATCCGAGGCCCCGCTGATGAGAGGTCATTCTAAGTCTAGGTCGTCCTTCCTGTTATCTGGCCTGGGCCTGGGTCAACTATGCCTACAAGCTATAGATCCAGCTAGAGCCTGTTCAACCCAACGGCGTCATCTTCAACCACCACCACCGGCAGTGAGCTGACTTCTACCACCGCTTGAGACACCGACCCCACCAGCACCTCCTCAAGCGGGCGGTGGCCGCGCTTACCCATGACAATCTCTGCCACGCCGTACTCCTGGGCGACCCGCACAATATCCTCTGGCACCGAGCCCGTGGTGGTGACAAACCGATGGCGAATGTCGGCCAGGCGCTGGGCCACCTGCTGCCGTAACCCCTCCACCCCTGCCGGATCGTTCACTCGAATCCCATGGAGGACGAGTTAATTCATCAGGCGGCCTTGGTGCAGCAGGGTCTGCAACTCTAAAGTGCGCCTGATACTTAAAACGTCGCGCGGTGATAGAACGCTCGTTTTACGGTTTCGGCAGAGAGAATGTAGAGGCCGACAATGGCGGCCAGCAGCACTAGAAACTCAGGGGGCAACGCCTGGAACCCTAGCACATCTGCCAGCGGGGTATAGGGCAGAAACAGGGTGATGAGGGCGATCGCGATCGTTGTAAACAACAGTGCCCGACTCGGCTTGCTCTGAAACATTGACCGTTGCGTCCGAATCACCAGCACAATCATTGAGGCCGAAATCACCGACTCCATAAACCACCCCGTTCTAAACTGGGCCTGGTCGGCATGGAGCACCAGCAGCAAGACCCCAAAGGTGAGGTAGTCAAATACCGAACTTAGCAGGCCAAACACCAGCATAAAGTTGCGGATGAAGCCCATATTCCAGCGGTGGGGCTGGCTGACCTGGGCGCGATCGACGCGATCGGTAGCAATGGTCAATTCTGGAAAATCAGTGAGCAAGTTGGTCAGCAAAATCTGGCTAGGCAGCAGCGGCAAAAAGGGCAGCACCAGGGAAATACCCGCCATGCTCAACATATTGCCAAAATTGGCGCTGGTGGCCATAAAGACATACTTCAGCGTGTTGGCAAAGGTTACCCGGCCTTCTTTCACTCCCTCAACTAAGACATTCAAATCCTTCTGCATCAGCACAATGTCAGCGGCTTCCTTGGCCACATCGACCGCGCTCTCCACCGAGATCCCCACATCGGCGGCGTGGAGCGCCGATGCATCGTTAATGCCGTCGCCCAAATAGCCCACCACATTGCCCGCCTTTTTGAGGGCAATGATAATGCGTTCTTTTTGGTTGGGCTCTACCTCAGCAAAGACATTGGTGTGTTGCACCTGGTGCAGCAGGGCTTCATCGCTGAGCTTCGCCAGATCTGAGCCGGTCAGCGCTCTGGGCTCAGGCAGGCCAACCTGCTGAATAATACTCATCGCCACCGCCCGGCTGTCACCGGTAATCATCTTTGGCGTGATTCCCAAATCTTCCAGAGCTTTGAGGGTATCAGCAATCCCCATCTTAGGCGGGTCGAAGAGAGCCAAGTAGCCTAAAAAGGTCATACCCACTTCATCGTCTTTGCAAAAAGAATCGTGATCAGACTTGCGGTAGGCTACGCCCAGAGTTCTAAAGCCCTGATCGCCCAAATCCGATGCTTGTTGCAGCAGTTTTTGGCGCTGATCGGCAATATCAATGGTTTTACCCTCAGCTATTTCAACGGTTGAACAAACCTCTAAAATATTTTTCAGCGCGCCCTTGGTGATAATCAAAGACGCATCCCCTACTTTAAAGAGAATGCTTAACCGTTTGCGATTAAAGTCGTAGGGCACTTCGCCAAGCTTTTCATAGGCAGAGATATCAAAGGTTTTGTAGGCGCGAATAGCGGCATCGATCGGGTTGACGTAGCCGGACTCAGAGGCCGCATTCAAGTAAGCGTAAAAGAGCACGCGATCAGCCTGGGGCGAGGCTCCATCTTCGTTTGTATTCCCCGTAGCATCGACCGCTGCATGAATTTTGACTTCGCCTTCGGTCAGGGTGCCGGTTTTATCGGTGCAAAACACATTCATGCTGCCAAAGTTTTCAATGGCGGGCAGATGCTTGACAATCACCTGCTTGGTCGCCATTTTCTTTGCCCCCCGCGCCAGATTGACGCTGACGATCGCAGGCAAGAGCTGCGGCGTCAACCCCACCGCCAGGGCTAGGGAAAATAGAAAAGACGCCAACACCGGGCGATCGAGGTAAACGTTAGCGACAAAAATCAGCACGACCAAAATTAGCGTCACTTCCATCAGAAAGTAGCCAAACTTGCTGAGGCCCCGTTCAAACTCGGTTTCCGTGGGCCGGAGCTTCAGCTGCTCTGACACCTTGCCAAACTCAGTCGCCTTTCCGGTTTGCACTACAACGGCCTTGGCCGTGCCGCTAATTACATTGGTGCCCATGTAGAGAGCATTGGTGCGCTGGCTCAGCCCAGCGTCCGCAGGCAGTACGCCGCTGAACTTGTCCACCGGGTAGGTTTCTCCGGTCAGGGCGGCTTCCGCCACCGACAGATTGTTTGACTCTAAAACCAGGCAGTCACCGGGAATGGTTTTACCGGCAGAAAGCACCACAATATCGCCCGGCACTACCTCCCCATTGGGAATCTCCTGGGCCTGGCCATCCCGCAGAATGGTGGCTTTAACCTGCACCAGCGCCAGGAGTTTTTGAACCGCGTTTGAGGCCCCCTGTTCCTGCCAAAACCCCAACAGCCCGCTGATCAAGACGATCACCAGAATGATGATCGCATCAAGCGCATCTTTTAGGAATATCGACAGTACCGCCGCAGAAATCAGAATCAAGATAATCGGGCTCTTGAACTGATTAATCAACAGCAGCCAGGGGCTCGGCTTGCGCGTTTGCCTAAGGCTGTTGGCACCGTACTCAATCAGCCGCTGTTTGGCCTCTGGGCCGCTTAACCCGATAGAGCTAGAGCGGGTTTGGTGAAGCACCTGATCGGTAGTTGAGCTCCAAAATGTAGACAATTGGGAATTCATTGGGGTAATTTTCCAAAATTAAACCAAGTCCAATGCGGGCGGCATTTAACAGAGGGTTTTTGAGTTCTCAAGCAAGAAAATTTCTTTTTGTTCAGGGGCTTGACTGTAGAATTTGGGTGTAGCAGCCTAGCTGTAATGTTGTAGCAGCTGTGTGTGCTGATCGCTACAGAAAGGTGCTGCTGAGTTAGCATTGGCAAACATGGCAGGGTGTTCACACTGGGTGGAGCTTGTCACTATGGCTTACAATACAGCTGCGATCGCCCTCGGGTTTTCTCCTTGGTCTGTCGGGTTCAACCACTTCGCTGAAGCCCAGGTGTTGATCAATGCATGCCGGGTCGCTCTCTTGTTAGGCCCATCGGCATTGACCCAAGCCTATCTCTTAACCGGGCTATCGCTCTCGCAACAGGTAACCAATCCAGCGTTGATTCAGCAGGCATAAGACCGACTTAACCGTTAAAAACCTATGCAGCCAACCATTCTAATTGTGGAAGACGAAGCGGATTTACCTTCCAAATAGAGCCTGGCAATGCTCTTGAGTTTGGCTGCTGTTGCGGCTTGAGAATTTTGAAGCAAATTGTCTGTACTAGGCATCGTATCGTGTCTTGTTATAGACTATTTACCTTCATCCTGGCACGTCTCCTTAATTAGTATCTGCTCAAATTGAGATCTCACTCTTTTGGTTGACCAAAATCTCAAATTTTGCATTGTGGTTAATCAATTCAATCGGTAAATCAAACACGGCTTTGGCATAGTTAGAGAGTTATTAGTTGACGATTCTGGTTGCAGTAGGTTAACGAGCTTAGCGCAAACAGACAAAAGTCACGGGAAGAGCCAGTGGCAACACAATATAAAGTAATCAGCGATTGGCTATGTTTGACGACTAGACAAAAAGCCAGGAAAATCGAACGCCATCTTAATCAACTCTCTGCGGAAGGATGGGAGTTTGTCGCCCTCAATGCTGTGATGTTTTTTGGAAATGATGTTGGATTCTACCTGATCCTCAAGAGATCATTTTCAGAGAACCCTAATCAAAAGGGTTAGGAGTGTAGCTGGTGAAATATAAGATTGTATTGCTAGGACTATCGCTCTTCCTATACGGCATAGCTCTCGCGTTACCTTGCCTTTTATTTAATGTGGTTCCTATAGACTCTGTTGGTGGTAGTCCCTCTGACCCTAATGACGTTTATGCCATGAAAGGGATCGAACTGACTTTCTTTGGCATCATTGGATTGCTTTTCCTGCAAATTCCAGCAATTGGTTGGTTCGCCAATCCAATCTACTGGTTGTGCTGCATCACTTTTATGATGAAACGCTATAAGTTTTCAACCATAGCTGGGGTAGCTGCCATTCTTATCGGTTTTGGGGGTACATTTTCAGCATTTTGGTTCAACCTACCCGCCGATAGTGGTGGCGTTTCTGAATTTGCCCTAGGTCAATTTTTGTTGGGGTTCTGGCTATGGCTAGCGGCCCCTGGCTTGATAGCCGTAACTTCTATCATCGGGCTATTGAAAGAGCCAGCCCTTTTAACCACTCGAAGCGATTAAGAGAGGAGCGATTGATAAAAACTATGAAAACTAAACAGCTTCCCCTCGATGCCCTATGGGAGTCAGCCATATCTCAGGAGCGCGCATTCAACCCTAATGACTTTGCCCAGCTGCCCGATGCAGCTAGACGGTATCTGGAACATGCGATGGCAGAGCCTCTCCTGCGGAGAATCGCACCTGGAACGGCGATCGCCTCAGCAGTGCGTTTAAAAATGCATGGCGAAATTAAACTCAAGAACTGGATTCCCTTCACCGCAGAGCAAGTTGTCTGCTGGCATCACGGCTTTATTTGGAGTGCCACTGCCTGGATGAACCGCTTACCGATTGTGGGATCAGATCGGATCATTGATGGCGTCGGGGCGATGCAGTGGAAGCTGTTAGGGCTATTCCCGGTAATGACCGGAACTGGTGCTGATATTACCCGATCGTCGGCGGGTCGCTTCCACACTGAGCTAATACTATTGCCATCGGCATTTTGTCTGGGTGACATGACTTGGAGCAGCACGGAGGCATCGCATCTCCATGCCAGTTTTATGGCTCAGGGTGAACAGGCAGAACTCAACTTAACCATTGATCAAACAGGTCGACTCAAAACTGTGAAGATGCCGCGCTGGGGCAATCCAGAGGGTGGTGAACACCACTATGTGGATTTTGGGGCGATCGTAGAGAAAGAATGCACGTTCTGCGGCTACACAATTCCAACCCGCTTGCGAGTTGGGTGGTACTTCGGTACTGAGCGGTTTGAGTCAGAGGGCGAGTTCTTCCGAGCCATGATCGATGAGGCAATCTATCGGTAGATGGCGATCGCTGGAGAGATTATTTCTAAAGCGTATCGAACTCACACTACAACCCGGTCTATTTGCAGGTTTTATGTCATTCATCCCTCCCTTAACGAGGTTCCCATCTTTTTCCAACAGTCTGAGAGATAGCCGGTTTCCTTATTATTTACGAGGATTAACTCTATGAAATGGCACCAATTAGCTCTGGCTTTTATAGTCACTATTTGCATGATATTTGCAGGCAATGCCTTGGCACAAACTGATATTAATCTCAACAATGACAACCTCATTCGCTTTGGCGGCAGCATAACCGTACCAGGAAATCAAACTGTCGAAAATGCCATTGCGTTTGGTGGGAGTGTTACGGTCTCTCCTAATGCCAAAGTTGTGGATACTGCGATCGCGTTTGGCGGTGATGTCATCTTAAAAGAAGGAGCGCAGGTAGAGGGTGATGCTTACTCCTTTGGTGGGAAGATTGTACAGGAGCCGGGTGCGATCATCAGTGGTGAGAAGGCCACATTCAGCGATCGCCATGGCATGATGTATGGCTCTGGTAGAGATAGAAGTAGCTTCTTTGCTCAGTATTTCTTCAGTGCCATTTTTAGAATTAGCGCCGCCATCATAGCAACAATCCTCGGGCTGATTATTTTACAGACTAGCCCCCCGTTCTTGCCGAATTTGGCGACAAAGTTGCGTCAATATTCTGCTCTAACCGCTCTCTGGGGCATCGGAGCGATCGTCTCATTTGTCTTTGCCATCGTGTTCTTGGCGATTACACTCATTGGTATTCCGCTGATTCCACTCTTAAGCCTAACGTTAGTGATCACGGCTCTAGTCGGATCATTGGGCGTGGCACTGTTTGTTGGTCAATGGGTATTCCGTAAGCACGAGGGATCGTTACAGCAGCAGTTCTTGGTGGGCTTGGCGATCGTGACTGCTCTAACACTCATCCCATTTTTCGGAGGGTTGGTCGTTTTCCTGATCAATCTATTCGGCTTAGACGTCATTTTGCTGTGGAAATTTGGTGCAGAAAGACCTGAAATAGTGACTGAGTGAACAGGTATGATTTTGTGCTGCGTTTGGTACAGAAACGCGGAGACATGCAGCAAGTAGAAAAACTCAAGCATCAGGAATCACCGCCCTATTACGGTAACGATGTCTTGCCCAAGATGCTGACCTACCTCAATGATCTGAACAGTAACGAGGCCTGCAATGACGATCTTGATTCTGATCCAGATTCTGCTTCCTCTCGTGTTGATCGGGTGGTTGGCTTTCGCGCCGTCCCGTAATTTACTGGGCATTGGGATTCAATCTCTGGTGACGGCGATCGCCCTAGTTGCGATCGCCCGTATGGGCATCTGGGTCTTTCCGCCCTGGTGGACGCCCTATCTCTATGGGGTGCTATTTGTGCTGGCGTTGGGGCTTAGACTTCTGAGGCATCAGCCGAAGCGCCGGATGCCATTAAGCTGGCCGGGGTGGGTGATGGTTGTGGGTTTCGTGGCCTTTGGCGTGTATGCAGGCAATGAGGCAGCCCGCAGTTGGACGGGGCAGTTTCCTGCTGCTGCAACCGCTGTTGACCTTACCTTTCCGCTGCGTGGTGACAATTTTCTGATCGTCAATGGCGGTAGCAATATTCGCATCAATGCCCACCTAAAAACCCTAGACGAGTCAGTACCGCGTTTTCGAGCCTACCGGGGCCAAAGTTATGGCACCGATATCATTCAGGTTAATCGGTGGGGGTTGCGATCGCCCGGCATTGTTCCTAAGCACCCTGCGGCGTACTTGATCTACGGTGCGCCGGTGCTCGCTCCCTGTGCAGGTCAGGTGATGCAGGCGGTCGATGGCTTTCCAGATATGACCATTCCAGAGACGGACTTGGTCAACCGGGCTGGAAATCATGTGATTCTGCGCTGTGGCGCGTTCGAGGTCATCCTGGCCCATTTTCGACCCCAGAGTCTGTTGGTGCAATCGGGCATGGCCGTTGCAATCGGGGACGCCATTGCCGAGGTTGGCAATTCTGGGGCCAGTGGCGAACCTCACCTTCATATTCACGCCCAACGACCGGGATCTTTAGCTATGCCTCTGTCAGGTGACCCCTTGCCGGTGCGCT
Source organism: Nodosilinea sp. (assembly GCA_041739575.1). Taxonomy (GTDB): domain Bacteria; phylum Cyanobacteriota; class Cyanobacteriia; order Phormidesmidales; family Phormidesmidaceae; genus Nodosilinea. The sequence goes on along the minus strand of JBGSNT010000200.1, from coordinate 9,351 downwards.
TCAATGGCCGTTTTCTCATCCGCAGCGATCGTGTGACCACGCCACCTCCAGAGACTGAACCATGACTCATGCACAATCCGCGCAGTTCAAAGAACTGGTGCGCTATGGCACCCTCGCCCCCTCTAGTCACAACACCCAGTGCTGGCGGTTTCAGATAGACGATCAGGCCATTACCATTTTCCCGGATTTATCGCGGCGATGCCCGGTGGTTGACCCCGACGATCACCATCTCTATGTGTCTTTGGGCTGCGCCGCTGAGAACATCCTTCAGGCCGCCAAGGCCCAAGGGCTATCTGGGCAAGTGATCTCTAATGCCACTGGAGACGGGGCCATACGCATTTCATTTACTCCTTGCAAGGTCGAGGCAACCCCGCTGTTTGAGGCGATCGCCCAGCGGCAGTGCAGTCGCACAGAATACGACGGCCAACCTCTGAACTCAGAGGAGTTAGCACTGTTGACGGCGGCGGGGACGGGAGCAGGCGTGCGGGTGGTGATGCTGACTCAGCCGGATCAGATGGAAATGGTGCTTAACTATGTGGTGCAGGGCAACACAGCCCAGATCAACAACCCCGCCTTTGTAAAAGAACTCAAATCATGGATTCGCTTCAACAATAGCGAGGCTGAGCAAAAGGGGGATGGCTTGTCTGTTAGCACCTCTGGCAATCCCTCCCTCCCCCGCTGGCTGGGGAACCTGATCTTTCCGCTGATCTTTAAAGCGCAGCCAGAAAATGAGAAATGCACCCGCCAAATTCGCAGTTCGGCGGGCATTGCCGTGTTTGTCTCCGATTATGCCGACAAGGCTCACTGGGTAGAAGTAGGCCGCTGCTACGAACGATTTGCTCTCCAAGCAACGGCCCTGGGCATTCGCAACGCCTTGTTAAACCAGCCGGTGGAGGAAGCTGGTTTGCGGCCTGATTTTGCGAAAGCTTTGGGGCTAGAAACTGGCAGACCCGATCTGGTGGTGCGGTTTGGCTGGGGGCCAGAGATGCCTAGGTCGCTTCGGCGATCGCCTGAGGCTGTGCTGGTTTAAGCATATTTCATCTAAAAAAATATCCCTGTCAATCTGCGGAACGTCGGTTCAAACATTAGTTCAACAAGAATTTAGTCACCCCACACCAATATGGAAACATTCGGAATTCTCGGCTTCATATTTGGACTGATCGCATTTGCGATGGTCGGCAAACTCACCAAAGATGTTAAGAACCTGCAAAGGCAAATGGAAGATATAGAAAAGCGATTTCCTCCTGCCCAGAATTACTGAGTATCGCATTTCTGTCAATGCACAACCAATTGGTGATGTGCTGTACGTGCCCCTCTTTCATCACCTGGTTACCTCCTCTTTGCTACATCCGCTCGATTTAGTGATTTGTCTACTCGGTGGAGCGTTTTTCTGCTATGGTTCGGGCGGTTTAAGTTATTTAATTTCAAGTGATTCTCAATCGAGAAAACTGATTTAGAAAACCTCCATGATTTACATGTCGTTGATTTACGTATTTGTATTAATTGGCCCTGCGATCGCCATGATCGCATTCTTCCGACGGCTTTCGACCCGCTGGCACCTGTTTTTGTTGAGCCTCTGCGTCTTCTACGGAATTTCTCCGTTTCTCCTGACTTGGGGCGCATTCGGTTTGGCTAAGCGCTTTGGTTGTTCGGCAGAGGCGGTCCGCTTTCGCTGTCCTTCCCCAGTTTGGCTGGGAGACGTTATTTCTGGGCTAGCGATGGCGCACTGGCTGGCAATTTTTGCCATTCCATCAGCGATTTTAGGCGCGATCGGGCTGCTGATTTCTGGAATTTTACAACATCGGCGCTCCCGAGATACAGGCGGTACTTCGGGAGAAACCCCTACTGTTTTTTACCGGAGTCGCCGCCACAAAGTAATTGCAGGCGTCTGTTCAGCCCTCGCTCAACAATGGCATCAGTCCCTTTCACTGATTCGGGTTGTCACTGTTGTTTTAGCGATCATCATCCCTGGATTTATTTTTCTGTACTTTTGGTGTTGGCTGGCATTCCCAATCGAGCCAAGATTACCACAATAACCTGTAGGAGGATAATCATGAATCGACGCAACGAGAATCAAATTTCTCACCACCTCAAAACCACCTTCGGGAGACAGTTAGTTTGCCCCCATTGCCAAATAGATTTTCCCATCATATGGCGGTGATACTGGTCTGCACCATAAGGAAATTATCACTGTCCCGAATGTTGGCAGATGTCCCATGCTACAGAGTTAAAAATGAAAAAACATCCCGTTGTTTGGTTCTATATCTTAGCCTTTGTGATCTCATGGATTGGCTTAATTCCAGGAGTCCTTGGTTCGCGGGGGATTGCCCCATTTGACAATCCCTTCGTCCAGTTCCTTGGCATCCTATTTTCCATTGGTCCCGCCCTTGCGGCTGTGATTATATCCCAGGTGATGCAGGGCAAAAAAGGGGTGAGGAATCTACTCAAGGGTCTGCTGAAATGGCGGATTAATCTGGTTTGGTATCTTGTCGCAGTGCTGGGTCCTATTATTATTTTTGTTGCGGGGCAAGTCATGACAAAATTAATGGGCTTGACCGTAGAGCCCACAGTAATTCCAACCAATCCATTTCTCTTTGTTGTTGCCGTTTTAACGGCGATTCTCTCTAACACGGGGGAAGAAATTGGGTGGCGGGGGTTTGCGCTTCCACACTTGCAGAAACGATATAATGCCTTGCTTGCCACCCTGATTGTGGGACTGTTGTGGAGTTTATGGCATTTACCGCTGGTCTTTTTGACGAGTAACCCAATGGCTCAGTCGCCTTTAATCTGGTTTATCAGCATCGTTGCAAGTGCTTTTATTTACACCTGGCTTTACAACAGCACTCAAGGCAGCATTTTGCTAGTGGCACTTTTACATGTTTCAGAGAATATATTTGGAGCATTGATACCTGGGGTAGCCCCTATCGCATACGCTCTTGTGAATTGTGTGGTGGCTCTTATCCTGATTACAGTGTTTGGGAAAACGAATCTCTCGCGCCACGAAAGAGTCCGTCCGATCGTGCGAAAGCAATTGACCCTACCAAGTTAGTGTTAGCTTTAGGATACTCCTTAGAAATTTCTCATAGTATTCGTTTAGCCCATACACAGACTTGATCAATCTGACCATCAAATCAACACTAAAAATAAAGTCATGATGCTCTTTCTTGCGATCGCTTTCTTGGGTGCAGTAGCCTTAGGTATCTTATTCCTAATTCCCGGTTTTACTTTTCCGATTAAAAATAAACAAGGGCATGATATTTCTCGGAGCATTGCCTCACTCGAAAAAGTTACCCTGGGAGGACAGGAACAATGGATTCTTATTCGTGGCGTGGATACCACAAAGCCTATCATTCTCTTTCTTCATGGTGGTCCTGGCACTTCAAATATGTGTCTTTTAAGAAAATACACGGATGAATTAGAGAACCATTTTATAGTTGTGACTTGGGATCAACGAGGGGCAGGCAAGTCTTATAAAGCTATTAATCCTCATTCTTCCATGACAATCAATCAGTTCGTTTTAGATGCTGGCGAATTGACCCGATTGCTATGTCATCGATTTAATCAAAAGAAAATATTTCTGGTTGGTCATTCATGGGGAAGTCTAATAGGGATATATAGTATCCAAAAATATCCAGATTTATATCATGCTTACATAGGAATTGGTCAGATTGCAAATATGCAGGAGAACGAAAAAATTTCTTATGATTGGACATTAGCGCAAGCGACAAAAGCGAAAGATAACCAAGCGATTAAGTCTCTTGCTGAAATAGGATCTCCTCCCTATACGGGCGATTGGCAGAAGAAATTTATGACCCAACGACGCTTACTGGGGAAGTATGGTGGAGAGTTATACGGCAGCTCAAAAGGTGCTTTCCCACTTATTTTTAGTAGTTTGATATGTGCTACTGAATATACTTTGATTGATAAAGTGAATTTTTTTAGAGGAATATTTGCATCTAATTATTTGTTATGGCAGGAGCTTTTGACCACTAACCTACAAAAACAGGCGTCATCCTTTAAGGTTCCCATATATTTTGTATTAGGAAAACATGACTACGAAGTACCATCCGTACTTGCAGAACAATATTTTGAAATAATTGAATCACCCAAAAAGGAATTAATTTGGTTTGAAAAATCAGCACATTTTTCTAATACAGAGGAAAATGAAAAATTTAATGACCTCTTAATAGATCATGTACTACCTACTATTGCAATGGTTTAAATCACAAAAATGGTGTTCCGCTGTTGGGTTTAGTGTTTGGACGTACCCAACTTAGTGAAGGCAAAATTGATGATGACACATTATAGTAAATCAGGCTTTAATCCACGCCTTTTGGCATTCTTTGCCTTGGCGTTTGCTTGGTCGTGGATCTGCTGGCTGCTGTCTTCGGTGGTCAGACCTCAGTTACCTACCTTAGGGATGGTGCTGTTTCTCGCGGGAAATTTTGGCCCTAGTATCGCAGCGATTGCGGTGGTGAGGTATGCCAGTGGACAGGATGGGCTGCATCGTTGGCTCAGGCGATCGCTGCAATGGCGGGTTGGTTGGCGTTGGCTGGCGCTCTCGTTTTTCTTGCCTCTGGCAGTCATGGGGCTGGCCGCCGCTGGGCACATCGCCTTGGGCGGCACGATCGCTCCGTCCCCCGCATCCGGGCATGTGCTCCTAGCCGTGGTGAACTTTGGGCTGGTGCTGCTGCTTGGCGGCCCGCTGGGTGAGGAACTTGGCTGGCGAGGTTATGCCTTGCCTGTTTTGCAAGAGCGCTATAGCTGGCGCGGGGCTAGCCTGGTCTTGGGCGTAGTGTGGGGCGCGTGGCACCTGCCACTGTTTTATATGGCCGACACGGCACAAAGCCACATTCCAGTTGGGCTATATATAGTGAGCACGGTGGCTCTGTCGGTGCTTTATGCATGGATATTCAACCATACCGGAGGCAGTGTGCTGCCTGCCCTCGTACTGCATACTGCGGTCAACGCTTGGGCCTTGGTCATACCAGTCATGGTGATGCCAGATGGTAGTAATCTACGACCCTATGGGCTAGCAGTAGGACTGCTTGTGGCGATCGCCCTCGGTCTATTGTGCGATGCGGAACCCTATCGGCCTATGCGATCGCCGCAGTCAAAGTGGGATTCAGAATGACATGAACCGTCTAAATTCTATGTTTGAGGAGATTTTGTAAGGGCGATCGCAGTCTAATAATCCGCCTGCACACTGGCTAGATCAAAAGTTACTGGTAAGTCCGAGAGGTTACTGTGGCAGCAGGATAACTCAATCGTTACATGATCGCACCCCGTCTAAATTCAGCCAGCGCCCCATTCACAACGTCGGGAAACTCTGCCATCGCTAGGTGCCCAGCCTGGTCGATATGCAGATGACGACCCGCCGGAAAATGCTGCGCCAGCGCTGCGCCCATAGCCTCGGTAAACATTGGGTCTTGGCCACCGCTGATGATCAGCGCCGGATAGCTAAGCTCCCAGAAACGCTGGCCAGAGGCTGGTCGGAGGCCAGCGCGGCGGGCAAAAAAGTTATAACCCCAAAAAATTCGCAGGGCATCGTAGGGATGGGAATGCACAGGCAACGGGCTCTCGGCGGTAAACCGGTCGAGGGTGGGGTGGCTGTGCTCACTGGATAGCTGGGCGATCGCCCGCTGCATCCAGGGCAGGCGAAACAGGTGACGACCGCCCCAGGCCAAACTCTGCATCAGCGGCACTTCCCACCAGGGATCTAAATCGTGGGTGCCGCCCGCCACCAGCACCAGCCCGGCTACGGGGTGCCGTTGGCACCACTCCAGGGCGATGGGCACACCGTAGCTGTGGGCAAACAAAATGGGCGTTTGGATGTGAAAGTGCTCAAGCAGCCGGGTCAGGTCGCGGCAGTGCCGCCCAATCGAGTAGCGAGGATAGGGGCTAGACTGGCCGTGGCCCGCCAGGTCGTAGGCGATCGCCGCCCACCCCTGGGCCACAGCAAACTCGTACTGCGACCTGAGGTTAAACCGATTGCCCAACCCGCCGTGGAGAAAGACTACCGCCGGTTGCGTACCGGCCCGATAACAAACTTGAAGCCGCACCCAAGGCCGCACTTGTACCGGGTCACCGGTCAGTAGATCCATCGCTTGCCCCTATGGGTAATCCAGTGTTGGCCTAAAGGTCGCCCTCCCATCCCGATGCACTGAGAGATAACGCCTTCCGGGCCTGCCTCCAGCCTAACCGCTGATACGGTGAATACAATTCTTCATTGAGGAAATGAATTTCTCCAGCCCTCCACTCTTTCTTTGTGGATGTTAAGTGGGTCGAGGGCAACCCCATAACGTACCTGCTGCGATTTGTTCTGTTTAGCGAAGGCGGTGTGTCCCTGGCCACCCACGAAGTTCTTCGTAAGACTGAACCCGACCCGCTCCAGCGGCCCCGCATTTACCTCAGCGGGTGAGATAGCCGCTGCAACTGCTCAGACCACAATGAGGGTGATCGCCACCCAGCTCAGTTTCGCCAATAGCGGGTTGAAGGCTGCAATCCCAATCGATTTCTTTGGCCCGTTTAGCTGGTGTAGACTGCTCCATAGAGTTCGGCTTGTCTACGGCACTAAAGGCTTACCATGGCAGACCGCTCGGCTCGGTTTTACACTCTGCTCTCCATTGGGGCCGCCGTTTTAACGATTGTGCTCAAAACAGCGGCCTACCGGTTGACGGGTTCTGTCGGGCTACTGTCTGATGCTGCCGAATCGGTGGTAAATCTGGTGGCCGCCATCGTCGCCACCTGGGCAGTGACCTTTGCCGCCAAACCACCCGATGATGACCATGCTTTTGGGCACTACAAGGCAGAATATTTTTCTAGCGGAGTCGAAAGTGTCTTAATTTTGGTGGCGGCAGGCAGCATTGCCTTTGCGGCCTGGGGTCGCCTCTTCGACCCGCAACCCCTAGAGCAAGTTGGCATTGGGCTAGTGCTCTCGCTGGTGGCCACCGCCATTAACGGGGCCTTGGCCCTGGTGATGTTGCGGGCCAGCCGGCGGCTGCGCTCCATTACCCTGAGGGCAGACGCTCACCATCTGCTGACCGATGTCTGGACGTCGGTGGGGGTGGGGGTGGGGGTGATTCTCATTCCCCTAACGGGATGGCTAATTTTGGATCCAATTATTGCCCTATTTGTCGCGGCCAACATTGTTTGGGCTGGGCTAAGATTGCTGCGCGAAACAGGGTTGGGGCTTTTAGATACAGCACTTCCAGCGGCAGATCGACAGATCCTATCCGATACGTTGCAGCCATTTGAGGCTCAGGGAGTTCAATTTCATGCCCTGCGAACTCGAGTCGCTGGGTCACGGCGGTTTATCTCGCTGCATGTGCTGGTGCCGGGGGCCTGGACAGTTCAGCAAGGCCATGATCTCTGCGAAGCGATTGAATTGGCCATTGGGCGATCGCTAACCAGCAGTTTTGTTTTCACCCATTTAGAACCCTTAGAAGACCCTGCTTCGTGGGCTGACCAGTCCCTTGAGCGCCAGATTCCCTAAAGTCTGCGGTACTCCAGCGCCGCACAGGGGTCGGGGTCGGGCTGGGAGTTGGGGCGGTGTAGCCTACTGTGGCGATGACAAAGCCTAGGGCCATGCCAAGCAGTAAAGTCCAGCCGTGGGAGGGCTCTAGCATCCAGAGCAGGTGGTGATCGCAGTCGTAGACATGAACCGCCCAGCCTTCTTGGATAGTGTGGTGGAGTCTATTTGAGCGTTGGCGAGAGTTGGTCGAGCCCCATGCTGCTTCTGACGTTTAGTCAGGTTTTGGGCAAATTGGGTGGGGGCAGCGGCACAGATTCATTTGGATTGTGGGCCTTGTGGCCGGGCCGATGATTCGATTTAAGTTAAGTTGTCCCAGTCAACGGTTTAATGTGTAGCGTATAGGAAAGGTGTACTTTCCTTTGCTAATGGAATGAACAATTCTATCCGTGTAGGCTTCCTCTACTTTCTGGCGGTGTTTGCCATCGGTTTCCTGCTCGGAACAATTCGGATTCTGGTGCTGATTCCAAGGCTTGGGGAACTCGTTAGTACATTCATTGAGTTGCCCATCCTTTTGAGTGCAGCCTGGCTAATTTCTGATTTCCTGACGACTCGATTCAATGTGCCATCTCAATGGTGGGTTCGTCTCAGTATGGGGATAGTTGCCTTTGGGATATTGATGGCGGCTGAGTTAGGGCTAGCGGTTTGGTTGTTTGGCAGCACAGTACAGGAGCACTTCGCAGCCTATCAGTCACTTCCTAAGACCATTGGTTTGGTTGGGCAAGTGGTCTTCGCGCTAATTCCCCTACTGCAAATGGGGAAGAGTGAACAGGCGGTTTAAGAGGGTAGACGATGACGCCCTCCTGCTGGTGTCTAATTTAATCACCACGCGGAACGCTACTTTACGCCTTGGAGTTGGCGCAACGGGTTCCCAAGCTGCGCCATGCCGAAGGTGGTTTACAGCCTTATCTTGCACTGCTGGTTGACCGTTACTCGATAACAATCGAGCAGTTGGAATCTCCAGGAATCTGCGATTCGCTCACTCTGCGTCCTCTCTTGCTTCTGCTTCCCCTTGGCGGTTGACACCCTTTCCTTTATGCCACCGCCCAAGGAGTCAAGGTGGTCGCGGCAGGCAAACGTCACTGGGTTGACTCCCATTGGTTTCGCGGCAATAGCTACTTTCGCATTGGCTAGGATTGGTTGAAGGCTGCTTTAGAGCACGAGTGGTAACGCATTTGCCACATCCGTTTTACCCATAACCGCGATCCTTAACCCCCAGGGCATTTCGGGAACAGTATGACCAGCACACCTATCAAATCGAGCCTAAAAGTACACACGTACTGCTATGTTGTCGATGGGTTTTTTCAGTCAACCAGTGGTAAAGGTTTGCTTCAAGGCTTTTACATCAACCAATTAAACCTGTAATTAGAACATCCCTCGACTACCATCTAAAGCGTTAATTCTTAAGATAGATCGGCGCAAAACTGTAGAGTAAATCAGCGCAGCTATAGAAACTAATCGCAGTGAATTATGGCAACAAACTAAGCCTAAGTACACTAATTATTCTCTTTAAGGCAGCTCATTTAGAGGTTTACTATGACATCTTCTTTAACTAAAGGTATTCTTGTTGCCATGATTGGTGAAGCAGTTTTGCAGGAGAAATTAATTCATTTACTTAGCCAAATTAAGGTGTCTGGCTACACGATTGTGTCGGCCAAAAAGGCTGGTAGCTATGGCAGGGCACTGGTTCGTTAAAGTAGGAGAGCTTCAAAACCTCTAGAATTGAGCAATTCAGCCATCGATATGGGGCGAGTCGTGAAGCCCATCGCCATCGCCGGGGTGGTCTTCGTGCCCAATCCCCAGTGAGGGCGCACCCAGTT
>JBGSNT010000158.1:0-13582 GCA_041739575.1 Nodosilinea sp. | reverse complement strand
CTAGAGCCTCAATTAACCAACGGTGTAGATGGGTTTTCCCTTACTTCCCTGGAGCAATAGCCGTCTCCCTAGACCCACGAGTCTGCGGCCACGATAGGTATCATTCAGATGCCTACTGACTTTTCGGATAGGCTCTTAGTGCGATCGGCCCAAGCCAGGCCCGTCACGTCTCCCACGGAGCGTTGAGGGCCGTTTCTGCCAAGAGGCGGTGGGGCGTGGCCTGAAATTGGTGAAAGCATTCCGCCGTCAGGGGGACAGACTGTACCGCTAGCGCCGCCACGTAGCCCGCCTCGGGCTGCCACTGGTAAAGCTGACCGGGATGCGTGGGCAAGGAGGCCGCGAGCACCGCCACGGACGCCAGCGCTGGGGTCAGGGCCTGGGCCGCTAGGGTTAGCTCCAGCGCCTGCATTGAGTCGGCAATGCCCAAGCCCAAGGCCTTTAAACAGGCCTCTTTGCCCGTCCAATAGCGCAAAAACCGGTGGTCGGCCCGGGGAGACGGCCCCGGCAGCACCGTTGCGGCTTCAGCCTCGGTCAGGCAGCGACGGCACAGCCCCGGCAGGGGAGACACCGATCGCAGCATTTCTATATCTACCCCGATCGCTCTCACCTGCGCCGAAGCACTGATTGCCACCAGTAACCGCTGACCGCTGTGGGAAAGGTTGAACTGCGGGGTGACGCTATCCCCAGCCTCCCTGGGACTGAGGGCTGGCTTCCCACTAGGCCCGTAGGTAAAGGTGAGGGAGGCCGGGGCCTGCCCCAGGTATCGACTGAGCAGGTGGCGCAGACAGCCCCGACTGGTCAGAAATTGGCGCTGGGCCTGGGGCAGACGAATTTTCTCGAGCTGCTCCTGCTCCGAGGCCGATAGACAGGCTCTCAGTGCCGCTAGGTCTTCGTCTGCCAGGGTCTCCGTAGACAGCAGCCACAGATCTATAGCGGGCGATGGGTTGGGTGGCGACCCCTGAAAAAACTCAGCCATGGCAAGGGAGATTGGTTAAAGGAAGCCCGAGCAATCTAGCGCTATTGTGCAGCCAGCTGGGCACCCTTGGCACAGCCTCCCAAATTCTTTTGCTATGGCGTCCGAGCTCTTGCAATCCAATGCTGCCGGCCCTGCCGCCCCCCCTGGGCAGGGCAAGACGCGGATTTGTATTTTAGGGGGCGGGTTTGGCGGGCTGTACTGCGCCCTGGCCCTGCACCGGCGGCTAAAGCCATCGGCCCAGGTGCACATTACCCTGGTGGAGCCCCGCGATCGCTTCAACTTTACGCCGTTACTCTACGAACTACTCACCCAGGAGCTAGCCCCCTGGGAAATTGCCCCCACCTATCGGGATTTGCTTCAGCACACCGCCATTGACCTGCGCCAGGACTGGGTCGAAACCATTGACCTGACCCAGCGCACCGTGGCCCTGCGCCAGGGCGAAGCCCTGCCCTACGACTATCTGGTGGTGGCCCTGGGCAGCCAAATGCGCCCCCCGGCGATCGCCGGTAGCCAGGCCCACACCCTGCCCTTTACCACCCTGGCCGATGCCGAGCAGCTAGAGCGGCGCTTGGGGGATCTGGAACATCAGCCCACCGTGCGGGTGGTGGTGGCCGGGGCGGGCCCCAGCGGAGTCGAGCTGGCCTGTAAACTCAGCGATCGCCTGGGCCGCCGGGGCCACGTCACCGTGGTCGATCGGCGAGGAGAAATCCTGCGATCGTACCCCGAGCGGCTGCGGCGGGCGGCGGCGCGAGCCCTAGCCAAGCGGGGGGTCGTCCTCTACCTCAATGCTGCCATTGAAGCCGTGGAGGCCGACGGCCTGACGTTTAACCATCAGGGCAAAACCCACCGGTGCCAGGCCGACATCATGCTCTGGACCGTTGGTACTGTGCCCCGTCCATGGCTCGGCAGCGGTGCCCCCGCCCCCACGATGTTTGGCCAGTGCCCGGTACGGCCTACCCTGCAGCTGCCTAGCTATGACAATGTCTTTGTGCTGGGGGATATGGCCGCCATGCCCGCCCCAGGCAGGGACCGCGCCCCCACCACGGCCCAGGCCGCCTACCAGGCGGGTCCGGTGGTGGCCCATAACCTGGTCGCCCTGATCGTTAACCGTCCCCTTAAACCCTTTGTCTACAACCACCTGGGCGACATGCTTACCCTGGGGCAGGGGGACGCCGTAGTGTGCGGGTTTGGGCTGTGTATCACCGGGCGGCTAGGGGCTTTTTCGCGCCAGTGGGCCTACTGGCTGCGGCTGCCGACGATGGCTCACCGCTGGCGAGTGCTCAAGCATAGCCTTGGCCTGGGCTGCAAACATTAGTTGTGCTAGAACCATCCCTGAGATCAGCCTACAAGGTTAAGGCGCGCTCAATGCGGCGATCGGGAATGAGCCACATAATAGCGACGAGGATATATAGCAAGCAGGCCAGCCAAGGAGTAAGGAAAGCAAGCAGGATAGCGATCGCATAGATCACCACTGAGACCTTGCCCTTCCAGTCGCGACCCATGGCGATCGCGAGAGCGGAGTCGCGGCCCTCGTGGCCAATCAGCGCTTGGGTGAGGATAAAGTAGGCGATCGCCGCAAACAGCAGCACCCCGCCATAAAAGACCACGGGCAACACCGCAAATGGGTTCTCGCCCAGCCAACCGGTCACAAACGGCACCAGCGATAGCCAAAATAGCAGGTGCAGGTTGGCCCACAGCACGCTGCCATTCACCCGTTTGACCGCCTGGAGCAGATGGTGGTGATTATTCCAATAGATGCCCAGGTAAATGAAGCTCAGCACGTAGCTCAAAAACACGGGAATCAGGGGTTGCAGTGCCACCAGCCCTTCTGCGTGGGGTACCTTTAGCTCCAGCACCATAATGGTGATGATAATGGCCAACACACCGTCGCTGAAGGCTTCCATTCTGCCCTTGCCCATGGTTCACCGCTACCTTTCGCTGGAGTTACTACAGGCCCAATGCCTTAAGCGGATAGTATTCTGAGGGGCAGGGTTTAGGCAACCTTAGGGGGCTACCGGCTCTTTGAGCTCGAACTTGAGTTTGGCGCGCTTAAAGGGCTCCGGAATCTCCACCGGATACTTGCCCGTGAAGCAGGCCGAACAGAAGCTGCCCGGCTCCTGGTAGGTGGATGCCAGCATGCCCTCCCAGCTGAGGTAGGCCAGCGAGTCGACATTGATCTGCTTGGCAATATCCGCCACCGACTTAGTGGCGGCGATTAGCTGATCTTGGTTGTCGGTGTCTATACCGTAGAAGCAGGGGTGCGTGACCGGCGGCGACGAGATCCGCATATGCACCTCAATCGCCCCCGCATCCCGCAGCGCCTGCACAATCTTGCGGCTGGTGGTGCCCCGCACAATCGAGTCATCCACAATCAGCACCCGCTTGCCCTCGAGCACGTCCCGGAGGGGGTTGAGCTTCATGCGAATGCCCACCTCCCGCATCGACTGAGTGGGCTGAATAAAGGTGCGTCCAACATAGCGATTTTTAATCAGTCCCTCGGCATAGGGAATTTTAGACTGCTGCGAAAAGCCGATCGCCGCCGGTACCCCAGAGTCGGGCACCGCCATAATCAAATCCACATCAGCGGGGGACTCTTTGGCCAGCTGGTGGCCCAGGCGTCTGCGGTAGCTGTAGAGGCTCTCACCGTTGACAATGCTGTCGGGCCGAGAGAAATAGATCATCTCAAACACACAGAGCTTGCGCTGGGTGGCCTCAGCCCACTGGCGCGAGATTATCCCCTCGGGGGTAATCCACACCAGTTCACCGGGCTCGATGTCGCGCACATAGGTGGCCCCAATGATGTCGAGGGCACAGGTCTCAGAGGCCAGCACGTATTGGGCTGGGCTGCCCACCTCAGGAATTTCATGGTCTAGTACCCCTAGCACCAGGGGGCGAATGCCCTGCTGGTCACGGGCCCCAAGGATGCCGTTGGGCGTGCCAATCACCAGACTAAAGGCCCCATAGCAGCGATTGAAGGCGGTTTCGGCTGCGCTGACCCAGTCGGCTCCGTCGTTGACGGCCTCGGCCAGGGCAAAGGCGATCATCTCCGAGTCAGTGGTGGTGATTAGGTCGTGGTTGCGCTCCAGCAGCTCTTCTCGCAGGTCGGCGGCATTGACTAGGTTACCGTTGTGGGCCAGGGCCAGGTCGCCTAGGCGAGTGGGCACCATGGCAGGCTGAGCATTGCACACATGGCTCGAGCCGGTGGTGGAGTAGCGGGTGTGCCCCACGGCAATGTGCCCAGACAGGTCTTGCAAAATTTGATCGTCAAATACCTGGGATACTAGGCCCATGTGTTTGTAGCAGTGGCTCCCAGAGGCGTTGAACGTGGCGATACCCGCCGACTCCTGGCCCCGGTGTTGGAGGGCAAATAGACCAAAATAGGCCAACCGCGCCACCTCTTCGTCGGGAGCAAATAGGCCAAAAATGCCGCAGGCTTCTTCAGGTTTGTCAGGGCGATCCTCAAAGCGGCCCTCGAAAGACTCGTCTGGGAAAGATTCAGAAGGGAACGTCATTGGTGGTGCAGGATAGCTTTAGGAACACGATGGCATCGGAGCAAAATCTCTGAACACATTTGGCTACAGCATTTTGCCCTCAATGCGAGCCCAGCTTCATCATAGGGTGCGGGCTTTCAAAGCAGTATTAGAAACTACCGAACTTCCCTAGCCTATTTAATGGTTCCTTAACATAGAACTGATCATAACACCTGCTGTCTTCCCTCCCGGGGGAAGACGGGGCCCTGGGGAGCAAAGATTGGCCCTACGTTTAAGGCAAAAGCTACTCGTTGAGAACAGCCCAAGTTTACCTGGATCGGTGGTCTTACCCAGGCGCAGTTGACTAGGACACCCACAGACGTTAGTCCTTGAAACCCAGCCAGAGTAACGATGTCGACATTTCCTAGCGGGCTGCTCTCCTGCAGGTGAGCGGAGTCTAAACGCGATCCAAGGGAACTTGCTTTTGCAGCAATGTCCCTAGCTTTCTCCAGCCAACCGCCGCTCGATCGCCTTACGCCAGGTTTGATCCAAGGGTCCGACCTCCTCAGCAATCAGGGTCTGACCATCCTGGGCAGCCAGGATTAGGGTATCGCCTTGCACGGTACCGAGCCCCTGCCAAGCACCCGTCAGGTGCTGACCCAGGTAATTTTCCCAGGCCGCCTGATGCTCGCCGCTCACGGAGACGACAATTCGGGCGCCGCCTTCCCCAAACAGCAGGCGATCCCACCGCTGGCTAGATTGACCGGCGGCGATCGCCAGCTGCACTACGACACCCCGCTGTCCGCTAATGCACGATTCTGCCAGGGCTACGGCTAGCCCGCCCTCGGCACAGTCGTGGGCCGACTGCACCCAGCCTTGAGCAATGCCGTGGCGGCAGGCCGCCTGTACCCGCTTCTCCAGGACCATATCGATCGCGGGGGGATGGCCGGTGGCTTGACCATACACCGCCGCCAGGTACTCCGAACCGCCCAGGGTTACCAGGGGCCGACCATCCACCGCAGCCGCCGCGCTCTGGTCTACCGGAATGCCCAATAGGTAGACGACATCGCCCTCCTGGCGCCAGCCCTGGCCACAGGTGTGGCTCAAATCGTCAATTAGTCCCACCATGCCGACCACGGGCGTGGGGTAAATCGGCAGGGGATTGCCCTGGCTATCCACAGTTTCGTTGTAGAGGGAGACGTTGCCCCCGGTCACCGGAGTCTCAAACTCGCGGCAGGCATCGGCCAGGCCCCGGCAGGCATTGGCCAGCTGCCAGTAACCAATGGGCTTCTCGGGGCTACCAAAATTCAGGTTGTCGGTCACTGCCAGGGGTAGGGCTCCCACGCAGCTCAGGTTGCGGGCCGCTTCGGCCACGGCGGCCTTGGCCCCCTCGTAGGGGTTGAGATAGACATAGCGGGCGTTGCAGTCCACCGTTGCCGCCAGCCCTCGCATCACCCCCCCGGGCTGGTAGCCAGGCACGTCCTCCTGGGGCCGCAGGCGAATGACGGCGGCATCGCCCTGGCCGGGGCACTGAACGGTATTGTTTTGCACCTGGTGGTCGTACTGGCGATAGACCCACTGCTTGGATGCGATCGTGGGCTGGGCCAGCAGTTGGTGAAGCACCTCAGTCCACGAGGTGTTGCCTGAATCGGACCGCGATACTCCCGTCGCGGAGCAGGGAGGCAGGCTATCCTCGCTCCAGGCCCAGGCTTTCTGGGCGTATTCTGGTGGTTCGCTTAGCAGTTCCCGGTGATAGATCGGCGTATTTTCGGCCAGGGCCAACGCGGGGATTTCGGCGGCAATGTCACCCTTAAACAGAATCCGCACGATGGAGTCTGGAATGACGGTACCGGCGACCACAGCATGGAGGCCCCAGCGCTCGAAGATTTCGATTACCTCGGCTTCGCGGCCCTTAGCAACCACAAACAACATCCGCTCCTGGGATTCTGACAGTAGGTACTCGTAGGGCACCATGCCGGTCTCCCGCACCGGAATCAGGTCTAGATCGAGCTCGATGCCGACACCCCCTTTGGCGGCCATTTCGGCGGTGGAGCAGGTGAGACCCGCCGCCCCCATGTCCTGGGCGGCCACGATCGCCCCCGTCTTAAATGCCTCTAAACAGGCTTCCACCAGGGATTTTTCTAGAAATGGATCGCCCACCTGCACAGCGGGACGGTCTTGCTCCGACTCATCGGTGAGCTCGGCACTGGCGAAGCTGGCTCCGCCCATACCGTCGCGCCCCGTGGTGGAGCCCACATACACCACAGGGTTACCCAGGCCCGCCGCCCCAGATTTCACAATGTCGTCGGTTTCCATAATCCCGATCGCCATGGCGTTGACCAGCGGGTTGCCGTTGTAGGCCGCATCAAAATACACCTCGCCCCCCACGGTGGGCACCCCAAAGCAGTTGCCGTAGTGGGCAATGCCTGACACCACCCCCTGGCAGAGGCGGCGGGTGCGGCTGTCGGTCAAGTCGCCAAACCGCAGGGAGTTGAGCACCGCGATCGGCCGTGCCCCCATGGTGAAAATGTCGCGCAGAATGCCGCCGACCCCGGTGGCGGCTCCCTGGAATGGTTCGACCGCCGAAGGATGGTTGTGGGACTCGATTTTAAAGGCCACCCGCAGGCCATCGCCCGCATCGATCACGCCCGCGTTTTCCCCCGGCCCCACCAGCACCCGTGGCCCCTCGGTGGGAAACTGTTTGAGCAAAGGCCGAGAGTTTTTGTAGCAGCAGTGCTCTGACCACATCACCCCAAACATACCCAGCTCGGCCCGATTGGGATGGCGACCCAGGCGCTGCACAATATCATCGTACTCCTCGGGCTTAATGCCTTCGGAGGCAATCTCTTGGGGGCTAAAGGGGGCAGTAGGAAAGGCAGTCATGCTGGCGGGGAGAAAGTTGCCTAACGATCTTAGCCCCATTGGGGATTTTGGATTTTGGATTCGGGATTTTGGATTTAAAACCTCAGAGTTGAATTATTGCCTACAGATCACTTGGCAAAACAGCGGTTTAAACCGATGATCAGCCACTCCTTTCCGTGGGAAAGAGGGCGGCGGAACGCCCTTCTTGAGGGGGACTGGAGCCAGCGAAATGGCCCCAGCAGTAGATCTGGCCTTCTGCCACCAACCTCCACCAGTGACAGAACCCGTGGACGAGATATCTACTTCCCTACCATCTCTTTAGGACTATTCTGGCAACAAAAATACTCGAAAATCTTGCTTCCTCTCAAGGGCGCAGGCCTTGCGCCCCTACCTTTGGGCATCTTTTTTACCAGAAACTCCCCTTAGCTCTGAATGCGGCGCGATTTCGAGACAGATATTGGTTCTACGTCTGGTTCTGAACATTCCGCGAATCGCGTCAGCAAAAAATCTCGAATGGCAGGGTCTTCGGACAGGCCGATCGCCCGCTGGTAGGCATCTTTAGCGGGAGTGGTCTGGTTGAGGCTGTGCAGCAGATGGGCCTTGAGTGCCCAGTAGGGCTGGTAGTTGGTGATCGCCTTCGTTGAAAGAGCATTGAGCTGCGCCAACCCCTGCTCGGGACCTTTCACCTCTGCGATCGCCGCCGCATGCCCCACCAACGCCCCCAGGGTAGGCAACAGCTGAATCAACCCTGCATAAAGCTGCACCAAGGCATCCCAGTCAACCCTTTGAGTAACGGCCCGCTGGGCATGGATCGACTGAATCGCCGCCTCCAGCTGAAAGCGACCCAGCTGTTTAAGGGTGGCGGCCTGGGCCAGTTCGTGCTCGGCAGCAGCAATCATCGACTGTGACCACCGCCGAGTATCTTGCTGGTTGAGGGGCACGTAGGCCCCATTGGCATCGCGACGGGCCTCACGGCGAGCCTCGCAGTAGAGCATCAGCGCCAGCAGGCCTCGGGCTTCGGCGGCCGGGGGCATGAGCTGCACGCACAATCGCGCCAGCCAAATTGCCTCTTCGGCAAAGCCGCGACGGCGTGGATCGGCTCCATCCACAGTTTCCCAGGCCTGAGTATAGGCCGCATAGATAGCCTCCAACACGGCTTCTAGTCGATCCGGCAAATCCTTGGCATCGGGTAGCTCAAAGGCAATACCGGCATCGCGAATTTTAGCCTTGGCCCGCACCAGGCGCTGCCCCATCGTCGCCGGGGCCACCAAAAAAGCCGAGGCGATCTGGGCCGCATTCAGCCCCAGCACCGTTTGCAGCATCAGCGGCGTGTGCATAGCCCCATCGATCGCCGGGTGGGCGCAGATAAACAGCAGCTTCAGGCGATCGTCTGGGAACGTGGCTAACTCACTGTCCAGGGCTGGGGATACGACCGCATCGGTCAGTTTGAGGGTGTTGAGCACCTTCTCCTGGGTTTGGCTGCGGCGAGCCCTGTCAATCAGCTTCCGCCGCGCCGTCACCAGCAGCCAGGCTTCAGGATTGCTGGGCACCCCCTGATCAGGCCAGGTTTTGAGCGCCTTGAAGAACGCATCGCCGAGGGCATCTTCCGCAGCCGCCACATCGCGGGTTTGGGCTGCCAGATAGGCGGCCAACCGACCGTAGGAGTTGCGGGCCGCCAATTCCGCCGCTCGACGTGCATCCATGGGCTACCCCTGAGGACTGGTCTGTTGCCAGGCCGGTAGTGCTTCTATGCGAGCATACCAGGCCTGAAGGTGAGCATAGCCCGCCAGAGGAAACTGCCCTGGCCCGGCGTAGGTCAGGTCGCTAGCCACCGAAAAGTCGGCCAGGGTAAGGGCGCTACCGACTAAAAAGTCGCGCTCTGCCAGGTGGTCATTCAGGACAGCGGCCTCCTGGTGAAAGCGCTCAGTGGCCCGTTGCACCACCTGCGAGTCGGGTTTGCCCAACTGCAAGAGCGGCTTGACGAAGTTCTCGTACTGCAAGGGCTGACAGACCCCATACCAGTGGGCCAGTTGCCAACTCTGCCAACGCATAATGTCGGCCCTCACCCGTGCATCGTCGGGCCAAAGCGAATTGGGCACCTGGCTGGC
This sequence comes from Nodosilinea sp., assembly GCA_041739575.1. Classification (GTDB taxonomy): domain Bacteria; phylum Cyanobacteriota; class Cyanobacteriia; order Phormidesmidales; family Phormidesmidaceae; genus Nodosilinea. Next base: position 4,166 of record JBGSNT010000158.1, on the reverse strand, counting down.
CAGATACTGCATGATGGCGGTTGACTCCCACAGGATAAAATCGCCATCCTGGAGCACTGGCGTCCGCCCGGTGGGGTTGACGGCCATAAACTCGGGGGTACGCTGTTCGCCTTTTTGTAAATCAACCAGCCGCAGGTCAAGGGGCAAATTCAGGTGAATCGCCACCGCATGGGCCTTGCGGGTATTAGGGGAGGGGGGAAAGTAATAGAGTTTCATGGGGCGATCGCCTCAGCGGGGAAAGACAGCAGGGGGCGCACTTCAACGGCGCAGTGGCTGGCGGCAGGGCAGCGGGCGGCCCAGTCGAGGGCAGTGTCTAGATCGGGGACATCAATCAGAAAGAAGCCGCCCAACTGCTCTTTGGTGTCGGCGTAGGGACCGTCTTGCACCTGGCGCTGGCCATCTTTGAGCCGCAGGGTGGTGCCGGTGTGGCTGGGGTGTAGCCCCGCACCGCCGACCATAATGCCCGCCTCGGCCAGAGCCTTGGAGTAGGCACTGTAGGCGGGCATTTGCTGTTCACGGTGGGCCAAGTCGTGATCGGTTTCGTAAACCAGAATGGCGTACTGCATGGGTAAACTCCATCAATAGGCTGGCGATAGAAGGTCTTGGGTTTCCTTCTATCACTACGACGAGGGAGACCGGTCCATTTCGACAGCGATCGCAGATTTCTTGTCAACTTTCATGGCGCTGGGCTTGATCCCAATCCGCAGACAGCTCTGTTACTGGAACCAAAGGCCATTGCCTTGATCCTGCGCCCTTGAGAGGAATCAAAATTCTCGGGTATTTTCGTTTCCAGAATTGTCCGTAGCCCCTAAGAAAAAGGTGGGCAGCCCTCGCCGCAGGGTAGCCCCCATTGGGGTCAGGCATGGTCAGATAGAAAGTTGTTCAGTTCGGTAAAGGTAGTGGCACGGGTGGTGATCGGCTCTGAGTACCCCTTCAAATCGACCGTAAAGCGCTTAAAGCACTGGTCGTCGGCCCCTACCCTTGGCAGGTATTTATAGGTGGTCTCGCCCATAGCCAGATCAAGCCCCAGCTGCTTGGTGGATGACTCAAGCCGAAAGGCGGCGTTCACCGTGTCGCCCAGGGCAGTGTAGTCGGGGCGATCGCTGCTGCCGGCGTTGCCCACCATGGCATAGCCCGTGTTAATGCCAGCACCAATGCGGAGGGGAAAGGGCAGGGGAAACTGTTCGTGAAGCTGACCGGTCATGTCGGCCAGGGTGCTAACGGCCTGCAGAATTTGCATCATGCTCTGCTGGTCGACACCATCTTTGCCATGGATCCAAACCGCCATAACTGCATCGCCGATGTACTTGTCGACCCCGCTGCCGTACTGGCCAATAATTTCTCCAGCCCGACGAAACCAAGTGCCAATTGATTCAGAGAGCACCTTCTCATCGATTTGGCGGGTCAACACGGTGAAATTGCGAATGTCAACCACCATAACCGAGATTAACCGCCGCACATGGAGCATGGCGGTAGGGGCGACATCTTGGCCAGGCGCAGTGCCCAGGGCAACGTTTGCGGCTATCGATAGATCCTGAGGAGAGAAGAACTGTAGCTCAGTTTGGCCAAAGGTAATCAGATCGCCATCATTCAAAATAACCGGCACGCTAACCCGCCGCCCATTGACGAAGGTACCGTTGCGGCTGCCCAGATCAATCAGGTAAAACTTACCGTTATCAGCGGCCTGGAACATGGCGTGGTTGCGCGAGATCCAGCGATCGGGCAACACAAAATTGTTGTCATCCCCGCGCCCCACGGTCCAATAGCTGTTGCCCACCAGAGAAAGCTGGCGATCGCCCGATGCGATCTTAAGCACAAGGTAGGGGCCGGGAGAAAAGCTCACAGGAATAGGGTAAAAATCTAAAAAAGATATTGAGTCTAGGCTGCCCGGCTAATCTAACTCAGCGGGCAAAATGTGAATAATAATTTCCTAAAACCTAATTCATTATGCCAGAGACGCAAACCTAATTACTCTACCTACGCAAGCGCAGCGGTCAAAAAGAACAGGCCATCCACCACCAAAGTACTAAATACTGCACCGCCAAAGGCCCACCAGGCTAGCTGTCGAGATGTAATTAGCGCAATCGCAGTCGCCACCAGCAAAAAGAGCACCAACACAATGGCCCGACAGGCGGCGACGTCAGATTCGAGACTGGCACTGGCCATCCGCAACACCTGCGGCGCCAGATCAGGACTGGTCAGCATCAGCTGCCGCCAGCTGGGAAACAGGTGCATCCAATTGATGTAGAGGTCAGTCACCGCTGTACCCAGCAGAGACCCGAGGAAAAAGTAGCTGCCGACCCGTCCCCAGCCCTGGCAGAGACACACCAGCGCAATGGGCAACCCCAGGGCCTCAATGGGTAAATGTACCACCGGCTCCCATCGAAACCAGCCCCAGTAGAGCGATCCCGTCAGCCAAATCCAGCCAAATCCAACGATTAAATCCCCCCAGAGATGCCAGCGGGGCTGCCTCATCATCCAGGCACCTAAGCCAAGCCACAGTAGCGTCATAGCCAGACTTACCCAGGGGAAGTAACGCACCAGGGGGGCCTGCACAAACACCGGCAAAATCACTAAACCCAACGCTGCCCCAAACACCTTGAGTTGGATTGTGGATCGCCCTATCCAACCCTTTACAAGGGCCAACCAAAGCAATATGCCCTTAAGTGGAACGGAACTATAGGAAAGACTCAATGGGTTTCTGAGTATTAAGTTAATCATTTTTAACATAGCATGCCCCAGGGGGGCATTGGTCAAGCCCTGGCGAGATCAGCTCACTATTAAGGTTGTCTTTAGGTTCACAATCACCCTGGAGGCGAGTTAAGCCTGCAAGAAGAAGCGCCGTAGGCGCTGGCACCGACCTGGGAACTCTCTAAAATACCCAGGGATGCCTCTCAGCCGATCCGTCTACTGCCAGAATGACTTCAGTGTACTTATTTTAAGGAAATGCTTCCGTGGGTCTAGTCTGAGTCGGTTAGCCAAATCGCCTGCCGCCAACAGCTACAACCATACCAGGGGCAATATCAAGATGCCGGGCAACGGCCTCTGTTCGAGTACCAGGCTATGTTCTAAAACCTATGGTTGCCTTAATGAGTAATCTACTAATCAACTTTGCCCCCGTGTTAGGGCTAGCATCTACCGTGGCCCAGGCCGGCACTGCCACCCCTGCACCTGCCGTGGAAAGCATGAACCTATTTCAAGCGATTGTGATTGGCATTGTGCAGGGACTAACGGAGTTTTTGCCCATTAGCAGCACGGCCCACGTCAAGATGGTGCCAGTAGCCCTGGGCTGGGGCGACCCCGGTGTAGCCTTCACGGCGGTGATTCAGCTGGGTAGCATTGCGGCCATCATCTGGTACTTTTGGGACGACCTGCGCCAGGTGACCGTGGGCACGATCCAAGCCACGCTGGCAGGTAAGTACGACTCCCCCGACTTTCGCATGGGCATGGGCATTCTATTGGGTACGATTCCCATTGTGGTTGGGGGGCTGATCATTAAAGTGTTTATCCCCGACTTTGACAATTCGCCCCTTCGCAGCAGCGCCACCATTGCCGTTGTCTCAATTGTGATGGCGTTACTGCTGGCCGTCGCGGAGTTAGTGGGCACGCGCAAACGTACCTTTGAGACCCTCAGCCTGAAGGATGGCGTTTTAATGGGCCTGGCCCAGACCCTAGCGCTAATTCCGGGGGTTTCGCGATCGGGGTCTACCCTAACTGCGGGTCTATTTATGGGGCTAGAGCGCTCTACCGCTGCTCGGTTTTCGTTTTTGCTTGGGGTGCCCGCTATTACCCTGGCGGGTTTAGTCGAGCTGAAGGGATTCCTAGACGGCGGTTTAGGTTCCGTTGCCCTGGTCCCCCTGCTGGCGGGGCTAGCGGCGGCGCTAGTGTCGTCTTATATGGCGATATTTTGGCTGCTGCGCTTTTTGAAGCAGCACAGCACCTGGGTGTTTGTGTGGTATCGCTTAGCCTTTGGGGCGGCTATTTTGCTGGCCCTAGCGACTGGGAAAATGCAAAACATTTAAGATGGCTGAACAGTGCGAAGTTCTCAGGCCGTGGGAAAGGTGAAGAAAAACGGACACGCCTGCGCCCCGGAGGGCCGTCATGTCCGAGACTGGCTGAAGTGATTATCAGCAGCCAGACTTATTATGGAGCTCCACCAACGCCTA
>JBGSNT010000156.1:0-11990 GCA_041739575.1 Nodosilinea sp. | reverse complement strand
ATACAAGAGGGGTGTTTCCATGAGACTGGTCTTGAGTTGGGGAATTCAAGCCTCTCATGAAATGCCCCACCCCAGCTACCCTGTCTCATTTGAGACTCCCGGCACAGCAACCCTTTCAGGACTTTTCTGCACCACTAAGGCCAGCCACCTAACACTGCTTTGGTGCGGACGGCAGAAAGACTATCTGTGAGAGTTCAAGGTTATCTGCCGCTGCACAACTTCAACGTTAGGTAGCTCAGTTCGATCGCAACTCGTACAATTCAATCACCAGACAAATTACGAGGCGGCGAAGCCTTTACAGGCTACTTTGGTTGACTTCGACGACGTTGAAGCAAATTTGAGAATATCAGGATTCGGGCTGGAGCGATGCTGTTTCATTGCCTCATACCGTTCGTTTATCTCAACCTGTCTGCGACAAAGATCATATTCTTCTTGGAAATGCTGATAAACCTCCTCGTAGGATGGGTCAATACCAAAATCTACCTCTTCAAGTTCTAGTAAAATCAACGTTTTTTCGAGCAGTAGTGTCTTGATTTTGATATCCTCGATATTGGGCTTTCCACATGACCTCAACAGTTCAAGACGCTACCTAATCGGGACATAGGGCGCAATATCAATTGCAAAATCTTTAGTGCCGTTGCTCCGGATATAGCTAACCACTCGTCCAACCGCTGCGTCTCCGCCAAACCGTTCAAGTTTGGTGTCGGCATGGGTATCTTTGTCTAAATACAGCCAGACATGGTCCAGCGTTCTCATTTGCTCCTTACACTGGATACGCCCAGCATCGGCCATGGTGAAAGCCCTACGGAGATTGGATCGAATGGCTCGAGAAATCTTTCGATCCATTTTCGATCCAAATCCTAACCAAAATGGCCAAAAGTGGCATAACAGCGTCTAGCCCCAAGAACTCAGCAAGGCTCTGAATCATCTTGTTGATGGGCGATACAACCCTTGACCTGCATAGGTTTGAGAGAATGGAGAATAGGAGATTCGAACTCCTGACCTCTGCGGTGCGATCGCAGCGCTCTACCAACTGAGCTAATTCCCCCTATGCACCACTGCGGTGCGAGTGGCTCAAGGCCAGATTACACCAACGCAGCGCTCGACCAACTGGGCCGATTTACCCGAAAACTGCCCTCATCTTACCAAATCCAGCTATCCCTGTCGCTGGCGTCCTTTGGCAGATCGCCGCTTCTGTCCTGGCTGCGTCCGGTGGGCCCCAAAATACTTCTCGCTGCGGTAGCGCAGCCACACCCTCAGGGTTTGGGGAATCTGGTCCTTTTGCTCCTTCGTCAGGGTGTTGTACAGGGCCAGCGCCTTTTCCCGCTCGCCTCGGCAGGCGGCATTGTTGTGGGCATCCCAGTAGCTGCGGGCCAGGCGAATACGGCGGCAGACTTCTTTGACCAGGGCTAGTCCCTGGAGGGGCGGTTCTGAAGACACTGGAGCGGTCCTTTAGGCCTTAAGCTAGAACATCGTGACCATATCTATCCACCTTACCCTCGTCTATGAAAGTTGCCACCTGGAACGTCAACTCCATTCGATCGCGCCTAGACCACGCGACCCAGTGGTTGCAAAGCAATCCAGTGGAGGTACTGTGTTTGCAAGAGACCAAGGTTGTTAACGAAACATTCCCCACCGCTGCCTTTGCCGACCTGGGCTATACCGCCTATATTCACGGGCAGAAGTCCTACAACGGTGTGGCGCTGCTCAGCCGCCAGCCGCTAGAAAATGTGCAGTACGGCTTTGCCTCAGTGCTGGGAGAAGAACGGGTAGGCGATTTAGATGACCAAAAGCGAGTGATCGCCGGGCTCTGGGGCGACATCTATATTGTCAATCTCTACGTGCCCAACGGCAGCGCCATCGGCAGTGACAAGTATGAGTACAAACTGCGCTGGCTGGCCTGTCTCAAGGAGTATCTGGCCAAGCTGCTGACGGAGTATCCCAATCTCAATGTTTGCGGCGACTTCAACATTGCCCTCGAGGACAAAGATATCTACAACGCCGAGGGCAAAGAAAAGCACATCATGTCCTCCCCCACTGAGCGGGAGGCACTGAGGGGGGTGCTGGCGGTGGGGCTCAAGGATGGGTTTCGCCTGTTCCATGACGAGGGGGGCCACTTTAGCTGGTGGGACTATCGCACCGCCGCTTTTCAGCGCAACATGGGTTGGCGCATTGACCACCACTACCTATCGCCAGGGCTGGGCGATCGCGCCCTTAGCTGCACCATCGATATCGAACCCCGCCGCTGGGAGAAACCCAGCGACCACACCCCAGTCATCATGGAGTATGTCTAAGGTTTTGCTCAAAATCCCCCGCTAGGGCCAACAAGAGAGAGTAAGATAGGCATGTTAAGCAGGTTTTCTGCACACTAGGAGCAATCGATGGGCGGTGCTTCGAGGACAACCTGATCTGCCCATACACTGATGACTCTGAGGACGATACCTAGCTGTGCCTACACCCTGTCTACCCGCTGCTGAAAATGTCCCCTTCCTTGAGCGAGTCGTAGATATCGGGTAATGGCAATACTACACGTCAATTGGCTTCCCCAGGAGCAGCGGTTTTTCCTTTGGGCGGAAACCTGGACTCCCCTTCCTGCGGACGGATTTGACCTTTGGGAGCAGGTCCACTCCTACCCCTACGCCACAGCTCAGCCCGAACTCGCCCAAGTCTTTGTCGGGGTGCAAAAACAGCTCTTGGGTAAGGCTGGGGCCGGTGCTGAGGGCCTCTTCCCGGCAGTCTTGACTGATCTTGCAGAAGGCACAATCAAGGGGACGACTCGGTCTCGTGGGGGCGGACGGCGACGCCTCAAGGGTGACCCTGGCGGACCCGGGCGATCGGCTCGGGCCGCCACGAACGGACCAGTATGGGGCCAGCTACCGCTGCCGCTGCCCTCGCAGATCACCGCCTCAGCTCTGGTGCCTAGCCACTATGCCAGCGCTGCCGAATTCTCCCCTACGGTAGTGCTGCACCCCTGGCAGGTGGAGGGTTGGCGGCTGAGCATTGGCGACTTTTTACCGATTTTGGCGGCATTGCCCCTGGGCCAACCCGGCCTAACTGGTCCCACGGAAATTGGGGCTGACCTGCGCTACTGGGGCCATATTGCCCGCTGGGGCCTAAATTTGCTGGCCCGGGGTAAATTTTTACCCAGCCTGGAACTCACTAGCCAGACCCTAGCGGCGAGTTGGCAACCGCTGCTCGACAGCGCTGCTGACCAGGAGCGTCTGCGCCATTTTTCGTCAGCTATGCCGTTGCTTTGTCGCACCCACCTGCCCGCCGTAGCCAAGCAGTCGGCGGTGCTGGCCTGCGGGTTCCCGCTGCTCGACCCCCAACCCCTGCTGCTGACATTTCTGGCCTCTCTGGTCGATTACCAGGTGCGCCAGATTGCCCAAGCCCAATCCCTCCAGGACCTGGTGAATCTGGGCAAAGAGCTACCGCTACAGCCCTGGTTGCAGGCCCTCAGCCAGCCGACCGGCATTCTAGAGGCCAGCCCCGCTGCCGCCGCCCGCCTGCAGGAAGCGCTCAACACCTGGACCAACCCTCTGCAAACCCTAGCGGAGGACCCCGCTCGCCAATTTCGCCTGAGGTTAGTGCTTAAGCCCCCACCCACCCTCGATCAGCCTTGGCAGCTGAACTATCAGCTGCAGTCGGCGGCCAACCCCGACTGGTGCCTAGGCGCAGAACTTATCTGGCAGCAACCGGTGGCTGAGCTGCACCACCAAGGCGCTATCCTCAAGGCTCCCCAAGAAACCCTATTGGGCAGTTTGGGCCGCGCAGCGCGACTGTACGAACCGATCCGCGAGAGTCTGCGCCAGCAGCACCCTACCCACTGTGACCTCGACCCGATCCAGGCCTACCAGTTCATTAAGGCTTCAGCCTGGCAATTGCAGGACAATGGGGTGGAGGTGGCGTTGCCCGCGGGTCTAGCTCAAACCGCTGAGGACGGGGCCGGACGCCTGGGCTTGAAGGTACAGGCGGAGGTGCCCCCCCAAAAGGAACGCCAGCGCCTGGGGCTGAAGAGCCTGCTGAACTTTCGCTGGGAACTATCGATCGCTGGGGAAAGCCTTTCCGCTGCCGAGTTTGAGCAGCTGATCAACCAGGGCTCGCCCCTGGTCGAGATCAACGGTCGCTGGGTCGAACTCAAGCCCCAGGATGTGAAGGCCGCTCGCCAGTTCCTGGCGGGCCAAAAGACTGCTACTCCTCTATCCGTCGAAGATGCCCTGCGCATTAGCACCGGCGATACCCAGCTAATCGACAAGCTGCCCGTGGTCAGTTTTGAGGCCACCGGAGCCCTGCAAACCCTGATCGAAACGCTGACGACGGGTAACCAAACCCTGGCCGAAATGGAGGCCCCCAGAGAGTTTAAGGGCCAACTGCGGCCCTACCAGGCGCGGGGGGTGTCGTGGCTGGCCTTTCTCGAACAGTGGGGCCTAGGCGCTTGCCTAGCGGACGATATGGGCCTGGGCAAAACGATTCAGCTGATCGCCTTTTTGCTCTACCTGCAGGACAACGGCTGGCTGGAGAGCCCGGTGCTGCTGGTCTGCCCCACCTCGGTGCTGGGTAACTGGGAAAAGGAAGTGAAGCGGTTTGCCCCCCAGCTAAAAACCCTGTTACATCACGGCGATCGCCGCCCCAAGGGCAGCGCCCTAGCCAAGGCCGTGCAGGACAGACACCTGGTGATCACCAGCTATGCCCTGATCTATCGCGACCTCAAGCCTTTGCAGTCGGTTAACTGGCAGTGCCTGGTGCTCGATGAGGCCCAGAACATCAAAAATTCCGATGCCAAACAGTCCAAGGCGGCCCGCCAGATTGAATCTCAGTTTCGCGTTGCCCTCACTGGCACCCCGGTCGAAAATCGCCTGGGGGAACTGTGGTCGATTATGGATTTTCTCAACCCTGGCTACCTGGGGCCCAAGAACTTCTTCCAGCGGCGCTTTGCTACCCCGATCGAGCGCTACGGCGATGTGGCCTCCCTCAAGGCCCTCAAGGGGCTGGTGCAGCCGTTTATTTTGCGTCGTCTCAAGACCGATCGCAGCATTATCCAAGACCTGCCCGAGAAGCAGGAGATGACCGTTTACTGCGGCCTATCGGCGGAGCAGGCCAACCTCTACCAGCAGACCGTCGACCAGGCCCTCGCCACCCTCGACGACTCCACTGGGGTGCAGCGCAAGGGCCAGATTCTCGCCCTGCTCACCAAGCTAAAGCAGATCTGCAATCACCCGGCCCAGTTTTTGCAGGAGCCCAGCCTCGGGCTCAAGGGCAGATCGGGCAAGCTTCAGCGGCTCGATGAAATGCTTGAGGAGCTGATTGCCGAGGGCGATCGCGCTCTGATCTTTACCCAGTTTGCCGAGTGGGGCAAGTTGCTGCAGCGGCACCTGCAATCCTACCTGGGCCAAGAGGCCCTGTTCCTCTACGGCAGCACCACTAAGAATCAGCGGGAGGCCATGGTCGATCGCTTTCAGAATGACCCCGCCGCCCCGCGGCTATTCATCCTTTCCCTCAAGGCCGGCGGGGTGGGCCTCAACCTGACCCGGGCCAACCATGTGTTCCACTTCGATCGCTGGTGGAATCCGGCGATCGAAAACCAGGCCACCGATCGCGCCTTCCGCATTGGCCAGACCCGCAACGTGCAGGTGCACAAATTTGTCACCACCGGCACCCTGGAAGAGCGCATTCACGAGATGATCGAAAGCAAAAAAGCCCTCTCAGAGCAGGTGGTCAGCGCTGGCGAGGGTTGGCTCACCGAGTTCGACACCGATCAGCTCCGCAATCTGCTGCTGCTCGACCGCAACGCCATCATCGACGACGATGGCGACTAGCGCTTTCGACCCAGGGGAAGGGCTCAATGGTAGGATTTGACCCATGGCTATCCGTGGGTCAAAGCTCTCTCGTCAATGCAGCCCGGTTGCATCACTGGCACAGGCTACAGCAGTAACCGGGCTGTTTAGCGCTACGGTATGTGTTGGTCTTAAACCGGTTAACCAGCACTCCTTGATGGGGTAGCCTGTCCGGCACGTTTTCCTGGAGGTAACCCATGACATCCCCCAAGCAATTTCTCAAGCTAGCGGCCTTGGGGCTTACCGCTGTGGCTACAGCGGTGGGCTTGAGCACTGCCCAGCCCCGGCCTCTACAAGCCCAAGTCACCGGTCCCGGCCTGACGATCTTTGGCGGCGTTGAGTCCGATTATCGCTTGCCCTACTACATCGACTTTAACTATCCTCACGGCACCAATTCCCGCTACTATCTCAACGTTCAGCGCACAAAGGTACCGCGGGATGTGATCGCCATCGAAATTGAATATCCCGAATCTTTCACGGAAATTGGCGGACGCATTGACCCTAACGATATCGAACTACGCAGCGGTGAATGGCGCGGCAGAGACGTCATTCCCATCAAACTGATTGAGTGGTACGAAGACGAAAACCGGTTTGAAATCATCCCCGCTGAGCCCATTCCCGCCAACACGAACCTGGTGGTTGTGATGTCTGACGTCAACAACCCCCGACGCTATGGTTACCACTACTTCAACTTGAGAATGATGTTCCAGGGCGATGTAATTGATCAGTATGTGGGCACTTGGCCCCTAGAACTAGCTGGAGATGTTCCCCAGGGGCGCTAGGCATGCTGCGCCATTAGTGTTACGATGCTAGACCGTGACTTTAATCGAAACAGGCAAAGAGGCTAAGCGATGAGCAAGCGCACCCTAGAGGGCACCAACCGAAAGCAAAAGCGAACTTCCGGGTTTCGCGCTCGTATGCGCTCCCACACCGGGCAAAACGTAATCAAGGCGCGCCGGAGTAAGGGGCGGGCTAAACTAGCGGTCTAGCCCTGACTGGGCTATCCCTGCTGATATTTAGATCCTGCTGATATTAGATAATGAATGGCCCTGGGGTGAAAGTTGGCTCCAGGGCCATTGCTGTGGGTAAAGGAATCGGGTGGTGCTGCCCAAACACAATCGACTGCGGCGATCGCGGGATTTTTCCCAGGTTTATCAACGGGGCAGAAAAGCCGTTTCTGCTCACCTAGTGGTACGGGTGTGGCAGCTACCGCCCCAAACCTCGGCCCCGCCCACGACTTCCCGGCCCGAGCTGTCGACTCGTGTGGGCATTGTCGTTAGCCTTAAGGTGCACAAGCGGGCGGTGGTGCGAAATCGTCTCAAGCGGCGGGTGCGTGCCGCCCTGCGCTCGTTATTGCCCCATCTGCAGCCCAATCTTTGGGTTGTCATTAACTTGCGCCCTGAAGCAGCCCAGTGCGAATATGGCGAATTTTTGCGAGAATTAGAGCAGTTGTTCACCAAGCTAGAGGTAATCCATGGGCATACGTGAGGATGTATTCTACGAGGGCGGCCCCCACATCGGCGATTTAATCATCAATATTTTGCTGGGGTTTACCATTATTTGCCTTCCCCTCACGGTCGGGGCTATCACCCGTGCCCTATGGCTGCGCTACCGCATCACTAACCGGCGCATTTCGGTTACCAGCGGCTGGATGGGGCGCGATCGGGCTGACATTATTTACTCCGAAATTAGTAAGATTGTTACGGTTCCCCGCGGCATTGGCCTTTGGGGTGACATGGTGGTCACCCTCAAGGACGGCAGCCGCCTCGAACTGCGCTCTATGCCTCGCTTTCGTGAGGTCTATGACTACATCAGTGAGCGCATCACGTCCAAGGCCAAAGCTGCCAGCGGTGCCCTTGGCGAAGTTTAAATCTACGGCAATCCCCAAGCAACCGGGCGGCTTGCCTCCCCGACTATGGGGTAGATTAAGTAACTGAGCAGTTAACGTCGTATCCCCTGTAGCAGGGTTCAGGTTCCCATGGATTTTGGTATTGGATTTCTGACCAACAACATCATGTTGCCGATCCTAGATTTTTTCTATGGGATCGTGCCCAGCTACGGGCTGGCCATTGTGGCCCTTACCCTGGTGATTCGATTTGCGCTGTATCCCCTCAATGCTGGGTCGATACGCAACATGCGCCGCATGAAGGTGGCCCAACCCCTGATGCAAAAGCGGGTTAAGGAGATCCAAGAGCGCTACAAAGACAACCCCACCAAACTCCAGGAGGAGATGGGGCTGGTTTATAAAGAGTTTGGCAATCCCCTGGCGGGCTGCTTTCCTGTGCTGCTCCAAATGCCCATTCTCTTTGCGCTGTTTGCTACCCTGCGGGGGTCGCCGTTCTCTGATATCAACTACGATGTCAACCTTCAGGTTTTCCCCCAGGAGCAGATCGAGCAAATTCAGCCTCAGATCTTCAGCACTTCCCCTAAGGCGATCTATATTTCGGACGGTTCCCACTTCCCCATCTCGGCGGTGTTGCCCGGCGGCAATAAGCTGGTGGTGGGCGAAAAGACCGACGTGCGGCTGCAAACCGCCGATGGTCAAACCATCGAATCTTTGGTTGAAGAGTACAACGAGGACGTCACCAGCTATCAGCCCAAGTGGGAAATCGTCAAGGGTGAGACTGTGGTTTCCGTCGACGAAGCCGGGCATCTCACCGCCCTTTCCCCTGGTGAAGCCACCGTGCGGGTGCAGGCCCCCGGCCTAGCGGCCAACAAGGGCTTTCTCTTCATTAAGGCCCTGGGCCGCATCGGCGTGACGGGCGAAGATGGTGCCATTCACTGGGATATTTTGGTGATGATCCTGGGTTTTGGTGCCAGCCTTTATCTCAACCAGGTGCTGTCGGGCCAGGGGTCTGCCAAGAGCGACAACCCGCAGCAGGATGCGGTGAACAAGTTTACGCCGCTCATTTTCTCCGGCATGTTTCTGTTCTTCCCGCTGCCTGCCGGGGTGCTGATGTACATGCTGATCGCCAACATCTTCCAGACCCTGCAAACCTTCATTCTCTCGCGGGAGCCGCTGCCCGAAAATCTTCAAAAAATCGTCGACTCCGAAGCCAAGACCGAAGAAGATCGCCAGACCCTGCCCTTTGAACCGGGGCGTAGTAAGAAGAAAAAGGCCTAGCCTATGGTCACCGATGCTGCCACTGCTGGCGTCAACTGGTTAACTACCCTGCTAACCATGCAGGGGTTAACCTCCACCGTCAGCGCTCACCCGGTCGAAGATGAGTCTGGGGAGAGCTGCTGGCTCACTATTGCCGAAGAGCCGCTGTCGCCGGAGCAGGTACAGGCGCTGATCGGCGATGGCGGTGCGGTGCTCGACTCGATTCAGTACCTTGCCAACACTACCCTGAACCTGGGCAAAGGGCAGGAGGATCAGCAGGCCTTCACCATTGAGCTGGCCGGCTATCGGGCCAAGCGCCTTGAGGAGCTCAAGGCTATGGCCGCTGATGCGGCGGAGCGGGTGCTGGCCAGCGGTGAAGAGTACGAAATGCAGGGGCTGTCCTCCGCAGAGCGGCGCCAGATGCACCACTTTTTGGCCGCCCATGAAGGGCTAGCTACCTTTAGCCGGGGCCGTGAGCCCGATCGCCGCCTGGTTGTCAGTTTGGCCAGTCAGGCTCCAGAGGCCGAGGGCTAGGCCCCGCCTGGCCACCGTCAAAACAGCTTTGAGACCGCGCGAGTCATGGGAGGGTACAACCAATGGACAAAGTGTATATACCCCATCTGCTCCAGCGGTCCGATAAAGCCCTCGTTGTGGAGCTAGGGGATCACCTAGCCGATCTGGAAACCCTTACCCCGGTGCGGGGTGAGCTCACGGTGATTCACCAGGGCACCTACCTGGAGGTCAAGGCCAGGGCCGAAACCATTGTGACACTGACCTGCGATCGCTGCCTGCAAGCCTACAACCACAGAGTTTTAGTCAATGCTCAGGAACTCATCTGGCTAGAGTATGAGCCCGACCCCACCACCCTGCCCCTAGAGCGCGAGGTTGCGGTAGACGATCTGTTTGAAACCCTGCCCCCAAACGGCTATTTCTACCCCGAAACCTGGATCTACGAGCAGATTTGTCTCGCCCTACCCCAGCCCCAAATCTGCGACGAAGACTGCCCTGGCATTGAGCTGCGGGGGCAGGGTACTGCGGCAGCCGAACCCGTAGACCACCGCTGGGCAGCCCTAACTCAGTTGCAGGCGCAGCTCAATCACCCTGAGGATTAGCAGAGGTGTTTCAGTAACGTTCTTACTCCCGTGGCTCGATGCCGATGGCCCTCAGTGGAGCCGCTGGCCGCCCAGCCCCCTAGCGGTGCTGGGCGGCTGGTTCAGTAACGCAGGCTCAGTTGAGCTGGGCGCGAAAGCGGCTGATGCTAAAGCCCAATAGCACCACCGCAAACACCACCAGGGCCCCCACTTCGGGCAGCAGCACGCTCCACCCCACTCCCTTGAGAATGAGGCTGCGGGCGATGGTGACGTAGTGGCGCAGGGGGTCAAAAAACGAGAGGGCGCGAAAGAAGGGCGGCATACTCTCAATCGGGGCGATCGCCCCCGACAGCTGGATCAGCGGCACGTTAAAAAAGAAGGAAATCAACACCACCTGCTGCTGGTTGCGGGCCAGGGTGGCCAACAAAATGCCGATGCCAATGCAGACAAACACGTAGATCGCCGACAGGGCTAAAAATAGGCCGTAGCTGCCGCGAAAGGGCAGGCTAAAGACCAGGCGGGCGATCGCAGAGGCCAGCAGCACATCCCCCATCAGCAGCCCAAACAGCGGCACAATCTTGGCCGCCAAAATTTCCCAGCCCGCCGCCGGGGTCATCAACAGCTGCTCTAGGGTGCCGACATCCTTTTCGCGAATCACCGTGGTTGACGACACCAGCGAGCCGGTCAGGGTGAGCACGACGCCGATCACCCCCGGCACAAAAAACCAGCTGCTCAGCAGGCCCGGATTGTACATAAACCGCACCGCCGTTTCCACCGGCAGGTCAGGGTTTTGCCGCAGCCCTCGTCCGTAGCTATTGACGATTTGCTGCATATAGCTGCGGGCGATGCCCGCCGTGTTGGCGTCTACCCCGTCAATCAGCACCTGTACATCCACGGGCTGGTCGCGGGCCAGCTGCCGGGCAAAATCGGGGGGAATCACCAGCCCGGTATCCACCTGCCCCGTCCGCACCTGCTGTCCGAGGGCGGCAACACTGGGCTGAAACGACTTCACCTCAAAGGTGTGATTGGCCACCAGGGTGGCCACGAGGTCGCGGCTCTGGGCGCTGGGGCTATAGTCGACCACCCCCAGGCTGAGGCGAGACACCTCGGGGTTGAGGGCCAGGCCAAACACCAGTAGCTGCACCGTCGGCGGAAACAGCAGCAAAAAGATAATCTGCCGATTTTTAAGAATCTGGCGGGTCTCTTTGAGAATCAGCGCCCCCAGGCGAGAATTGATCAGCGGGCGGAGTGGGTGCATGGGTAAAGCCCTAATCTGGAAACTGCATGGGACCGAGGACTCGGGTGGCGGTGCGAAAAAAGAAGCCGCCGATCAGGGCAATGGCCAGGGGCGCAAACCACACTCCGGCCCAGCCGGTGCCCCGCACAAAGGCATCGCGGGTAATCTCGATGTAGTAGCGGGCCGGAATCACATTGGACAACAGCGACAGGGGGAAGGGCACATTCTCCAGCCGGTAGATAAAGCCGGAGAGCAGCAGTGCGGTGAGAAAACCCGCGATCGCGGTGCCCTGAACCGCTGCCGTTTGGTTGGCTGAGCGGGCCCCCACCAGCAGACCAAAGGCCACCGCCGCCGCCAGGTAAATCAGCGTACCCACCAGCAGGGGGGTAGGGTCGCCCTGTACCCGCAGGCCAAACAGCAGCGTCGCCACCACCAGCACCACCAGGGTTTCCCCCAGGCCGACGAGGATGTAGGCCAGCTCTTTGCCCAGCAGCCATTCCGTGGCGGTGAGGTCAGAGGCGTAGACCTGCACAATGGTGCCCTGTTCCTTTTCGCGCACCAGGGAAATGGCGGTCAACATAGAGGGCTGAACAGTGCGAAGTTCTCAGGCCGTGGGAAAGGTGAAGAAAAACGGACACGCCTGCGCCCCGGAGGGCCGTCATGTCCGAGACTGGCTGAAGTGATTATCAGCAGCCAGACTTATTATGGAGCTCCACCAACGCCTA
>JBGSNT010000017.1:0-26950 GCA_041739575.1 Nodosilinea sp. | reverse complement strand
AATATCAGGATGCTCATGAGATTTGAGGTGCTGTTGAAGTTCAAGCTTTTCTTCCGGTGTTAAATAGTTTTTGACTGGCATAACAATATCCACCACTTTGTGAGGTATTATACGTGGTTTAAATGCCTAACAGCTTAGCTTCTTTTGGTCCAGATATATCGTTAATCATGTTGCCCCTTTTAGGTTTTGTAGCTTTGTATACTTCAGGCTAAAGTCTTTTCAAAGATGGGTTGAGGCCTCCAATCGAGAGGATTTTTCCATGGCTTACGATTAGCCACCCATGCTTGAATTTTTGTATGACAGAGCGGCTTAGACAGATGCACCAAATTCCAAACCTCATTGACTAAAACATTGATGTCAATGGGCTTAAGAAGATGAGACTCCATGTCTCCTATTAAATCTTGAGCGAAACTGGCTGAGCAATAGGCGGAAGCCACAAGGATTGGAATAATTCGATCGCGGCCCAGGGCAACAGCTCTAGTCTTCCGAATTAATGGGCAAAGATCCTCATCCAGAAATCTACTTTCGCAGATTAAAATATCAGGCACAAAGTGATCTAGCAGAGTTAGCGCATTCGCAACAAAATCAGCAGTCAGAACCTTTGCTCCATAGCTCTCAAATAAGATTTCGTATAGATATCTGCTATCAAAATCATTGTCTACTACAAGGATCTGTACATTTTCGAGCATGCCAGGAATAGGGATAATCTGACTTATATCGGGCATAGCGATAACCCTAACGTGATGAACATCCGGTTTACAAGATCCGCTTTGAATCTTTCATGGTGCTCAATCAGTAAATGTGGCACCGCTTTCTAGCACGGGCATGGTTTGATAACAATGGCCACAGCGCCAGTACTGCTGATTGGACTGAATATGGCGCAGTAAAACGTGGGAACAGCAAGGACACAGTTGTCTAGCTCCGATGACACGCCTTCGATCAGACAAACTGAGTTGCCAATGTGTTGTTGGCAGGGTAGAGACCAGTAATGCAGTTGTAGCAGTCATGCAATCATCCCTATAAACAACCTGACCAGATGGCTCATTCAAATGCCTGAGTTAAGGGGTTCACGCTGAACTAAGATGCCGACCACAGCAGTCAATCCATCACGGATTCCCGCCTGCGCGGGAATGACGCCGGAACTCTATTTGTTTGCAGATCCCTAAGTGGTCGAAATAGGCACTACCTTGGCCATGTGCTGTTGGCCATTCCCAAAGCTAAACTTTTTTAGACAAAGTTCCTCTGGTGAATGGCCAACAGCACGTTATGCGCTTCTACGGGAGACAGCACCGTAGAGGAAAATCGCAATGATGGCCCCCAGCACCGAAATAAAGACCCCCACAATGCTTAGACCAGGTGCCGTGATCTGAAAGTTTCCGTTCTGAATAAAGGTGTGCAGAGTGCCGCCAATAAATGCACCCACTATGCCCAACACCATGGTAGCTAGCCAGTTCCCCCCTTGATAGCCGGGAACAATGGCCTTTGCGATCGCGCCGGCCAACAGTCCCAAAATAATCCAGGCAATGATGTTCATAACTAGCTCCTTAGATTGTGGTTGTCTTAAATAATGTGCTGGCAGAGTGATTTTCTAAACCCCAGCTGTTGCTGTATTGATGGTGAGAGCTTCGTAGTGGTCTTTTCAGAACTTATGCAGGGTCATAAATTGCGAACCCACCACATGCCAATGATATGCTGCCAAAAATTCTATCGGCCTCTGACTCGTTTGCTGTGTAGTAACAAAAGAGTCACCTAGTCGATCATCCTTTTGGCTTCATCCTTAACATCTTCAACAGTGTTGCGAACGTCGGCCTCGACCTGTTTAGCTTTGCCCTTGACCTGAGCTTCGTGGTTCCCAGTTAGATCGCCAATGGTTTCTTCGATTTTTCCTTCAATATTTTTGGCGGTCGCCTTTACTCTATTTTCAACGCTCATAATTACGTCCTTTTATAGCAGGTTGAAACTTGGTTAAACCATCCTGTCTATATATTCATTCTGACGAGCAGATGTTTTATCTGATGAGTGAATTGGTTGAGATGTCAAATAAGACATAAAACTCAAATTATCCAGACATATCCTGAGTTGCCACCAACATCGTTGTGGTCTTGTTTAGGCTTCATCACTTGGCCTGAAATAATTTGGCTGAATTTTATTGGATAGGACTGCTAACCTGGATTATTCACAAGGACGGAAGCGAGTGGCTGCCATTCCCTCCACTCGAGATGTTCCCTAGCCCCTCTGGGGCGGCTACGCCTAGGACTCCGCTCAGGGGACGGTTACCACGTTTTTGGGGACAAATAATTGTTTAGTTTCTCTGTATAGCTGGGGTCTTGGGTGCCCAGCAGCCTATCCCAAAAGGTAAAATACAGCCCGTAGTGCACGGTGTACTTGAGGTGGTGAATAGAATGGTGAGCTGGGCCAATGATCCACCGCCCTAGCCAGTGGTGGGGAAATAAAACCGGCAGGCGATCGACCCCCAGATGGTTTAGCACCGCCCACAGGGTCATCGTGATCAGCACTGCAATCACGGTAATGAAATGCAGCGGCAGCACAAAGACCAGGCCCACCAAAAACAACGCTTGAACTACAGCCTCTAGGGGGTCAAAGGCAAAGGAGGTCCAGGGGGTGGGGTAGCGCGATCGGTGGTGGCCTTGGTGTAGCCAGGGAAAGAGTTTTGGGTGATGAGACAGACGGTGGGTGAAGTAAAAGTAGGTGTCTTGCAAAATGAGCGCTGCGCCATAGCTGACCCCCAGGTACCACAGCCCATAGTATTGGGGGTCGGCGTATAGGCGGGTTGCACCGGCTTGGTAGGCAGAGAGAATAGAAGCGGCGGCTAGGGCGAAAACGACTGCCGCGATCGCAGAGAGTTTAATGTCATGACGAATCGCTCGCCAGGTGGGAGATCGATCGGACCGTTTAGGATTAATCAACGATCGACCCACGGACGAGTAAAAAAGTCCGTAGGTTATGCCCGCCACGAGAAAGTAGCGAACCAAAATAATCCCCAAAAATGCGACGCAATAAAACTCAAAGGATTGTACGCTCAAGTCGATTTCGTTCCTTGCTAGACACCTATAGGGCCGCGATACCCGCCTGGGGTGCGCGCAAATTTTCTAGGGAGAGCTGGGGCTTTTCGGTGTAAACCGAGTTGAGCAGCAGGTCGAGCACCTCGGCCTGACGGGCGCTGGCAATGGCCTGGTGGGTAATCAGCTCGCCCACATTGAGAATAATCTCATCTTTCTGACCCAGAATAACGCGGGTTACGGGCCGCCCTAGGGCCGCCTTAATCTGGTTATCTTCGATCGCCTGGGTGCTGCGGTGCTGAATATCGCTGGCCGTCCCCTGTATCTGCTGCCAAAGACCTTTGGCCCCCGACTTGAGCTGATCTGCGGCGCTGATGGTGGTGCCCTGAATGCGATCGCCCGCCAGACTCATGCCGCTGCTGGCGCTCCCTTGCAGGGCTTCCCCGGCAGAGAGGCCCACGGCTTGCAGCAGTAAACGCTCTCGGTGGTAGACCTTGGCGCGTTCAACCACGTCTGGGGTGACAATTTGCCCCGGTGCCGCCAAAATCGAGCCCGCTTCGTTGCGAACCATGTGCCGCACTCGCCTGCCCTGGGCTTGCTCCACCGTGAACCCAGCTGCGGCATCGCCCAGCCGAGTTTGTAATGGAGCGACCCAACTGCCCCCCGTGGCTCGATACAGATCATCTAAAATGCCTAGGGCTTCGGCAGCCTCGGCGATTTCGCTGGTGATGGGCTGCCCCTCAAGGGCAAAGAGGTCGCCATTAGGGGTCACCACCTCGCGATCGAGAATTTTGCCGGTGACAAAGACTTTTTGTTCGGCGGGGTCGATAATGGCGTTGGTCAGGGAGGACGTGGTAGTGTGACCCAGACCGTGCAGGGGCTCGGCGGTCGCCTGGGCGGTTTCATTGGCAAAGCGCCCTAGCCCCTGAAGTCGTTCGTTGGTGAGCTGAGCGGTTTCCTGAAAGCCGTTGCTGGCGGTTTGACGCAGTTCTTGCAGCTTGTTGCCAGTTACCTGGGCTGTCTCTTGGAAGCGATCGCCAGCAGTTTGGCCTAGCTCGTGGAGGCGATCGCTAGTAATCTGGGCAGTCTCCTGAAAGCCGTTACTGGCGGTTTGGCCTAGTTCTTGCAGCTTATCGCCGGTCACTTGAGCAGTCTCTTGGAAGCGATCGCTGACAGTCTGCATGGCCCCCCTAAATCCGCCGACCTGCTCCTCCATGAGTTGAGCAGTCTCGATGGGCACAAAGGCCACATCGCGGCCAATCTTGAGGGTTTGCACAGCGGGCACAAATGAGCGGCCCGAGTAGGCATCGGCAAAGAGCCCCCCAGATACCTCGTAGCCCTCGACCTTACCCGTAGCCTCGTCGAAATAGAGATCCACAATCACCCCTAGATCGCGGCCATCCATGGTGAGAATGCGGCTGCCATTGAGAATGGTGTTGTGATCGAGAATATGGCTGACAGCGGGCATTTGACCAGTTTGATCGTTCCCCTTCTTAGGATGGTTATTGACGATCGCACCCTGGGAGCTGGTAATCACAGCATCCACCCCGATCGCCTGCACATCGCTGAAGAGCAGTACCTGGGCGCTCGTAAACCAGCTCGCCTCCCGCACCAAAAAACCCAGCAGTTGATTGCTTTCCTGGTCAAAAATTAAGTCTTCTACCACATCAAACTTTTCCCCGGCGTCGTAGGAAATGACAGATTTACCAATGACTTCTCTACCCTTAAACATGGCTTAAAATCCTCTAAATTGAATTAATTACCGATCGACCTGTGGCCAATCATGCAACGCTTAAATCAGCAGATGAAATGTATTGTTAATATTGTTAGGAGATGAAAGCCAATTGTTTCATTCTTTCAACCTTGGCTCTTTGACACCGAAGCGTTAGCGCAACCCATCTTGGTGCAGCTTTTCATGTTCTTCATAGACTGTGAGTTCCTGGGGACAGCCCCTTTCAATTTTGACGGTGATCCCCTTCGCCCCTTCCTCAGCCAGATCGTCTAGGTAGCCTATTTGCGAAGCCTGGGCTTCTGACCTCTGGTAAAAGGGGCCGAAATAGTAGGTACAGGCCGGTGCTCTAGTTTCAATTTTGACCCACCAATCTTGGTTGAAAATCTGGCCAATTTTGAGCTTAAAGTCAGGTAGCTGCACAGCTTAAATCATCCTAATGGTGGGGATGTTACTTTGCGGAAACATCGCTAATTTGTGCCAACCTTTCGCAGAGAATTATCTCAGACAAGGTTGACGTTGCCATCATGCCTGTGTGAACTTCAAGCCAGGCATCTCTAAAAGTTTCGAATAGAATACATGTTCCAGGAATAACGGTACGCTCAAAAAACCAGTTAGGAATATTGGCAATGCGAAGGATGTGAAATTGAGAGGTCTGATTGACATAGCGACAGAGAATTTTATCAACAGATTCTAAAGTGATCATGATTATTTTTTCTAACTTTCGACAACAGGCTTCCAGCCTAGATGTTCTAATCCGGCGGGGGTGGCATAGAGGGTAATGCCATCTCCGATCAAGACGCAAACTGCTTTGCCGTTATATGAGGCGATCTTTCCTATCTCAAGGGTTTGCTCACACTCGATCCATTTTCCAGGTTGCATGACATAGGGTGAAATAAAAAACTGGCATTACCGCAGGCCAAAGGGTTCGCTCGTCCAAGCATCTCGCCCAAAGCCGGGGATGACGTTGATTACTCCCAGGTATTCCAGCGATCCTGCGGTGGCGATCGCAAGGATGAGAACTAGACCAACATAGCCGCTGTTATCAGACTTTTTGCCGATTAATCTTGGCATGATTCTTCTCCAATGATACGATTTTGGTTGACGAATCATCTATTACGTGATTTATTAATTTGATCATGACGCGACAGGGCTTGAGATGGCGTCTATGCTAGGGTTTGAATTGTCTTATTTGCATAAGAACGTATCAATTAAACTCAATTTTTCTGCCATTCTCGATCTTCTAGTTCTTGTTGGGGAAGCAGTAGAGTCGCCTCAATATCCTGACGGATAGCAGCGGTCACTTCACAGTTGCTATTCAAACAGTCGACCAGCAGCTGGTTGGCATCGTAGTAGCGCTTTAGCACCTGCTCTTGCTCAGGGCTAAACTGCCAGGGATGGTGAATGTTGCGATAGTGGACGATTGCATCTTTGAGCTTCCTGACCCAGTCTGGGTAGTTTTCTTGCCACCATGCCTGTAGCCGCGCCTGGTTTTGATTTGAGGCAGGCAGCTGGTCTTTGAGCTGTTGCAGAGACTTATAGAATCCAACATCAAGAACCATCACCAAAATGTTGTTGAGCGCCTCGCTGCAGGCATTGGAAAAGGCAAAATCTTGGCTGTGGTCGATGGCAAACTCGACCAGTAGATTTTCGAGGGCGGCATCTAAAAAGACCCCCTGATCCAGGGTGCTGGCCAGGGCAAACTGGTCGACGGTATTGGGGTTTTGGGCCAGGGCCAGATAAAATGCGCGGGTGGTAGCCAGCTTGGGTTCAAGGGGAATGGTCTGGGATTTTTGGCTGGCCCACATCAAAAATTCTTGCAGGTGGGGGTCTTGGGCTACCAGGGCGTCAATTTCCTGCTTCATCAGCTGCACCAGAGAGTCGGCGCTGCGCAGCATGGCGGCGGTGAGCAAAAAGACCTCGTGCCAATGGGGGTCGGTAATATGGCTGACTAGCCCGCCCAGGGCCTGCTCTAGGGCCCGCAGGTTGTGGGTCGCGACAATTTTTCGCGCCGTCAGGTATTCCTGGAATGCCAGGTAAGAGAAGGAGAAAATACCCCGAGCTCGCTCGATTAGCAGCCCATGCTGGGCTTCGATCGACTTCAAAATAGCCTCGCTCTCAAGCTGGAGCTCTTCGGGCTCTAGGCTCGCCCCAGAGAGGTTTTGCAGGTAGTCTTCGATGTATTGCTCAATGGTGCGCTGCTCAAAAAAGTACTGCCCCTGCTCAAAGGTAACGGCGGCCAGCTGGCTAAGCAACTTCATTTTTTGGGGCAGCAAAAACCCCCGGTAGATGTCATCGCGCTCTACGCCTTTGGTTTCATCCCACTTGCCCAGCAGCAGGTCTAGCCCCTGTTTATAAAAGGCCGTGCGCTTGCTGGGCAGCTGCCCTTCACCCTGAAACACCCAGCAGGCCAGATGCAAAAACAAGGGCGTGACAACCAGCTGGCGAAACTGCCAGTTTTCGGGCCGGTCTAGTTTTTGTACAAACTCTGCGGCCAGGGCCTGACCCTGGGATGTGGCGGTTTTGCCCAGGGCGACAAACCACTTTTGGGCAAAGGTGGCAATCTGTTCCTGGGTAAAGGGGGCAATTTCGACATCGGTAAAGCCTCGCAACGCCAGCTTTTGGGCGGCGGTGCGGCAAGACACCACAAACCGGTTGCGATAGTACTTGTCTGAGAAAGCCCGAATTTCTCGAATAACGGCGTTGATATCCTGGTTGAGCACTTCATCCATGCCGTCCATTAGCACCAGCAGTCGCCCTTCGTGGAGCAGGGTTTCGAGCTGGGCGGAGTCAATAATACCATCCGTCGCCAGAGCCTGATGAATGGTGTGAAACAGGCTAAATTCGCCTTGGTGTTTGGCCGTTTCGGCAAACTCCCTAAGGGTCAGGAAAATGGGCACTTGGTCAGCGGCAAACTCACCCCGATTGCACTGCACCGCCAGATGCTGCAAAAAAGTGGTTTTGCCGACCCCAGGCTTACCCAACACCCGGAGTTTTCCGTAGGCTTTAACGGCCTCCATGCCAGGTATTTGGGGGATGTCAACACCCCCTAGCCCCACCCGGTCAAACTCAGTCAGTTCCAGGCTATTCAGGTCATTAATTTCAAGCCACTGCTGATTGGCGACGGCTTCTAAAATATTGACATCCACATAGATGTCGTCAATGTTGACGGGATGGTTGATGTCGAGCAGCTTCAGAATGCCGCACTGATGCTGAATGGTGTCGTGATGCTGCGATCGCACCTCCTCTACCAGTTCATCGATGGTCAAAGGATGCGGTTCAAGACTTTCCTCTGGGTCTAGAAAGGGATCCGGCGGGTTCTTGGCAATCTCGCGCCAGTCTAAATCTAGAACCTGACAAATATCCATAAACACCTGGCGGTCGACCGGCTGACCGGTAAAAAAGCGCCAGATAGGCTGACGGGTCTTGAGATTGACCTCCCCAGCTAAATTTTCCTGAGTCCATCCCTTGAGGGCAAAGGCACGCTTAGTTCGCTGAATGCCAGCAGGAGAGGCCTCAAGCGATCGCTTGGCCATAGGGTAAACCACTCGTCCTAAATTTTGAATTCAAACTGAATAAAAAAGCAGACATTTTATATGAATGCATTCTACATCCTTTCCCTCTGGCGTCATAGCCCTGACCCCTTAGTGGTGCGGGAAAGTCTTGAAAGGGTTGTTGTGCACTGATAGAAAATCCGAGCCAGCTTGTGGGCCGTTGCCGTAATCGCTTTGGGTCCCCCTAACCGAGATTTCAGTCGCTTAGCCCGTAAAATCCTCGCCCATACCGTGATGATTTGGTTGAACCACCAGCAGGGGAGGCCTTGGCTCCAGTTCAGCAGTATTATTACCCAGTGATCCCATCATGGATTAGTTGCACATCGCGTTATTAAGGGTTGTAGCCAAGGATTTTGCTGTACAAAAGCCCCTGAGTATGTTGACTCAGGGGCTTTTGATTAACTCACCAGTTCGCCAGTTTCCTGTAGCACGTGCAGGCGATGGTAGATGCCACCGTGGGCCAGCAGCTGTTCGTGGTTGCCGACTTCGGCAATGCGCCCCTCCTCTAGCACCACGATCTTGTCGGCCTCGCGCACGGTGCTGAGCCGGTGGGCGATGATGATGGTCGTGCGAGTGCCGAGAATAGAGCGCATGGCCAGCTGAATCGATCGCTCCGATTCGTAGTCGAGGCTGGAGGTAGCTTCGTCAAACACCAGCACGTCGGGGTTGACCAGCAGGGCGCGGGCAATGCCCAGCCGCTGTCGCTGTCCGCCCGAGAGGCGCACCCCCCGCTCGCCCACCACGGTGTAGTAGCCCTTGGGCAGGCGGTGGATAAACTCGTCAACCCGAGCGATGCGGCAGGCCTCGTTGACCTGCTCCATGGATGCGGTGGGGTTGCCGTACTTGAGGTTGTCGAGCAGAGTGCCGTTAAAAACGTCTACTTCCTGGTGTACGATCGCCAGCCTTTGACGATAACCGGTTACATCCAACCGGCGAATGTCGTCACCATCAATCAAAATACGCCCGCTGTGGGGGTCGAAGTAGCGAAACAGCAGCTTCACCAGGGTCGACTTACCCGAGCCCGATCGCCCCACTAGGGCCACCGTTTGGTAGGGCTCAATCAGCAGATCGATATTTTGCAGCACGGGCTTTTCGCCGTCGTAGCCAAAGCTCACCTGGTCAAAGTGCACCTTGCCGGTGAACTGGTAGGTGGGTAGGCCCTCAGAACTGTCGGTCAAATTCACCACATCGGTACCCAGGGGCTGCTCCATAAACTCATGGAACCGCAGCATCGAGGCGAAGCGACGGGCGAAAATCTCGGCCAGGTTGCTAATCGGTTCCAGTTCCGAGTAGGCCATGCTCGACACCGTCAGGGTGGTGATAAAGTGCCCCAGCGAAATGTGCCCCCGCAGGGTGGCCAGCAGGGTCAGCACCAGAATGCCAAACACACAGCTCTGGATGATGAAATCCTGCCAGGTCGACAGAATCACGTAGCCCTTGTGAATGACGCGCAGCACCATGGTGAACTCGCGCTCCAGCCGCTGGCTCTGCCGCCGCAGCTCCTGGCTCTCGGTGGCAAAGGCCTTCACCGTTTTGATGTTGGTGATAATCTCCGAGGTGCGGCTCTCGGTATTTTCAATGTGGCGGTCAAGGATCCGCTCTTTCTTGTTCAGACGCACCAGGTCCTTGCAGCTAAAGCCCAAAATCAAGATAAACGACACTAAAAAGGCCAGGGCAATGCGCCAGTCAATCCAGGCGATCAGCAAAACGATGCCGGTAATGCGAAACAGCTTGGGAATCAGCTGTCCGGCGATTTCAGGGTAGGTCCAGGTGTGGTTCGACAGACCCCGCGCCACCCGGCCAGAGATACGGCCAGGGTTGTTTTCGTCGTAGAAGCCCAGGGGCAGGCTCAGCAGCTTGCGCGCCACCGACAGCGAGTGGTCGCGCCGGGTGCGCAGGGCAATATCCCAGTGGAACCACGGCCCCAGCCAGGGCTGGATCGGGGCACGGACCACGGTGGCGATAAAAATAACCGCCAGGAAGAAGGCGATGGCCAGCCCTGGCCCAGCCGGATAGCCCAGCCCACCTCCGACCCAGTCGATGATGCCCTGACTGAGGGAATCGACGGGCTGGTGCGAAAGGACATTGAGAATCTGCCCGATGGCGTAGGGCACCGCCAGATCGACAATCTGAAACAGACTGCTGGCGGCAATGCTCAAGATTGCCACCCGGCGGTAGCGGCTGTAGTAGCCAATAAGATGCCGAAAGGATGCCATGACGTTATCGTCCTGTGGTCAAGAATTTTTTGTAGTATACATACTACAACACAGCGAGATGGATTTCGCAACCCTAGGGGGTTGGCGGTATTCCCCTGCGGCAGCAATCGCCCTGGGACTGAGATGGCGATCAATCGCCCCTTTTAAAGACTGGTCGAAGCTAGGTTAAGAGTCCTAGCTCCGACAGAAATAGAGTGATATAAAGGAATGAATCGAGCCAATTCCCCGCATTCTGCCTGGGCAGGTATAGATTTTCTGCTTTAGCGACCCTTACGCTCCGGTAGCGCTCAGCGAGACTTGAGTTATCATTCCAGCCCCCTCTCTCCCCTGCTCCCTGGCTCCCGACAACCAGTCCCTCACCAATTTCCCTGCGGCAGGTGTAAGGGCAATCCGCTTCCCAGTTTTCTCTGCTCCCTCGGCCCAGGTCAGCCTCAGCCCATGCATCCCTCTATCCCCCTCAACGGCCCCGGCGGTAACGGTGGCGATCGCTTCTACTACTTTGCCTACGGGTCCTGCATGTGCCCGGTAGACCTCAAGCGTTCCCTGGGAGAAAGTACCCACGCCTACGTCATTGGCCCCGCCAGGCTAGAGGGCTATCGGCTGGGATTTTTTCGGCGATCGCGCCTGCGGGACTGTGGCGTGCTCGATGTCGTGGCGGACGCCGGTGCCACGGTGCAGGGGGTACTCTACTGTTTGCCCTGGCGGCTCAGCCCTGCCCTCGACCACCGCGAAGAGGGCTATCGCCACGAACTGGTCACCGTAACCTGCAATGGCCACGCCTACGAAAAAACCCGCACCTATTCCGTGGTCCAAAAAACCCACGCCGAAATTGCCCCTAACGACTGGTACACCAATGTGGTGCTGCGCGGTGCGGCCACCTGCGGCCTGCCTGAACAGTATTGTTGGGAGCTATTTCACCACATCCACTCGCTCCAGCGGCGGCAGGCGGCAGCCCCCCTGCGGCGCACGGCCTGATCGGCTAGCGCCGGGCCAGGCCATTCCCTATAATGGGGGCTAATTCTGACCCTTCATTCATGCCGCCACCGTGACCCAAACGCCGCTTCCGCCTCGCCCCTCTGTGACCGCCCCTCGCCCCGACGCCCTGGGCCGCTTTGGCCAGTTTGGCGGCAAGTACGTGCCCGAAACCCTAATGCCTGCCCTCTTTGAGCTGGAGCAGGCGTTTTATCAGTACCGGGACGAGCCAGATTTTAAGGCAGAACTCGGCGGGCTGCTGAAGGACTATGTGGGTCGCGCCACCCCCCTCTATTTTGCTGAGCGGCTCACCGCCCACTACCGCCGTCCCGACGGCAATGGCCCCGATATTTACCTCAAACGCGAAGATCTAAACCACACGGGAGCGCACAAGATTAATAACGCCCTGGGGCAGGTGCTCCTGGCCAAGCGCATGGGCAAACAGCGCATTATTGCCGAGACCGGCGCAGGCCAGCACGGCGTTGCCACCGCCACGGTCTGTGCCCGCTTTGGCCTGCAGTGCGTCATCTACATGGGGGTGCAGGACATGGAGCGCCAGTCCCTGAACGTGTTTCGCATGCGGCTGATGGGGGCCGAGGTGCGCGGTGTCACGGCGGGTACCGGCACCCTTAAAGATGCCACCTCCGAGGCCATCCGCGACTGGGTGACGAATGTGGAAACGACCCACTATATCCTCGGTTCGGTCGCCGGGCCCCACCCCTACCCGATGATGGTGCGCGACTTCCACGCCATCATTGGCCAAGAGACTCGGGGGCAGTGTCTAGAGAAGTTCGGCGGTTTGCCCGATATTCTGATGGCCTGCGTCGGGGGCGGCTCCAACGCCATGGGGCTGTTCCATGAGTTTGTCAATGAACCCACGGTGCGGATGATTGGCATCGAGGCCGCAGGCAGTGGCGTAGCCAGCGGCAAGCACGCGGCCACCCTGACGGCAGGCCGGGTGGGCGTGCTTCACGGCGCCATGAGCTACCTGCTCCAGGATGGGGACGGCCAGGTGATTGAGGCTCACTCCATCAGCGCTGGCCTCGACTACCCCGGGGTTGGTCCCGAGCACAGCTTCCTGAAGGATGCGGGGCGGGCCGAGTACTACAGCGTCACCGATCAGGAGGCGCTAGACGCGTTCCAGCGGGTGTCGCGCCTGGAGGGCATTATCCCTGCCCTGGAGACCGCCCACGCCTTTGCCTACCTCGAAACCCTCTGCCCGCAGCTGACGGGCAACCCCCGCATTGTGATCAACTCCTCGGGGCGGGGCGATAAGGACGTGAACACCGTTGCTAAAGCCCTGGGCGGGTTGGAATAGCATGGCCAATGGTTTTGAAATCTGCGATCGCGACCTCACCCCGGATCTCCTCGATCGCTATCAGCAGGCCAGCATCATGGCCTGCGATACCGAAACGATGGGATTGCTGCCCCAGCGCGATCGCCTCTGCCTGGTGCAACTTGCCGACCCCGATGGCCATGTGGCCGTGGTGCGAATCGAACTGGGGCAGAGGGAAGCACCCCTGCTCAAGCAACTGCTGGAATCGGCCGACATCCTCAAGCTCTTTCACTTTGCCCGCTTTGACCTGGCAACCCTACGGCATAACCTGGGCATTACCGTGGCTCCAGTTTTTTGCACCAAGGTAGCCAGCAAGCTCATCCGCACCTACAGCCCCCGCCATGGGTTAAAGGAGCTAGTTCGAGAGCTAGAGGGCATCGAGTTGGATAAGACCTCTCAAAGCTCTGACTGGGGTAATGCGATGCACCTGTCGGAGGAGCAGCTGCGCTACGCCGCCAACGACGTGCTCTACCTACACAGGATTCACAGCACCCTGGCAGCCATGCTCAAGCGGGAAGGGCGATGGGAGCTAGCCCAGGATTGTTTTAACTGCCTACCCACCTTCGCCACCCTAGACTTGCTCCAGTACCAGAGCCTGTTTGAGCACTGAGCCCGGTGCTGGGATAGGGTATGGCTTGGCTAGAGGGTGGAGGAGACTGCGGCTGAGGTGACTATTGGTAGGCGCAGGGGAGCAGGGGAGCAGGGGGGCTAGGGAGCAAGGGACCACTCAACTTCCGCCCATCTGCCCCAAACTTCTCCAGGAGAAGTTTGGGGCAGATGGGCTAGCGGGGGTACAGGACAGGTACGATAGCCTTAGCCACCTCTAAGTTGATCAATTTGAGGAAAACCGCCATGAGTGTTGACAGCAAAGACTTTAAAGACGAACTGCAAAAGGCGATCGATTATGCCCACCAGGTCTCTGCTGAGAAGGGTGCCACGTCTCCCGAGGCAGCGGCCGCCTGGGACGTAGTGGAAGAGATGCAGGCCGAAGTCTCGCACCAGCACCAGAAGCCCAAGAAAACCGGCTTTGATCAGTACCTAGAGGACAACCCCGACGCCCCTGAGGGGTTGATCTACGACAACTAACCCGTGATGCCAACCACCGTCAACTCGCTCCTCGCCAGGCGAGGAGCGGTGTTAAAATATGTTCAGTTAGTTCTCGGTGGATTTCGCTTGTTTCATTTCGTTTTGATTTTCGATACAGCTATGTCTCCGTTTACTCACTGCAATTTGTACAGTAAGGAGACAATGCAATGTCACTCTATGTTGGTAACCTATCCTACGATGTAACCCGTGAAGACCTAGAGCGGGTGTTTGCAGAGTACGGCGACGTGAAGCGGGTTAGCCTGCCCACCGATCGCGAAACCGGTCGCCCCCGAGGCTTTGCCTTTGTAGACATGGCTGCTGAGACTCAGGAAGATTCCATTATCGAATCCCTTGATGGGGCTGAGTGGATGGGTCGGGAAATGCGAGTCAACAAAGCTCGCCCTCGTGACGATGCTCGCAGTAGTGCTGGGAGCGGGGGTGGTAACTACCGCCGCACCGGTTTCTAAAAGCGTTTAGTCAGCTCAAAATTGTTGTTGGGTAGGTCGCAGCGACCTACCCTTTTTTGTCGCGATCCACAGTGTCCTTCTCCAAGGGGTATCATACCGAGTCCGAATCGTATACCCCCGATTCCGCACAGGCGGCTTGCGTAGGGGCAAACGGTGTTTGCCCAGCCCGATCGGGGGTAGCCAGAGAGGATTCAGTATCATACCGAGTCCAAGTCCAATACCCCCCGTTTCAAAAACAGGTGGAATCTGGAGGGGCAAACGGCGTTTGCCCTGACCAATCAGGCCCCCCGTAGGAGCGTAGCCTGCTACGCCCCCACAAACCGGGCGATTCGTCAGTGCGTCGCCCCAGTTTTTGCCAGTAGTAGCGATGGCCCAAATAGGAGCAACGTGGGATGCTACTAATCAAAGAGCCCTACTGGATAGCCCCCATGACTCACTTTGGCTTGCTTTGCCCCGCTTGGGTTGGTCATCTTCACTGCATGACTACCCTAGGCTATGAGTTAAAACAACGGGGGCATCGCGTTACCCTCTTTGGCACGCTAGATTCCCAGGCTAAAACCCAGGCTGCCGGTCTAGATTTTCATGGCATTGGCGAAACAATATTTCCCCTGGGCTCAATGGCCAACTCTCTCGCTGAATTGGGCAAGCTGAGCGGGTTGGCGGCCTTTCGCTACACCGTAGATCTCTTTAAGAAGGGGACAGTTGTGCTGCTGGAAGAAGCTCCAACAGCCCTGCGTCAGGCCGGGGTTGAGGCGTTGTTAATCGATCAAACCTCCTTTGGCGGCAGCACTGTGGCCCACCATCTTGAGATGCCCTTTGTGAATGTGTGCTGTGCCCTCATGCTCAATCGCGATCCCGATGTGCCACCGTTTAGAACGACCTGGGCCTATAGCCCAAGCCCGCTGGCCAAGTGGCGCAATCAACTGGGCTATGCTCTCCTGACCCGGGCCGCCCAGCCAATTACCACCGTTGTGGCTAGCTATCGGCAAAAATGGCAGCTGCCGGCGTTTACCCATTCCGAAGATCAATACTCTAAGCTGGCTCAAATCAGCCAACAACCGCCAGCGTTTGAGTTTCCTCGGCAACGCTTGCCCCAGTGCTTTCATTTCACCGGCCCCTACTGCAACCCCCTGAGCCGCGAAACGACAGCGTTTCCCTTCGAGGCCTTGACGGGGCAGCCGCTGATCTATGCCTCCTTGGGAACGGTGCAGAACCGGCTTGGCTTTGTCTTTCGTGCGATCGCAGCCGCCTGCCAAGATCTCGACGCTCAGCTTGTGATTGCCCTAGGCGGCGGCATGGCCCCAGAGGACATAGGCGACTTGCCCGGAAATCCGCTAGTGGTGGAGTACGCTCCACAGCTGGAACTACTCCAGCGGGCCAGCCTCACCATTACCCATGCCGGATTAAATACCACCCTCGAGTCGTTGAGCTGTGGCGTACCCATGGTGGCCATTCCCATTGCTAACGATCAGCCTGGGGTGGCGGCACGCATTGCCTGGACCGGTACGGGCGAAGTGGTGCCCCTAAAGAGCGTCGACGACACCAGGCTGCGAGGGGCGATCGAAACTGTGTTGACTAATCCGTCCTACCGAGAAAACGCGCTGCGCCTGCAAGCGTCTATTCAACAGGCCGGCGGGGTCAACAAAGCCGCCGACATTGTCGAAAGGGCTATTGCCTCGGGGCAACCGGTGCTCACCGACGAATTGGCCTCTTCGTTGTTGCCTCAATCTCCTGGCCCAAGGGCCTAATCCCCTAAACCAAGTGACGCTGGCGGGTGCGCGTCTAACAGCTGTTGTGCCGCCTGAATGCGAGAGGTTTCTCCGAGCAGAATACAGTCTGATAGCACCGCCAGGTCTATGGGAGCTAGGGCGGGAATGCTGCTACGGCTCACCTTCTGGTATTGACTCGCTTGCAGGTGATATACCGCCAGCAGGCCATCTTCCCACAGCCACACTTCGTTAACCCCGAGGGCTTGATAGCGCTCTAGCTTGACGGCACTGCCGCTGGTGAAATTGACCTCTATCGACAGCCGATAGCCCTCAATTTGGTACGATTCATCGGCTTCTGCGGCGGCAATGCCTTCGCTCTCTTGGGTCATCGACCCGGTGGGCTTAAACTCAATCCCCCGGTTAAACAAAAACGTCTCAATCAAAAAGCCGATGATGCTTTTGAAGAGCTCATGGTCTTCGCCGGGCATAAGAATCTCGATCGTGCCGTTGTAATAGAAGAGCCGGATGCCACGGGTGTTTTCAAAGCCTTTTTGTAGATGCCTGAACTGCTCCCAGGTACGTCCTAGCTGAACGGTGCGAATATCGCCCCGCCCGGTTTCAATGCGGATAGGTGAGGGACCAGTGGCAAGTGTCATGGGTTGGGCAACGTACTATTGCCCATCATAATCAGCCTGGGCCTGAATCGCGGTAATCACCACCGTATTGATGATGTCATCGACCGTGCAGCCTCGGCTGAGGTCGTTGACTGGCTTTTTCAACCCCTGCAAAATGGGGCCAATGGCAATAACGCCCGTTTCTCGCTGAACCGCTTTGTAGGTGTTGTTGCCGGTGTTGAGATCGGGGAACACCAGTACCGTAGCCTGCCCGGCCACGGTGGACCCCGGCAGTTTTTGGGCTGCCACCGTCGCGTCGACCGCCGCATCGTACTGAATTGGCCCTTCTAGCTTTAGATCGGGTCGTCGTTGGCGGGCAATGTGGGTGGCCTGGCGCACTTTGTCGACGTCCTCCCCCTGGCCGGAATCGCCGGAGGAATAGGACAGCAGGGCCACTCGGGGCTCGATGCCAAAGGCCTGGGCGGTGTCGGCGGAGGCGATCGCAATGTCGGCCAGCTGCTCGGCATTGGGATTGGGGTTGACCGCACAGTCGCCATAGATGACCACCCGGTCTTCCAGATACATCAAGAAAACCGAAGACACTAGGGAGACCCCCGGTTTAGTTTTGATCAGCTGGAGGGCGGGCCGAATGGTGTGCTGGGTGGTGTGGGTAGCCCCCGACACCATGCCGTCGGCATCGCCACAGTAGACCATCATCGTGCCGTAGTAGGTGGCGTCGAGCATGTAGTCGTGGGCGATATCGAGGGTGGCGCCTTTGTGCTCTCTGAGTCGATAAAAGGTGCGGGCATAGTCGTCTAGACGGTCACTGTCGGCCGGGTTGATAATGGCCAGGTCGTCGAGATCGAGCTGAATGCCCTGCCGCTGGATCACACGCTCGATTTCTTCTCGCTGGCCCAGCAGGGTGAGGGTGACCAGGTGCTGCGATCGCAGGGCCGCTGCCGCCTTCAAAATTCGAGGATCGTCACTTTCGGGGAGAACAATATGCTGAGGCTGGGACCGCGCCTGCTCCATCAGGTTGTGGTTAAACATTCGAGGCGTCAGATCTCGGGGCTGCACCAGGCTGATCTGCTCGGTGAGCTGGGCCATATCCACATAGCGCTCAAAGGTGCGAATGCTCAGCTCAATTTTTTCGTGGTTGTCGGGCTGGAAGGGGCTGTGGATGTCTTTCAGTTGAGAGACCGTGGTGTAGGTGTCGGCCTTGACTGAGAGAATCGGCACCGAGTCGGGCAACCCTTCGATCAGCTTTGCGATCGCCGGTTCTGGCCGTAGCCCCGTCGATAACAATAGGCCAGCGATGTTGGGATAGTTGGCGGACTGGTGGGCCTGCAGCATGCCGACAATCACATCGCCGCGATCGCCCGGCGTGATAATCAAACTGTCGTCCTTCAGCCAGGTGAGGGCGTGCTGCATCTCCATGGCGGCCACCAGAAAATTGGTGGCCAACCGTTCCAGCTGTTGATGGCCGTAGAGCACCTCCGCCTGGAGCTGCTGGGCAATATCTTTGACCCTGGGGCTGATCAACCGGCGATCGTAAGGAATCACCGCTAGGACATAGCCCGAATTTCCGAAGCGCTCGGCTAAGGCTGTCTGCATGGCCTCGACCTCGTTTGGATCAGCCCGATTGAGCACAATCCCCACAATCTGGCAGTTGTGGCTGCGGTAGGTATCCACCGCAATCTGCACCGGATGCAGGGCATCGTTTACGGTTCTGCCATCGGCGTTGCCCAGTAGCAGCATGGGGCAGCCTAGGCTTTTGGCGATCTCTTGGTTTAGGTCAAACTCAAAGGCCGAGCCTTCTCCCAGGTAATCGGAGCCTTCGCAGACAATAAAGCCGCCGCGACATTCCAACGCCTTAAATTTGGTGATGATCGTTTCTAGGGCCTCATTCACCCGATTTTGCCCCATCAGATCGTGCATCTGATGGGAGAGTAACCCAAAGGACTCCTCATAGGTTTGCTGCAGATCAAAGGTGCCCAGAATCAGCTCGATATCTTCGTCGTGGCGAAGGTCAAATTCTCCGCCGTTTGGCCGCTCATCAGGGCTGCGAATAATGGGTCGAAAGAAGCTGACGTTGGAGGTCTTGCGCAGCAGCAAATTGATCATGCCCAGGGAAATCAAAACTTTCCCGCTGCCAGATTCTGTGGTGCTGATATAAAGCGAATTACCCATCTCGGCCTCCTGCCCAAGGACTTTTAACAAATTCTGGGGAGCTGATCGACATTTCTGTAATCAATGACGCGGTTGCCCCCCAGGCCCGTGTATTGCTTGACCATGCCCCCGAGTGACGAGCCATTGCCTAGGGGAGTAACACCCTCGACAATGCCGATCTGCTGGGCGGGCAGGGCTGAGCCCAGGTTCTGGGCATGCAAAATCGCCAGAGCGGCCTCGGCTTGGGCCGCTGGCACAAAGGCAACGAATCGGCCCTCATTGGCTAGATAGAGGGGGTCAAACCCAAGCATTTCGCAGGCCCCCTGCACCGCCGCCGTCACGGCAATGGTGGCGTCGAGCTGGAGGTTGAGCCCGGCTGCGATCGCAATTTCATTCAGGGCCGTGGCCAGGCCACCACGGGTGAGATCGCGCAGACAGTGGATTTCAATGCCCGCCTTCAGCAGGGCCTGAACCGAGGCCGAAACCGGGGCCAGATCGCTTTCCAGGGTGGTTTCAAACGCTAGCCCCTCCCGCTGGGCCATGATGGCGATGCCGTGGCGGCCAATATCCCCGCTCAGCAGAATGGCATCGCCGGGCTGTACCGACTGCGCCCCAATCACCCAGGGGTGGTCAATTACCCCGACCCCTGCCGTATTGATGTAGAGGCCGTCGCCCTTGCCGCGATCGACCACCTTGGTATCCCCGGTGACGACCTGAACGGCAGCCAGAGCCGCCGCCTGCTGGATCGACTGCACTACTCGCCAGAGCACCTCCATGGAGAGGCCCTCCTCCAGAATGAAGCTGACGCTCAAATACAGCGGTTTGGCCCCGGCCATGGCCAGGTCGTTAACGGTGCCGTAGACGGCCATCGAACCAATATCTCCCCCTGGGAAAAAGAGGGGCGACACCACGTAGGAATCGGTGGTAAACGCCATTCGACCATGGGGGAGCTCTAGCCGGGCGGCATCGTGGTGCCAGTCGGGATGGGTGCCAAAGGCGGGCAGAAACATGCGATCGATCAGCTGATGCATTAATCGACCACCGCCGCCGTGGGCCATCAGCACCTGGGGATACTGCCCCAGGGGAATCGGGCAGCTGAGGCTAAAGTCGGCGGAAGAGGGCATGGCGCACGGCGAGACAACGGTTAGGAAAGAACGGGAATTTGGCGATAGCGATAGTAGGCTGCACAGGCCCCTTCGGAGGAGACCATGGGGGCTCCTAGGGGATGCTCTGGAGTACAGCGATCGCCGAAGGCGGGGCAGGTGTCGGGCTTGCGAATGCCCTGGAGAATCAGGCCGCTGATGCAGTCCTCAGAACCGGGGGATAGGGTGGGTCGATGGCGTTCCACCAGCCCCTTGTGATACACATCGTAGGCGCGCAAGTCGTCCTTCAGGGCCAGGCCGCTGGCCGGAATTTCACCAATGCCGCGCCAGGTCTGGGGCACGATGTCGAACACCCGTTGCATCAGCCGCTGGGCCGGGTCATTGCCCTGGGGCCGCACTGAGCGAGCGTACTGGTTCTCAACCCGAGCCTGCCCGGCTTCGAGCTGATCGAGGCAGTGGTAGATGCCCTGGAGGATATCTACCGGCTCAAACCCCGTCACCACAATCGGCACCCGATAGCGGGCGGCGATCGCATGGTAGTCCTGATACCCCATCACCGTGCAGACGTGACCCGCCGCCAAAAAGCCCTGCACCCGGCCGTCGGGGGCCGACAAAATCGCCTCCATGGCCGGGGGCACTAGAACGTGAGACACCAGAAACGAGACATTGGGCAACCGCTGCTGGGCCGCCTGGTGAACGGTCAGGGCCGTGGCGGGGGCCGTAGTCTCAAACCCCACAGCAAAAAAGACCACCTCTTTGTCCGGGTTCGCCCGGGCCAGTTGAATCACATCCAGAGGAGAATAGAGCACGCGCACGTCGCCCCCCTGGGCTTTGGCGCTGAGCAGGTCGCCCCGATCGGGGCTGCCGGGCACCCGCAGCATATCCCCGTAGGAGCAGAGAATGACGTTGGGATGGCGAGCTAGGGCGATCGCAGTATCGATCGTTTCCGCTGCGGTGACGCAGACGGGGCAGCCCGGCCCGTGAATCAGGGTGATATCGGCGGGCAGCAGGGTATCGAGGCCGTATTTGACGATGGCGTGGGTTTGACCGCCGCAGATCTCCATCACGCTCCAGGGGCGGGTAACCCGCCGGGCGATCGCCTGGGTGAGCTGTTGCACTGCAGCAGCATTGCGGTAATCATCGACATATTTCATGGCGTCACGCTCCCCACGGCCGTGTCTCGGGCGCTCCAGTAGGGATGGTAGGTTTGCAGGGTTTTCATGTACTGCACCCGCTCGAAAGCGCTGGGGTCGGGGCATTTGAGCTGACTCATGGTGCCTCGCAGCTGCGACACCGAGGCGTACTCGTGCTCCGCCAGCCAGGCGGTGAGATTCTGCTCGATCTGGCCCAAATAGGATGGCCCGTGGCGCAGGAGAGCGCTGACTATCTGGGTCACCGTGGCCCCCGCCATCAGCAGGCGCACCACGTCCTGGGCATTGTGAATGCCGCT
The DNA here is from genome assembly GCA_041739575.1 of Nodosilinea sp. Taxonomy (GTDB): domain Bacteria; phylum Cyanobacteriota; class Cyanobacteriia; order Phormidesmidales; family Phormidesmidaceae; genus Nodosilinea. The sequence continues at coordinate 5,525 of JBGSNT010000017.1, read as the reverse complement.
GGTGGCCGCCAGATCCACCGCCAGCCGACCATGGAGCAGGGCAATCCAGTGCATGGGTAAGCGCAGCTCCTGGGGAGAACTGAGCAGCAGGTGGGGCCGCACCTCCAGGGTTTCAATGTCAATGTCGGGCTGATAAAACCGATTGAATAGCACCAGCCCATCGGCCCCAGCCGCCGTTAGGCGCTTGGCCATATTGGCCGGGCTGCTAAAGAACGGGCTGAGCTTCACCGCGATGGGGAGGTTGACCTGGGCTTTAACCCGCCGCACCACCTCCAGGTACTGCTCCTCCACCACGGCCCCAGGACAGTCTAAATCAGTGGGGATGGCGTAAAGATTGAGCTCGATGGCGTCGGCCCCCGCCTGGTCGATGCTGTGGGCGTAGTCCACCCATCCCCCCAGGGAGGAGCCGTTCAGGCTGGCAATAATCGGAATCGCCAAACTGTCCTTGGCCCGACGAATATGCTCTAGATACTGGTCGGTTTCCCGCTCGGTGATGTCGGGCTCCGGAAAGTAGGTGATCGCTTCGGCAAAGCTGTGGGTGCCCTGCTCCAGACTGTGATTCAGCTCCAGCGCATTCCGGTGGATTTGTTCCTCAAAGATCGAGTGCAGCACGATCGCCGCTGCCCCGGCCGCTTCCAGGCGCTTGAGGATATCCAGGTCTTCGCTCAGGGGGGCCGCTGCCCCGACCACCAGGGGCGATCGCAGGTGCAGGCCCAGGTAGGTTGTGGTTAAGTCCATAGAACACCTCCAGGTTACGGGGTTTGGGTGGGCCGAGCGGCCAGATATTGATACATCTGCCAGCGGGCGTTGACATCGGTTTGGGCTTCCTTGAGCAGCCGTTTGGCGGCCTCCGGGTTGCTGCGGGTCAGCATCTTGAAGCGGTTTTCGCTGTACATGGCCGCTTCCACCGGCAGCTTGGGCGTGCGGGAATCTAGCATCAGGGGCACCTCGCCCTGGTCGGTGCGGCGCGGATCGTAGCGGTACAGTAGCCAGCGACCGGAGTCGACCAGGGCTTTCTGATGCTGCATGCCCTTTTGCATATCGATGCCGTGGGCGATGCAGTGGGAATAGGCAATGATCAGCGACGGGCCGTCGTAGGATTCCGCCTCTATAAAGGCCTTCAGGGTGTGCTCATCCCGAGCGCCCATGGCCACGCTGGCCACGTAGACGTTGCCGTAGGTCATGGCCATCAGGCCCAGATCTTTTTTGGGCGCGGGCTTGCCCCCGGCGGCAAACTTGGCCACCGCACCCTTGGGGGTAGCCTTGGACATTTGCCCCCCGGTGTTGGAGTAGACCTCGGTATCCAGCACCAGAATGTTGACGTTGCGACCGCTGGCCATGACGTGATCGAGACCGCCATAGCCAATGTCGTAGGCCCAGCCATCGCCGCCGATCAGCCAGACGCTTTTTTTCACCAGGTAGTCAGCTAGGGACTGTAGGCTCTGAAGCTGCTGGCTCAGCTTGGGGGATAGCCCCGGCGTCTCCAGCCATTGGTCGAGATGGTGGTTGAGCTGGGCCACCCGCTGGCGCTGTTCCACAATCTCGGCTTCGTCGGTTTGGGCCGCGCTGATCAGCCCCTCCATCAGGTCTTTGGGGATTGGGGCATCGTCGGTCAGCCCCTTGAGCAACCCGATCGCCTGGTCAATGTGCTGGTCGATGGCGATGCGGAAGCCAAAACCAAACTCGGCATTGTCCTCAAATAGCGAGTTCGACCAGGCAGGGCCGCGCCCTTCACCGTTTTGGCTCCAGGGGGTGGTGGGCAGGTTGCCCCCGTAGATGGAGGAGCAGCCGGTGGCGTTGGCGACCAGCATGCGATCGCCAAACAGCTGGGTGGCCAGTTTAATGTAGGGGGTTTCTCCACAGCCGGCGCAGGCTCCGGAGAATTCAAACAGGGGCTCTTGCAGCTGCTGCTGACCGATTTTGTGCAGATTCAGTTGCTGGCGATCGGGGTTGGGCAGGTTGAGGAAGAAGTCCCAATTGTCCCGCTCCTGATCCCGCAGGGGCTGCTGCGGCTCCATATTGATGGCCTTGCGGCGGGGTTCCAGTTTATTTTTGGCGGGGCATACCTCAACGCAGATGCCGCAGCCCGTGCAGTCTTCTGCCGCCACCTGAAGGGTGAAGTTGAGATCAGGCCAGTCGTGGTCACGGGCCTGGGTGGTTTTGAAGGTGGCGGGGGCCGCCGCCAGCTGGTCGGGGGGATAGACCTTGGCGCGAATGACGCTGTGGGGGCAGACCATGACGCATTTGCCGCACTGAACGCAGACATCTTCATCCCACACCGGAATTTCCGCCGCAATGTTGCGTTTTTCCCACCGGGCGGTGCCCGTGGGGTAGGTGCCATCGCAGGGGAGGGCGCTGACGGGCAGGTCATCGCCGTGGCGCGCCATCATTGGGCCCAGTACCTCACGGACAAAGGCCGGGGCGGCGGCCAACCCAGGGCCGCCGTCAACTCCGGCGCTAGCTGCGGCCCCCACCGCAGCCAGCTGACCCACTGGAATTTCATGGAGATGCTCCAGGGTTTGGTCGACGGCGTTGAGATTCATCTCCACCACGGCCTGCCCTTTTTTGCCGTAGGTCTTGCGGATGGACTGCTTGATCTGGGCGATCGCCTGATCGGGAGGCAGCACGTTGGCCAGGGCAAAGAAACATACCTGCATGACGGTGTTGATGCGGCCTTTCATGCCGGCCTCGCGGGCCACCCGCGACCCATCAATGCCATAGACCCGCAGCTGTTTGGCCTGAATGATCTCCTGCAGGTGGGCGGGCAGCCGCTGCCAGGTTTCTGCCGGGCTGTAGGGACTGTTGAAAAGCACCGTGGCCCCGGCCTTAGCCGCCTGGAGCACCTCGTACTTATCGACAAACTCCCACTGGTGGCAGGCGACAAAGTTGGCCTGTTCGATCAGGTAGGTTGCGCGAATTGGCTCGGGGCCAAAGCGCAGGTGGGAAACCGTGACGGAGCCCGACTTTTTAGAGTCGTAGACAAAATAGCCCTGGGCGTAGTTGTCAGTTTCTTCGCCAATGATTTTGATCGAGTTTTTGTTGGCACCGACCGTGCCATCGGAGCCCAGACCGTAGAAGATGGCTCGCACCACCGCATCGGGCTCGATGTTGAAGGCAGGGTCTACGGTCAACGAGGTGTGGGAGACATCATCCACAATCCCCACGGTAAAGTGATTTTTGGGCGGGGCCAGGGTCAGGTTGTCAAAGACCGCCTTCACCATGGCCGGGGTAAATTCCTTAGAGGAGAGGCCGTAGCGCCCCCCCACAGCGCGAATGTCGCGGCGATCGCATTCCATCAGGCTGGTCACTACATCCTGGTAGAGGGGTTCCCCCAGGCTGCCGGGTTCCTTGGTGCGATCGAGCACGGCGAGGGTTTGCACTGAGGCGGGCAGCGCCGCCAAAAAGGCCTCCAGGCTCCAGGGACGGTAGAGCCGCACCTTAAGCACCCCGACTTTTTCGCCCTGGGCCACCAGATAGTCCACGGTTTCGTGCACCGCCTCGCAGCCCGAGCCCATTAGCACCACCACCCGCTCGGCCTGGGGATGGCCGTGGTAGTCAAACAGGTGGTAGGCCCGTCCAGTGAGCTGGGCGAAGTCGTCCATGGCCGCCTGCACCTGCCCCGGACAGTCGGCGTAGAAGGGGTTCACCGTTTCCCGCGCCTGGAAGTATACGTCGGGGTTTTGGGCGGTACCCCGCAGCACCGGGCGATCGGGGGTGAGGGCCCGCTGGCGGTGGGCCAGGATGACAGCGGGGTCGATCAGCGATCGCAGCGTCTCATCCTCCACCAGCTCAATTTTCTGCACTTCGTGGGAGGTGCGAAACCCGTCAAAGAAATGGAGAAAGGGAATGCGGCTGTCAAAGGTGGCGCGGGTGGCGATCGCCGCTAGATCCTGGGCCTCTTGTACCGAGGCCGAACAGAGCAGGGCGCAGCCGGTGGCCCGCGTCGCCATCACGTCGCTGTGGTCGCCAAAAATAGACAGGCCCTGGGCCGCCAGCGATCGGGCCGCAATGTGAATCGCTGTCGGGGTGAGTTCTCCAGCTATCTTATAGAGATTGGGCAGCATCAACAGCAGCCCCTGGGAAGCTGTAAACGTGGTGGTCACCGCCCCCGCCTGAAGCGAACCGTGGAGCGCCCCGGCCACCCCGCCCTCGCTTTGCAGCTGCACGATGGTGGGCACCGTGCCCCACAGATTCGGCTGGTCGGTGGTCGACCAGGCATCGGCCCATTCCGCCATCGGCGACGAGGGCGTAATCGGGTAAATGGCGACGACTTCATTCAGGCGGTAGGCCACCCGAGCCACCGCTTCATTGCCGTCTAGGGTTGCAAAATGGCGGGTTTTCATGGGCGCAGGGCCTCCAGTTGATGAATTGCTTCTAATGTTTGCTGGGCTTCGGCCTCGTCCAAAATGCTGAGGGCAAACCCCACGTGGACAATGACGTAGTCACCCACCGTGGCATCGGGCACGTAGGCCAAACAGACCTCTCGGGTAATGCCGCCAAAGCGTACCTTGCCCATGCGGTACAGCGAGTCCTCGGACTGGTCAGGGGGAGCGGCGCAAAGGCTGATAATCTGACCCGGAACGGCTAAACACATAGTTCATCTCCCTGTACTGGGTACTCAAGCCGCCAGGCGGCCCCTAAAATTTGCCCCGCCGCCAGCCCCCCATCGTTGGCGGGCAGCTGCCGATGCCCGTAGGGCTGAAACCCGGCGGTTCGGAGGGCTCGCAGCGCTCCGGTTAGCAGGTAGCGATTCTGAAAACAGCCGCCGGTCAGCACCACCTGGGGCAAACCCACCCGCTCGGCCACTGCCACAATCACCTCGATCAGCGTGTTGTGAAACCTGGCCGCCACCAGGCTGACGGGGGTGGGGGCATCGGCCAAAATCGCCGTTACCATCGGTGCCCAGTCCACCACCAGGCGGTTGTTCTGGGTCACCAGACGATACGGGTAGACCTCGACGGTCGAGTATCCGGCGATCGCCGCTTCCAGCCCCAGGGCCGCTTCCCCTTCGTAGGTGGTGCGTTGGCAGAGCCCCACCAGGGCGGCGACGGCGTCGAACAGCCGTCCCATACTGGAGGTGAGCGGGGTGTTCACCTGGCGCTGCAGCAGGGTTTGCAGCAGGGTCAGCTCCTGGGGTTGAAAGGCATAGAGTACTGGATTCTCTAGCTCAAAGACGCGATCGCCAAAGGCGGCATAGAGCAGCCCCAGGGCGGCGCGGCGGGGTTCACGGGCGGCGATTTCCCCACCGGGCAAGGGGAACGATCGCAGCTGGGCTACCCGCTCAAACCCCTGGCGATCGGTAACGCTGAGAAATTCTCCCCCCCAGAGGGTGCCGTCGCGGCCGTAGCCCGCGCCATCCCAGGCGATGCCCAGCACCGGCGGCTCCAGGGCGCGATCGACCAGGGCCGAGAGCACGTGGGCGTAGTGGTGCTGAATCGGCAGCACGGGAATGTTGCGTTGCTGACCGAGCTGCTGGGCCAGGTGGGTAGAGGCGTAGTCGGGGTGGGCGTCGCAGGCGATCGCCA
>JBGSNT010000146.1:0-23798 GCA_041739575.1 Nodosilinea sp. | reverse complement strand
CCCCGGTTGCCCACCACCCCGGCAATGTAGAGCGGCGTATCGATGGAGAAGGTGGTGGCCGCCATGCTGGTGCCCGCCAGCCACCAGGGCAGCGATCGCCCCGACACAAAAAAATCCACCAGCCCGCCCGACGCCCGGCGGCCCAGATATAGGCCCAGGCCCAGAGAAAGTGCCATATAGGCCACCACAATGGCCCAGTCGATCCAAATCACAGCGGGATACCGTCACACGTCGATGCTATCTTGCCATACCCGGTCAACGGGGCCGCTAGATATCGCCCGACACCAGCCTTGGCAACCACGGTTTTGCTGGCGATGACAAATGCTGCTGCTCTGCCCAGGGGCAATCAAGGGGCAGGACTGCTAGAAAGCCCTTCGAGCTGGCCCACGCGAGTCTCGAGCTGCCTCAGCTGCTGCCTGAGCTCGATCACCAGAATGGCCAGGTTATCGAACTGTTCGTCTAGACTGGGCTCGTTTAACGACGGCGATACCACCGGGGGCGATGGACTGGGGCGGTTGGGGATAGCCAGCTGCGACTGAATTTGCCGCACCTGGCCACTGAGGCGGCCCAAGTCAGACTCTAGGCGGTTTAGCCGCGACTCTAGGCGGGCGCTGTCCTGGGCCAGCGCTGGCCCAAGACCCAGGGAGCGCTCTAGCTGGAAGGATAGCCCCAGCCCCAACCAGAGCAGGACCCCAAACCCAATCGTCATTAGCCAGCGTGCGATCGCCATGCCCGTGATCTTCCTCCTGGGAATAAATTTGAGAAATCACCCCAAGGCTAATTCTAGAAAAAACTCCCCAAACCGGTCTCGCGGCCCACAAAAGCTGACCTATCATTATCGCCAGAACTGTAGGTGGGCATTCTGACTGGAGCTGCCGCTGCTGGCACGACGGCCCTGGTTTCACATTACAAACACCGTTGGTGAGAGGAAGCTATGAAACTGCGTCATCTAATGTTGTTGTTGGGCCTGGGGCTGATGCTCGGAGCCACGCCCCTGGCGGGATATGCTCAGTCGTCCGCTGGCGACTCTGATGCCCTTGAATCTGATGCCCTTGAATCTGATGCCCTCGAAAGCGAGGAACTTGAGCCCCAGCCTGTGGAACTAGAGGCCACCCCCACCGCAGAACCCACAGAACCCGCAGAACCTACGACTACCGCACCGGTAGAGACGGGTCCTTCGGCAATCACCCTCTATAACCAGGGCATCGAACGCTACAACAGGGGTGACTATGAGGCCGCGCTGGAGGACTTTAGCCTGGCCCTGGGAAAAAATCCGAGTCTGGCCAATGCCTACCTCTATCGCGGGCTGATCTATGCCGATCAAGGTGGCTTTGACCTGGCCTTGGCCGATCTCAACCAGGCTCTGAGCCTGGATCCTGGCAACGCCACCGCCCTCTATGGCCGGGGCAGTGTCTACTACCGCCAGGGCAATATCAGTCAGGCCCAGGCCGATTTCAATGCGGCGCTTGAGGCCAACCCCGACTTGGTCGATGCCTACCTCTACCGAGGGCTGATTGATTCCCAGCAGGGTCGCTCCGAACTGGCCCTCGAAGACTTCTCCACAGCCATTGAGCTCGATCCCACCAATGCCTCGGCCTACGTGCTGCGCGGCTTTATCCTAGACCAGATGGGCAACTACAGCGACGCCGTTAGCGACTTTAGCCGCGCCATTGAGCTGAACGGCGACCTGCCCCAGGCCTACATGGGTCGCGGGGTAGTCCAATACAATTTGGGTCTCTACGATGCTGCTCTCGCCGACCTCAACCGGACGATCCGCCTTGACTCTACCCTGGCTTCGGCCTACCTCAACCGCAGCTATGTGTTGTATCGCCAGGGGCAGACCAACCGTGCCCTCCAGGACCTCGATCGCGCCATCGAGCTCAACCCCAGCCTCGCCTCGGCCTACCTGACTCGGGGCAGCATTCGAGTGGATCAGGGGAACCTGAGCGGGGCCCAGCAAGACTTTGCCCGGGTGCTGCAACTCAACCCTGACTCCGCCGTGGCCTACAAGAAAAGGGGCGACGTGCTGCTGCGAGCTGGGGATACTCCGGCGGCGATTTCTGACTACACCGAAGCCCTGTTTCTCGACCCCACCTACGTTGCAGCTCTCACGGCCCGTGGGGATGCCCGCCTGGCCGCCGGGGACGCCTTTGGAGCGATCGATGACTACAGTCAGGCCCTGGCCTTGCAGCCCAATGACACGGCCGCCCTGGCCGCCCGGGGAGAGGCCTATCTCGCGGTGAACCAATTCCAAAATGCCTACCAAGACCTGACCCAGGCCATTGCCAGTAATCCCAACGCCGCCGATCCCGGTTTGTTCTATAACCGGGGGGTGGTGCGGGCTCGCCTCGGCGACGATGCCGGGGCTTGGCAAGATTTTGAGCAGGCGGCCAAGCTTTACCTGCAGGAGGGCCAGGTGGCCGAGTATCGGCAAACGCTGAATCAGATGAGTCAGCTCTAGCAGACCATGCTCGGCTATTTCCTCAAGCGATTGCTAATGGCCATTCCCACTCTGTTGGCCATCAGTGCGATCATTTTTGGCATCCTGGCGCTGTCCCCCAGCAACCCCTTGGGGGATTTGGCGACCAATCCGGCGATTACGGCGGAGGTGCGAGAGAATATTCGGCGATCCCTCGGCCTTGACCAGCCCATTCCCCTCCGCTACCTGAAGTGGACGATCGCCCTCTTTAGCGGCAACCTGGGCTATTCCTTTACGAGCCGCTTGCCGGTTGCGGAGCTGATTGCCCAGCGGCTGCCGGTCACCCTATGGGTGATTGGGGTGGCCTATCTGTTGAGCGTGGCCCTGGCCCTGCCCCTGGGGATTATCTCCGCCCTGCGGCACAACACCTGGGTGGATCGGGCCATTACCACCGTTGCCTTTATGGGGTTTTCGACCCCGCCGTTTTTTTCTGGCCTGGTGCTGATTATTCTGCTCAGCGTGCGCCTGGGCTGGCTGCCCTTTATCTACGACAACACCCTGGTGGTCACCGATCTAGCCAGTCTGGGGCAGTGGCTGCGTCAGTCCATCATGCCCATTGCCACCCTGGTGCTCTTTCAAACGGCAGTGCTGCTGCGGTTTGTGCGGGCCGCCATGCTCGAAGAAATTCCGCAGAACTATGTCAAAACGGCTCGAGCTAAGGGCCTGGGCCGCTGGCGCATTGTCACCCTGCACATGCTCCGCAACGCGCTAATTCCAGTGGTGACCCTGGTGGCGCTGGATATTCCCACCATCTTTACCGGGGCGCTGGTGACGGAGCAGGTGTTTCGAGTGCCGGGTATTGGGGCGCTGCTGATTGAGTCGATCTACCGGGGCGATACGCCGGTGGTCATGGGTATTGCCTTCATCTACGCGGTTCTTGTGGTGATGTTTAACCTGGTGGCCGACCTGCTCTACGGTGTCATTGACCCCCGGGTACGCTACGGCCATGGATGACCTAGCGCCTGAGGCTATTCCCCCGGGCCGCACAGACCGAGTCTGGGGCCGACTGTGGGGCGACCCGGTGGCCCGCCTGGCCCTGGCGGTGCTGGTGGGGCTAGTGGCGGCGATCGCCTTGGGCCCGCTTCTCTTCTCTACTTCCCCCACCGCCATCGATTTTTCCCGCGCCTTTCAGCCCCCCACCCTGGCCCATCCCCTCGGGACCAACGACCTGGGCCAGGATCAGCTGGCTCGCCTGATGATGGGGGGGCGTATTTCCCTGGCGGTCGGGCTGGCCGCTACCCTGGTGGGAATTGGCCTGGGGGTTGGCATTGGTGCTCTGGCTGGGTTTTACGGCAGATGGATCGAGGGCCTGCTGATGCGCCTGACGGATCTGTTTTTGGCCCTGCCCCAGCTGCCCCTGGTGCTGCTGGTGGTCTACCTGTTTGGCGACCCGGTGCGCCGGGCTTTGGGGCCAGAGCGCGGTATTTTTCTGCTGGTGGTGCTGGTGATTGGTGGGCTGAACTGGATGTCCGTGGCGCGTCTGGTGCGGGCCGGGTTTCTCAGCCTGAAGCAGCGCACCTTTGTCCAGGCTGCTGTCGCCCTGGGCGCTGGCCCCTGGCAAATCGTCAAAGGCCATCTGCTGCCCAATATCCTCGGCCCCGTCATCGTCGCGGCCACCCTTGGGGTGGGCAACGCCCTCCTGGCCGAATCTACCCTCAGCTTCCTCGGCGTGGGCTTTCCGCCTGATGTGCCGACCTGGGGCCGCATGCTCTACGACGCCCAGAACTACATCGAGAGTGCCCCCTATCTAGTGCTGGCCCCCGGCCTGGCGATTTTTCTCACGGTGCTCTGTATCAATACCCTGGGCGATCGCATTCGAGACAGTTTAGATCCGGCCAGTCGATGAGAGAGTAGGGCGGCGTCATGCCGGCCAGAGCAATCTCCAGGTCTGCAGCGGTAAACTGGGCGTTGTAACCCACTGGATTGCCCAGGCCTTACCGGGTACTTTCCCCATGGCGCCTCCCCATCACCAACTACTGACGCAGGTGGCCCGGATGTTTCCGGACGCCTTATTCTATGCCCCCATCAGCGCGCCGCTGGTGGCCTTGACCATTGACGATGTGCCCACCCCAGGCGATCGCGATGACACCTCCACCCGCATGATTCTCAAGGCCCTAGATACCTACAATCGCACCGCCGAGCACCCGGTGCGGGCCACCTTTTTTGTGATTACCGACCACCTCAATCTGGGCAGCACCATTCTGCAAGACATTCTCGCTAGGGGCCACGAGATTGCTAACCACGGCACCACCGACACCACCCCCGCCATTCTGCAGCCGGCCCAGTTTGCCCGCCACTTTCAGGAGGCCCACGATCGCATCACCGACCTGACCCATCAGCCCATTCGCTGGTATCGACCCGGGCGCGGTCTCTACAACCAGGCTATGGTTCACCACATCAAGCTGGCCCCCGGCTACGAGTCGTTGCTGGCGCTGGCCTCGATGATTCCCTTCGACACCCTACAGCCCCTCAGCACCCCCAACCTCAACACCTGGTATTTGGCCCAGTTCATCTTTCCCGGTGCCATCTTTGTCATGCATGGCGGTTCTGCCGAACGCTGCGTCCAGACCGCCCAGGCCCTCCCCACTTTGCTCAATTTGATTGACCGCCAGGGCTACCGCGTCGTTACTTTGTCCGAACTCTACGACAGCCTGCCCAACCCAACCCTCCCTGCAGACGCTATAGCAGAAACTGCCGCAGCGCCGCCGCTACCCCATCCGCATCCACCCCTGGGGCCACCCAGTCAGCCCCCTGTTTAACCGGTTCGGGGGCGTCGCCCATGGCCACGCCAATGCCCGCGTAGCGCAGCATTTCCAAGTCATTGTAATTGTCGCCAATGGTCATCACCTGGTCGGGTTTGAGGCCCAGCAGCTCCTCCGCCACAAACCGCACGGCTTCCCCCTTGTTGGCCTTGGGATGGGTGGCTTCGACGAAGTACTCCACCGATCGCGTCAGGTAGAGATCCTCCGTCGGGTAGCGCTGGCCCAGCTGACTTAAAATGTCGCTCAGCAGGTCGGTGTTGTTGCTCAGGGCCAGCAGCTTGGTGGTATCGATGGTGTTATTTAGGGTCAGCAGCCGAGCTAAATCTCCCGCGGCCACCGGCTCAATGCCCGATCGCTCGGCATAGGCTTCGGTGTCGTCAATGATGGCGCGCACATGCAGCTGGTCGTCAATGTACAGGTGAATCGACAGGTCGTTGCTGGCCTCCATGGGGGCCAGGTAGGCCAAAATCTCCAGCGCCAGCCGTCGGGGTAGGGGCGTGTGGCGGTGCAGGGTTTGGGTGTTGGGATCTTTGATAAATGCCCCCTGGTAGGCCATCAGCGGCAGGGTAGAGCCGACCGCCTGGTAAAACCGCAGGGCCGACTGGTACATGCGCCCGGTGGCGATCGCCACCGCCACCCCCCGATGCTGGACCTGTTGAATTGCCTCCAGCACAGGGGTGTTGATCTGGTTAGACTCGCCGGCCAGGGTGCCGTCGATATCGAGCACGAGTAGACGAATGTCGGCAGTCATGGGGTGAGCCTTTAGAAATGTCTGGGTTTATTCCAGGCCCGGCTCAGAGCCTAGAGACTGCCGGGGGGCAAACTCCTGCGGCTGGGCTGGGCTAGGATTCATTATCTCTGGGGAAGGCCCCCTGGCCAACGCTATAACTCTCTCCGCAGGGTGTTAAGTGCAGATTAACGATCGCCTCTGCGTAGACCACGATCAGCCCACTGGCGGACAGCTTGCGCAGCCGACGCTGCCGTTCATGGCCAGGCACCCGAGGGTGAATTTGCCCGGGGCCAATTCGTCCCCCCAGGCTCGACCGCAGAATCAGCCGCTCGTCGGGGGTGACGGGCCACACCGAGGTATCGAGACCCAGCAGGGTTTTGCCCGCCAGGGTGAGGCCAAACTGGGTGATGTCGAGGTCATAGTCTAGCCAGCCGCGATCGCGCAGGCTCTGGCAGGTCTGGGTCTGCTGCCGCAGCGAGGCCTTGATCGCTAGGGGCAGCGCTGTCAGGGCGGGGCACAGACCGCCAGCGGTCTGGAGCTGCTCTAGAATGTGCAATTCTAGGGCTGTCATGGCGGGCCGTGGGGACGAGCGATCGGTCATGGGGCTGAAATGATTCTGTTGTCCTGAAACCATTGGCCTCGCGGTGAAGTGTAATGGAAGGAGGCGATCACACCCTTGGCTCGGCAAGCACCCTGTGGCACAACGCCTGCATCTTACCCACCGTTACCGCTGCTGTGTCTCTGAATTCTCAAACCTACCTGGGCCATAACCAGGAAGTCTACCAGGAGCTGCGCCTGGCCCTACAACTGAAGCTGCGGCGGCAGTTGCTGGTGGCGGTGTGCGACGACGTGGCCCTGCAAAGGCAGGTGGCCCAGCGCCTAGAGACAAACTTTAGCCCCCTGCCGGAGACCGTGCCCGTCGCCCCAGAGGTGCGGGTGCGGCAGCTGACCCTGGTGACGCTGACCTTGGACGGCGATCGCCCCGATCTGGTGCGGGAGGTGTTGCTGTGGCTAAAGCAGCAGCGCCGGCAGCAGGGGCGTTTACCGACCCTACCCATCTTTCAAATTGTGGGAATTGACCAGCTTACCCGTCAGTCGCCCACGGTGCAAAATCGCTTTTTGGCCTCCCTAGTGCGGGTCGATGCCCTGCTGACCCAGCTCGACTGTCGTCTGGTGGTGTGGGTGTCACGCCCCTGGTTGGGCAAAATTCGTCAGTCGGTGCCGGGATTTTGGCGATCGCGCAGTGGACTGTTTGAGTTTATGGGCGAACCCAGCCTGCAGCCTGGCTCCCTGGTCTCCACGTCAGCTCCCCTGTCCCCCGTCAAACCTAGCCCCGCCGGTAACCGCCCCGACCTCTGGCGGGTCCTGCGAGACGATCTCTCCACCTTTGAGCAGCCTGCTGCCCCGGCCCCCGCCACAGCGCCAGGGGGGCCAGGGCCAAATCCCCCAGCACCAGATATCTCAGAACTAGCGGGGCCAGCACCAGATGCCCCAGCACCAAACGGGCCAGGGCCAAAGGAGCGCAACGGGGCTGCGCCTTTGCTCGCCCTGTCCACCCTGCTAGACCAGGGCTACGCTGCCGCCGCCTCAGGCCAGGGCTACGGCGGGCTGGACGGGGGGGTGTTTTCCAGCGTTGTCATGCCGCCGGTGCCCGCCACGACGGCAGCGGCCCTAGCGGCGCTACAGCCAGCCGAGGTGACTCCCCTCTCGCCAGATCCCCCCTCAGCCCCGGCGGAATCCCCGTCCATCCCGACCCCGAGCCCCCAGCCCTCCCCCAGCCCTAAATCGGCTGCCGCCACCGCCGCCCTACAATTGCCTGCCGACCTGGCCCAGGATGCCGAACTGGTGAGCCTATGGCGCTACACCCAGAGCCTGGTGGAGCAGCAGGCAGGTCCATTAACCCTGGCGCGGGCCTATCTCACCCTGGGACAGCTGGGCCGCGATCGCGTGACGATTGGGGAGCCAGCGCCGGGGGGGCTGGAATTTGTGACCGCAGCCTACGACCAGGCCGTGGCTGGGCTGCCTGAGGGGACCCCTGACTGGTGCGATGCCCTCAACGACCTGGCCAGTCTCCACTGGCTCCAGGGGCAGCAAGCCGGTACCGCCGACCCGGCCCCCTGGCTGTGGCGCAGTGTTACCACCTACGAAAAGGCCCTCCAGGGGGGGCAGGAAGCTATCCCCGCCGATACCCTGGGGCGGATCTACGGCAACCTGGCCACGGTCTATGGGTTGCTGGCGAACTTGGACCGGCCGACCTTCTGTCTAGAGAAAGCCGTGGAGGCCTATCGGCACGGGTTAGAGCATACCCCGGCGGAGCGATCGCCCGTTGACTACGCCAATGGGCAAAATAGCTTAGGGGCCATTCACTGGCGGCTAGCCCAGCAGGGAGATGAAGCTGTCCCAGGGGACAAGGGCCCCCAGCACCATTTATCCCAGGCAATTGTCGCTTACACCGAAGCCCTGCGTTACCAAACTGCCCAGGCTGCGCCCCTAGACTACGCCATGATCCAGAACAACTTGGGCATTGCCTACTGGAGCCTGGCCCAGCACCAGCAGCCGGTGTTCCTGCTCGAACGGGCGATCGCTGCCTACCAGACCGCCCTCACCTACCGCACGGTCGCCGCTGCCCCGGCGGGCTGTGCCGCCACCGCCAACAATCTCGGTACCACCTACTGGGATCTGGCTCAGCAGCCAGCGGTGCAGGGCGATCGGCGCCTGGTCACCCTGCAGCAGGCCGCTGCCGCCTACGAAACCGCCATGAACGCGGCTGAAATTGTCCTGACGTCTTCCCCGGCTGCGGTCCTGGGGTTTGACCTATGGGCCACTTGTCACAGCGCCGGGGTAGTCCACGACCAGCTGGCCCAGGCCCTGCCCGAGGCCCAGGCCGAGGCCCGCCAGGATCACCTGGCGGCGGCCCTGCGCCACTATCTGCGGGCCTACCAGGGCTGGCGCGATCGCCCTCAGCAGCTCGACCTGTTGATCACCGCCCTGGTCTACAACATCCACCTCAATTTTGAAATCTTTGGTATCCCGGGGCAGCAGACGGCGCTGTCGCAACTGCCGGGCGATCTGCTGCCCCAGGTGCTGAGGCGGCTGTAGGGGGGCAAATCCAACCTACTTCTGAATTTTTCTAGGGTCGATTCAGCCCCCATAGCCAGTGCAGATCGGTTAGGACATTCTGCTATCTGCTTGATTGTCTGAAGTGCTGGGTCTGAAGTGCTGGCCATGGGCCATGGCGCCATCCCAGTTTTTGTCGGTGGCCGGGATCCGAAATCCTATTGGGTTCCCCCCGATTGGTCAGGGCAAACGCCGTTTGCCACTACAGATCCGCCTGTTTTTGAAACGGGAGTATTGGACTCGGACTCGGTATGACTCCTGTCCAAACGGCATGGCCATCGCTATAATTTCCGCCGTTTAGGGCAATCAGCGCTAGGCTGGGAACTGTTTAACGGTAGCAATGGTTATGTCTGGTCTGGCCACCACCATTGAGGCAATTTTATACCTGAAGGGTCAGCCCCTGGATATTGGCAAATTGGCCGAGCTCGCCCGCTGCGATCGCGACGATATCGAAGAGGGGCTGATCGAGCTCATGGATGAATACGCCCACCGCGACGGCGCCCTGGAAATCGTTGAAACCATCGACGGATATTGCCTACAGCTCAAGGAGCGCTACCGGTTTCTGGTGGACCTGCTGATTCCCATCGATCTGGGGGTAGGGGCCCTGCGGACCCTGGCGGCGATCGCCCTGAAGGGGCCGATCAGCCAAACCGACCTGGTCGATCTGCGCGGCTCTGGTGCCTACCAGCATGTGCAAGAGTTAGTCGGCCAAGGCTTTGTGCGCAAACGGCGGCAGGCGGAGGGGCGATCGTCCCTGGTGCAGGTGACCGAAAAGTTTTACCAACACTTTGAAATTGACCAGCTGCCCCAACTGCGTCCCAAGGGCTCAACCTCAGCCCCGTCGGGGCCTGAAGACGACTCGCTGGAACTTACACCGGAGGTGGATGCTGCCTCCTAGCCGACATTCATGATTCGTTACGCTATCATCGGGAATACTGATAGGCATAGGTTGGCTAGGGGTTGCCTTTTGTTACAGTGGATCTACACAGCCCTACGCTGGCTGTTGCCCACCGTCGCCTATGTTGTGACCAGAGGTCTCTGAGATTCTATGGTATTTAACCCTGAAGACGCTGAATTCATTGGTATGTCCACCAACACGGACCACACCAATGAGTTATTGAAATATCTCCAGCACCAGTCGCCGGAGGTGTTGACTCGGGTGGCGCAGTCGGTCAGCGGCGAAATCAAGCAAATTATTGCCCACAACGTTCAGGGCTTGGTGGGTGTTTTACCCAGCGATGGCTTTAACGTTCAAGTCACCACCGATCGCGAAAATTTAGCCGGTCTGCTGGCCTCAGCCATGATGACCGGCTACTTCCTGCGCCAGATGGAGCAGCGTATGGAGCTAGAACATACCATTTCCGGCTCGTTTCTGAACTTTGACGACGGCGATGACTAGGCCTTAGGGATTCGCAGGAAAATAAGATACCCGCTGATCGGACTTTCTCCCTGCGGGAGACGCCAGATAACGACTTCGCTCAGTCCTCGATCACTGAAGGAGGAGCGAAGTTGTTTTGCTCCGCAACGCTATCGCGATAGCGTTGCGTCTCCCTGCGGGAGAAAACCTGGCTACCTGCTACACCATTAACCCGCAGATCCCTTAGCACTGCTGGGTGAAAGTGGAGCGACCAGGCCGTTCCCCGACGTTCCAGCTCCCTTCTCCCTGTCTAGGGGGTCTGCCTGGGGCAATAGTCATTTAACCCAGGCCCGCCTGCTAATCGGTATTGATCATGCCTTCCTCAGGGTTGACCAGCCGCCAGAGTTTTTGCTTAATTTGGGTGTCGAACACCTCCCACTTGAGCCGGTTGTACTCAGAGTTTTCGTAGAAGCCCGACAAAAAGCCCACCGGAATTTCAAAGCCTCCCGCCATCGATCGGCCACCGCCAAAGAAGCGGCCCTCGCTGTCTTGGCCAAAGGCCTCTTTGATAAACTCGTCGGGGTCGAGGGTGATTTTGCTGGTGCGCAGGGAGCCAATCACCACCTCACGCTCTTCGTCCTCATCGTGGACAATGCCGTAGACCACGGCGGTGTGCACGTTGTCTTCGGTGACGAGAAAATCTGCCGCCTGGGGAATGGCGTCGCGATCGTCGTAGCGCAGATAGCCGACCCCAGCGATGGAGACGTTGTTGCGCACTTTGCGGTTGCGCAGCGATCGCTCGATCACATCCATCACCCGTTTAGACCGTGAGGCCTGCAGCACGGCGCTGAGGAGCTGAGCATCGTAGAACTGGCTCAGATAGGCCGCCGCCATGAAATCGCTGGCCCCGGCATGCATGAGCTGGTTGGTGTCGGCCCGTAGACCATGCATGAGGGCGGTAGCACACTTGCTGTGCTTGCTGTTGTTGCGATCGAGGTCGAGCAGCCCCTGCTGGAGGTACTGGGTCAAAATTGTGGCGGTAGCTCGAATATGGGGCCGCAAATCGATGTACTCGGCATCGAGTTTGGTCTGGGGGGCGTGGTGGTCAATGACCAACACCAGCGGTAGCCCCACCTCGCGCAGATGCTCGTAGAGCTGGCTGGTTGTGCCCTGGTTGTCGACCAGCACTAGCCCCTGGTAGTTGGCCAATTTGGGGTCATCGGTGGCTGCCACCCAGCGCCGGGCCGGCAATCCGGTCAGCCGCACCAGGGCGATGTTTTCCTGGTGGCTGAGGGTGCCGGCATAGACAATGTCGCACTCAATTTTGTGGGTGGCAGCAATCAGCTTGTAGGCCCAGGCTGAGGACAGCGCATCGGGGTCGGGAAAATCTTGCAGCAGAATCAACTGCCGCTCGCCCCGATGGACCTCCAGCAGGTGGCCCACGGCCTTGATGGGGTCTTCCGTGTCGCTGTCCACTGCCGGACGCGGTACCACAGACACCATACCGTTACCGCTGGTCAGGGTTACTTCCGGGGCCTCAGAGTCTGAGTTAAACGTCATCATGGTATTCCCTGTCTGCGACCGCGTGCTTAACCTGCTGAGCGAGAAGGCTTCTCAGGGGTGATAAAGGTGGCAACTCCCCACAGAAACTGACCACTCAGT
Organism: Nodosilinea sp.; assembly: GCA_041739575.1. Classification (GTDB taxonomy): domain Bacteria; phylum Cyanobacteriota; class Cyanobacteriia; order Phormidesmidales; family Phormidesmidaceae; genus Nodosilinea. The sequence goes on along the minus strand of JBGSNT010000146.1, from coordinate 11,691 downwards.
TCAACCATCCCAGCCCTGCAATACCCTGCTATTGACCGGGTGGATGCCAACTAGAAAGGTGGTGCTCTATTCTCATTATTGCAAATTGGCACCGAACCGTTGAAAAAATATACCAACCGGGGTAGAGACTTTAGGAAATGCCGATTACGTACTTTTTCCACTCCTGGTGCACACCGCTGTGAATTTGCCGGGTGACCTCAAAGTACAGGCTGCTGTGGGGCTTGCGGGGCTGGCTAGAGAGCGGCATGTTGGCCTCGCGGGGGGTGCGGTTGCCTTTTTTCACATTGCAGCGCACGCAGGCTGTGACCATGTTTTCCCAGCTGTCGCCGCCCCCCCGCGATCGCGGCAGGACGTGGTCGAGGGTCAGCCCGTCCCCGCTGTAGCCGCAGTATTGGCAGGTGTGGTTATCCCGTTGCAGCAGGTTGCGGCGAGTCAGGGGAATATCCTTGTAGGGAACTCGCACGTAATGGCGCAGCCGGATCACCGTAGGCAGGGGAAAGTCGGCGTAGACAAACTTGCCGTTGTGCTCAACTCGCTCAGCCTTACCCTTGATAATCAAAACAACCGCCCGACGCCAGCTCGTAATGTTGAGCGGTTCGTAGGAGGCATTGAGCACCAGAACCTTACCCATTCCTAAGGTTGATTGGCTAAAGAATATTGGTTCGATGGTAGCACACCAGCTAAATTGAGGCTTTTTGCCCCTGCTACACTGCCCTAAGGGGGATTTTCAGGGCTGGTTTTCTGGCCCCAGGGGCCGTTCCGTTGACGGCCAGTGCCCCCAGTCATCTGAGGCCTGCAACCCAGCTTTAGCCGCAAAGCCAGAGGATCCTTTGGCCGCCGCCATCGGTACTGGGGAAATCTGGCGCTATGATAGGTCGCTAGCCCTCAGGGCTAGCCCGGTGAAGGAGGAGGAAGAACGATGCTCAGTTGGGATCAGACCCCAGGTCTAGAACCGATGCGCTGCTGTCGGGCCTGGGTAGAGATCGATCTAGCCGCACTGCGGCACAATGTACAGCAGTTTAGAGCTCTCCTGCCCCCCTCTACTCAGCTGATGGCGGTGGTTAAGGCAGATGCCTACGGTCACGGTGCTGTAACCGTTGCCCAGACAGCGTTGCAGTCTGGAGCCGCCTGGCTGGGGGTGGCAACGGTACCTGAGGGTATTGAGCTGCGGACGGCGGGCATTCAGGCCCCGATCCTGGTAATGGGGGCGGTGAATAGTACCGAAGAAATGCAGGCGATCGCTCACTGGCGGCTGCAGCCCACCCTGGTGAACCCCAAGCAGGCCCTGGTGTTCTCCGACACCCTGGCCAAGCTAGCCGCCGTTCGTCCGGTGGGGGTCAACCTCAAAATCGACACCGGCATGGCCCGCCTAGGTTTTCCCTGGGTTGAGGCGGTTGACTTCGCCCGGTTTGTGCGTCAGCTACCCCACCTCAAAACTGACAGTCTCTACTCGCACCTGGCCACCGCCGACAGCCCCGATCCGGCCATTATGCAACTGCAGCACCAGCGCTTTGCCACCGCCGTCGAGGACCTACGACGACAGCATCTGCTGCCCCCTCGGCTGCACCTGGCTAACACCGCCGCTACCCTGGCTGACTCGGCCCTGCACTACGATCTGGTGCGGGTGGGTCTCGGCCTCTATGGCCTCTATCCCGCTCCCCATTTGCAGAACCGGGTCGATCTACAGCCGGTCATGCAGGTCAAAGCCCGCATTACGCACATCAAAGATGTGCCGGCGGGCACGGGCATTAGCTATGGCCATCAGTACGTGTGCGATCGCCCCATCCGCCTGGCAGTGGTTGGTATTGGCTATGCCGATGGGGTGCCCAGATCCCTCTCGAGCCGACTGCAGGTGTTGGTCAATGGCCAACTGGCCCAGCAAGTTGGCGCCATCACTATGGATCAACTGATGATCGACGTCACCTCCATTCCCAACCTGCAGGAGGGCAGTGTAGTCACCCTGCTGGGACAGGATGGCCACCACTGCATTACCCCCGATGACTGGGCGGCCATGGCCAACACCATTTCCTGGGAAATTCTGTGCGGATTCAAGCATCGTTTGCCCCGGATCGCCACCGGCCAGACCCTCAGCCCATTGTCGTCTACGTTGGTGAAGAGCTAATCGTAGCTATCGCCAGATCGATTAGGGATCTGCAAACAAATAAGGTAATTTCTGAGAAAGAAGATACCCCCATGTAGGGGCACGGGCCCTGCGCCCTTGAGAGGAATCAAAATTCTCGGGTATTTTCGTTTCCAGAATTGTCCTAAAGTTCCGGCGTCATTCCCGCGAAGGCGGGAATCCAGGATGGATTAGCTCGTGTAGCCGCTATCTTATTTCAGCGCGAATCCCTTAACCCTGGTTCTGGTGGCGCAAACAACCGTCACAGCAACCGATGGCACAGAGGGTCTGGTGATAGAACCTCCCCGCCGCCTCAATGCCATGACTACACCGCAGTTTAGGCAGCAGCTCAAGACCTTGATTCAGCAAGGCAAGCACCATGTCGTGGCCAACTTGGGCTAGGTCGAATTTATGGACAGCAGCGGGGTTGCCTCCCTGGTGGTCGGCATGCGCGAAGTTTACAAAGTAAAGGGTTCTCTACGACTCTGCGCGGTCTGTGCCGAGGTCAAGGGCATGTTTGAAATCACGATGCTAGACGACATGTGCAGTATCTTTGAGCGTGAAGTAGCGGCGATCGAGGCCCCATGGTCAGCCGATTAGGCTACCATTCCATTCCCTCGGTGCCCGAGCTCAACTACAGCCCCTCAATTACCGCTAGCAACTGGGAAATCTCCGCGTGATTGTGGAGTAGGGAAAAGAGGTGACTGTAGCGCAACCGTCCCTGGGCATCCAGCACGAACTGCGCTGGCAGCGGCGCCCCCAGTGCCTGACCAGTGTGATAGGCCGCAAAGGTAGTCCCGGTTTCATCGCTCAGCAGGGGCAAGGTCAGTTCCAAGTCATCGATGAGGGCCTGACCCTGCCGTTGGGTTGTATGGCCGATCAGTAGCACCTCAGCCCCAGCATTGCGGAACTGGGCGTAGGCCTGATTTAGCGCCCCTAGATAGGCATAGCGCTGGGGACTGTAGGATAGCTCGGCTAAAATCCGGCAAAAGATTAGCACAATGGGCTGTTTACCCCGTCCGTTGGCTAAGCGCACCGTCCGCTGGTTAGTGACATCCCACAGGGCAAAGTCAGGGGGAATCTGGCCTAGGGGCAGGGCTAGGAGTGGTGGCACGGGTAGGACGTAGCGCCAGAAGGAAGGGACTGTAGATAACGACGGGGTCAGCGTCATGGCATGGGTAGAAAACGAGCCGCGCATACCTCTGTTTGGCTGTGGGCTAAACCTCAGCAAAAAATTCTTTGGCCTTGACTGGATCAGGGTTCATGGTTTTGCCACCGGGCTGCCAGTCGACTGGGCACACCTCGTCGGGGTGGGCCTGAACATGCTGAATAGCCTGCAAGACCCGCAGGGTTTCGTCCACGTTGCGGCCAAAGGCGAGGTTGTTAATGGTGGCATGCTGCAACACCCCATCGCAATCGATGATGAACAGCCCCCGTAGGGCTACTCCACTCTCGGTATCGAGGACGTTGTAGGCGGCGCTAATGTCTTTTTTGATGTCAGACACCAGGGGATAGTTGATGTCGCCCACGCCCCCCATTTTCCGCTCAGTTTGAATCCAGGCCAGGTGGGCAAACTCGCTGTCCACGGAAATGCCCAAAATTTCGGCATTGAGAGCTTTAAACTCGCTATGGCGATCGCTAAAGGCAGCAATTTCTGTGGGACAGACAAAGGTAAAGTCGAGGGGATAAAAGAACAGCACCACGTGCCTTCCCCGATAGTCAGATAGCTTGATGACCTTAAAGGTCTGATCGACAACGGCAGTGGCGCTAAAGTCAGGAGCCATCTGCCCTACCCGCAAACAGCCTTCCCTCAAATCAGTCGAGACCATACTTCCTCACGGCGCTACTATAGCAGGTCATACCATCATAGTACCTGAGCTATAAAGAAGCCTGGGGTATGGAGTTGGTCAAAAATGGCTCAGGCGTGATTTGAACACGCGACCAAGGGCTTATGAGTCCCCTGCTCTACCACTGAGCTACTGAGCCATAGATGCCTTTGGTAAGGCAAAATCGGCGGATCATAATCTGCCAACGGTTAATAAATCTATCACACAATAGTCAATATACCAAGACAGGCTAAGGGAAACTGAGGGCCCCGGTGAGCCAATCCGCCGCTGGCCTGGCGAATACTCCAATAAAAAACTAACGGCGGTCTGTCTTGAGACAGACCGCCGTTAAAGCCCTAGCCCATGACCCTAGCGATCGGGTAAATAGGCCATTGGATTCACGGTACCACTGTTGGGCAAGTGCACTTCAAAGTGCACGTGGGGACCAGTACTATAGCCGGTGCTGCCCATATCAGCAATCTGCTGGCCCTGACGGACCTGCTGACCTTCTCGCACTAACAGGCGGCTGTTGTGACCATAACGTGTCATGCTGCCATCGGCGTGGCGAATATCTACCAGGTTGCCGTAGCCGCCAGAGTTCCATCCTGAGCGAACCACAACCCCATCGGCCGCCGCTACGACGGGCGTACCAACGGGTGCAGCAATGTCAACACCCCGGTGCATCCGACCCCAACGCCAGCCATAGCCAGAGGTGAGGGTGCCCCGAGCGGGCCAAATATAGCCGTTGGACAGGGCTGGTGCTTCGGGCAAGAACTCACTAGCGCCAGGCATCATCGGCATGTTGGGAGACACCGTCTGGCCCACCGGCAGGCTTGGGGAAATACTGTAAGCATCGGCACCCAGAGGAGCTGCCGCCAATAGCTGGTTAGGGGCAGCCACTGCATTGGTCGACTCAGGTGAGTCGATGGCAGTTTCCGCCTCGGAAGTAATAACCGCTACCTGTTGAGGGGCTGCCTGGGCCACATCGGTAACTGTCCACTGGGCGGCCTCAGTTTGAGTAGCTGACCTTACACTCGGGGAAACCTGATTGGCTAACTCATTGCCTTCTCCACCGGCAGGAGAAACGGCTACGGGCTCAGGGGAATGATATTCCAGGGAAACAGTGCTACCGGAGGTTTCAGTACGGCTGCGCTCTAGCTCTTGGCGAGCTTCCCGAATGCGGGCGTTGAGTTCATCGCGGTCAATGAGGTTGCTATTGGATTCCCGGATGCGGGCCAAATGGTCGCTTATGACCTGCTCACGAGTGCGAGCAGGCACTGCATCCGAAGTAGTCATAGCTACGGATTCACTGACATCTGCCGAAGCTAGTTCGGTTGAGGTGCCAGGCAAGTTGATGCTGTCTCCAACTGCCAACGTAGTGGGACGATTTACTTCGCGGTTGTGGCTAAGCAGTTCATCCAAGGTCAGGCCATTGCGGGAAGCAATCGACCAAAGGGTATCCCCAGGCTTAACTCGGTAGGAGCGCAGGGTCGTGGGGTCGGTCTGGGGCTGACGGATCTCGGCACGGGGAGGAAGAACTGCGACCAGGTCTTTTTTAGGCCCATTCGTGCTGAGCGCTTCACTGGGTGAAGATTGGGCCGCCTCCTCAACCGGACGCTCACCCTCGCTGAACAGGGGTAAACTGGCTACCGGGGTGTACTCCCCATTTGACTCAGCTGTAGCAGGGGCTACCGGCTGGCTGTTAGCCATGGCGATGTCCGCACTAGCCTGTTCAGCCGTCGGCTGGACTGCGTTTGGTTGGGCGCTGTTGACGGGTAAAGTAGCGACTTGAGCAAGCTCGTCCTGGGCAGACTGTTCCGCAGCGGCCGATGCAACCAAAGTATGGGAGATCTGCTCTTCGTCTAGCTGTTCGTCAGCGAACTGCTCATCGGTGAAGGTTTCCTCATCGGTGAGGGATGCCTCCAGCTCCCAAACCTTTTCCAGATCGTCCACCAAGGGAACACCGGCGGCAAGGGAATCAGCATCGGCGGTCAGCATATCGCCCCCAACACCCCCGGCTATACCTGTCTTCAGAGCCAAACGACCACTCTCAGAGGTGTTGGCCAAACCTGCCATCCCGACGGCAGGAACGCGAATGACCTGTCCTACCCGTAAAATCTCATCGGATGCGATGCCGTTGGCATCCTTGATAGCTTGAATATCAGTGCTGTGGTGGGCGGCAATTTTCCAGAGACTTTCCCCAGGTTCTACCGTGTGGTACTCCGATGAGCCCACCATCCTGGTGGAAGCGATCTTCGGTTCCTGGGCAGTCTTCTGACCGGTAATCGGCAGAACCGTTAAATTTGAGCCATCGGCAGCTAGAGCGATCTCAGGTTCGGTGAGCAGAGGAGCCGAAGCTCCAAACGACAAAGCCAAACCCAGCATGGCTGCTGACGTTTGAACCCGACGATGACCCCCGGAAACCTCAGGCTGAGAATCTCTCGCACTGAAGCCTTGGGCATCGAACTGAGACTCTTTGGGAACTACGCGTTTCAAGGAACGACCTCCTGTAAACCAGCGCTTAACAATCTGATGTAAACCAAGAACCACCGCCTCAAATGCCACCAAGGGAAGGAAGCCGAGACTAGTGAAAGGCCAGGTATCGGATGTCAGCTACAGAACAACAACGGATCGACAGAATTACGCCTTGGCTAGGTAACAATACCTCGCTTCAGCAACCTAAGCAAGTTTACATGAGTTAACACGGAAAGCAATACCTAGGCCTTCTCATTACTTCCCTGAACCTTGGGTTCTTGATCGGGAATTTTTAAAGCGCAACATAAACGTTTAACCCCAAATAAAAATATTTGGCAAGCGTAGAGCTGGAGAGGTGACAAGGGACTAGTCATTGCTACCCACGTCTGTTCGCTGGGCCAGTAGGGGCTGGTGCAAATGCATCAAAGCCTTTATAAATCAGCCTGATCGAGGTTTGAGGAATGGGGTTTAAATCGGTGCCGCTGAGGGGGGTAATGTCCTGAAACATGGGCTCTAGGGCAGGTTATATGAATTTCTTATCGGCACGACCTGAATTTGGTATCCTCGGAAACGGCTATTTCGAAATAACGACCTTTGGCATGCTGCTGCGCTCCTTCTGTGCCTGGGTTACCGGTGCGGATACGGCCATTTGGGGCTGCCGCTTAGCCCAAATCAGAACAGGGGTAAGGCTCGGGTGAATTCTTGGCCCATTACTCCATCGCTATCAACTGCTGATGATTTAGGTGTAGGGACAGGGCAGGGCAGGGCAGCAGGCTGACCCTGAAATCAATGGGGATAGATGGTTGAGGTGTCTTGGGAAGGGAGCTTTGCCAGTGCTGGCCTCTGAGGCCCAAGAAGTTTTACTGGTGGATAATCCCTAGCTGACGCAGGGCTTCAAATAGACCGATGGCTGCGCTAACTGAGAGGTTTAAGCTGCGGACAATGCTGCGATCCATGGGGATGTAGGCGGTTTGATCACAGGCGGCGAGGACGGGTTTGGGCAGACCCTCAGTTTCGCTACCAAATAGGAGCCAGTCGTCTGGACGGTAGGTGAGATCGGTATAGCTACATCGCCCCGAGGTACTAAAGCCGATGGTGCGCCCCCCGGATTGGCGCTGCTGAGCTAAAAAAGTGTCCCAGTTGGGGTGGAGGGTGAGGTTGACCTGGGGCCAATAGTCGAGGCCAGCGCGCTTCAGGGCGCGATCGCTGAGGTCAAATCCCAGCGGGCCGACCAGGTGTAGAGGGGTGGCGGTGGCGGCACAGGTGCGGGCTATATTCCCTGTATTTGGGGGGATTTGGGGATTGACCAGAACAATGGCGGGCATGGCAAGGGCAACTAAAACGGCAGGCCAGAGAGAAGGCGTAAAGATAAATAAGAACAAAGTCGGAAATGTCTAGGGGATATAGATTTTTTTAATACTTCTCTCCATAGTTTTACTCAGGCCCCAAAGAAGCGGGAACAGGGAGGGATCGGCTTCTACTTATAAAAGCTTTCCTTATTGCCGGTATAAGTAAAGGTTTACTTGGTTGGGGGCTTCCAGGGGGAATTTCTCACCTGATTTTGGTCTAGGCGGCGCAAGGTTCGCACAGATCGCGGGCCAGTAGACCTTCGTGGGCGGCAACGTCGGCGATCGCGCTTTGGACCACCTGCTGCACCGATTGACCCGCTTCGTGCTGGCGCAGCCAGCGCTGGGCTTCGTTGCCCTCCCGCAAAATCTTCTTTACCGGGCTCAGGAAGCAGCTGATGCCGTTGGCTTTCGCGATCGGCCACAATTCATCATAGAGCTTTTGGATCCATTCTTTTGCTAAGATCGGACGATTGTCCTGCCAGTGGTGGAGTTCGGCGTCGAGACTGTGCTTGGCGGCGGCGACCTCGTTGGCGTCGCTGAGGGCGACCAGGGCGTCGTTGCGGTGGGCGGCGGGGAACTGGCTCAGCTTGAGGGGATCCAGGTCGGGATTTTGAATCAGCTGAATGAGCCGAGCTTCCAGCAGGGCCGCCACGGCCAGCAGGGCTACCGGGTCGCTGATCAGGTCACAGATGCGTAACTCCAGACGATTGAGGTTGTAGGGGCGGCGATCGCCGTTGGGTCTGACCGACGACCACAGATGGCGTACGTTTTGCATAGTGCCAGCGGCCAGCTGTTCCTCCATCCACTGAATGTGGTGGGCGTGGCTGGTGAAGAGGGGGACGTGGGTGGGGGTTTTGGGGAATACCTGCCAGCGGCTGGAGTGGGAGCCGGTGACCTGCCCGCCCAAAAAGGGCGACGAGGCCGTCAGGGCAAGGTAGAGGGGCGCTTCAACCCGGACCAGGCGGCAGGCCCGCATGAGGGTTTCTGGATCGGAAATGCCGATATTGATGTGGACACTGGCGGTCACCACGGTGGTGCCGTAGGTCTGCTCGATGTAGGCGTGGTAGGGGTTGCTGGGGTCAGAGCGGTAGAAGCGATCGGTATTGCCCAGGGCCAGGGTGCTGCCGGGTATCAGGGTGTAGTTGCCCAGGCCATTGAGATACTTACGTAGCTCGTGGCGGGGCCTCACTAGCTCGCACAGCAATTTCTCGTACTGACACAGCGGCGGGGTGGTGTACTCAACGTTGCGGCTGTCGGGCTCGCGCACGAAGCCGTTGAGGTTGGCCACAATGCGGTCGGAGAGACCGACGATCTCCCCCGCCGGGGTGCCGGTATACATCTCGATTTCAAACCCTTTAGACAGCAGCACGATATTCCTCGCTGGAGACGGCACTCTATATATATTGCAGTGGAGAATTTAGGCCAAAAGACAGGCCAAAACCTTGAGAGCTATGGGGGCAATGTAATTGGACATTGTCCCCATAGTATCGATCCGAGGATCGATACTCGGTACCCTGGTCGAGCTCGGTGCGGCAGAGTTATAGATCTTTGGCGGTAGTTAGGGCAATGGCGCGATGGGCGGCATAGGCGCGGGCAATGGTATCGCAGCGTTCATTGCCGGGGTCGCCGGAATGGCCCCGCACGTACACCCACTGAAGGGGGCGATCGAGGGCTTGGTTGACCTCAGTGGTCAACCCATCTAACACCTCCCACAGATCGCGGTTGAGCACGGGCTTTTTAGCAGAGTTTACCCAGCCCCGCCGCTTCCATCCGGCAATCCACTGGGTAATGCCCTTCAGCACGTACTCGCTGTCGGTGTGGAGGGTGAGGGCTGCGGTTTGACCACTGTCGCGCAGCAGGGCTAGACCGGCGATCGCCGCCTGCATTTCCATGCGATTGTTGGTGGTTTGGGCCTCGCCTCCCCCCATTTCATGCACCCCGCCATCAGCGAGATAGAGGACAGTGCCCCAGCCGCCGGGGCCAGGGTTCCCGGAGCAGGCTCCGTCGGTGTAAATTCGTTCGATGATGGCCATTTACGCTAGAAAATCCTTGTCAATTGGGGGTGAACTGGTGCGTTGTTTAGGGAGATAAGGGGGCATTCTGAACTTATTAAGATCACCTCGTCCTTCCTGGACGCTAATGGGCTCATGGGTAGGCGGTGTCTTCGAGAAGCAGGGTCCTACTATATTGAAGTTAATCCCATGATGCTACGAGAATTAGAAGCTTTTGAGGCCTGTTGGTTAGATCTTAAGGATATTTACCCCACTAGTGGCCCAGATAATCGGCTGATTACCTCCGCTATGGGGCAGCTGGTAGATCTAACTACCAAGCCCGCTCAGGTGGAACAGGACCTCCCCGACCACCTGAAAATTTTGTTTCGGCGGCTGGCCCTGGCCTACTTTCAAGGCTACTTTCCCGGCAGCAATCGCAGGGGCTCTTCCAGGATGGTCTGCCTGCCCATTTCCTCCCCAGGCTCTTCGGGCGATCGCCAGCAACGGCAGGATATTTCGGCGGCGGTTAGCCAGGTGAAAGCCCTGGTCCAAAAAACCCAGGCCCGGGTGCGTCAGGGGCGAGGAAAAGCTGCCCTCGGCTCCTTCTCTGAGATGGAGACGCTGATCATTGACTTTCCAGAACACTGGCAGTCGGCTATCTGATGCCCAGACGCCGCCGCTGAATCCATCGGGTCGGCGGGCAGGGTATCTTAGTGCTATGGCCTACGAACCCTTGCACCATAAGTATCGCCCCCAGACCTTTGGCGCTCTGGTGGGGCAAGATGCGATCGCCACCACCCTGACCAGCGCCCTCAACCAGCAGCGGATTGCCCCGGCCTATCTCTTCTGTGGCCCTCGGGGCACGGGCAAAACCTCCAGCGCCCGTATTTTGGCCAAATCGCTCAACTGCATGGCCCAGGATCACCCCACCCCAGATCCCTGCGGCACCTGCGAAACCTGCCGATCTATTACCAACGGTTCGGCCCTGGACTTTATCGAAATTGACGCCGCCAGCAATACCGGCGTCGACAACATTCGCGAGCTGATCGAGCGGGCCCAGTTTGCCCCGGTGCAGTGCCGCTATAAGGTCTACGTCATTGACGAATGTCACATGCTCAGTACGGCGGCGTTTAATGCGCTGCTGAAGACCCTGGAGGAGCCGCCCAGCAATGTGGTGTTTATTTTGGCCACCACTGACCCCCAGCGGGTGCTGCCGACGATTATCTCGCGCTGCCAGCGGTTTGACTATCGGCGCATTCCCCTCGAGCCGATGATTGGTCATTTACGCAAAATCGCTGACCAAGAAGACATCGCCATTGACGACGAAGCTCTGCGGCTGGTGGCCCAGGTTTCCCAGGGGGGCCTGCGGGATGCCCAGAGTTTGCTCGATCAGCTCAGTCTGCTGGAGCCGCCCGTTGGGGCCGACGCCGTGTGGGATCTGGTGGGGGCAGTGCCCGAGCGCGATCTGCTGGCCCTGGTGCAGGCGATTCTCAGCGACGACGGCACCGCCGTGCTCGACCAGACCCGCAGGCTGATGGATCGGGGCCGGGAGCCGCTGATTGTGCTACAAAACCTGGCAGGGTTTTACCGTGACTTGCTGATTGCAAAGACGGCGGGCGATCGCCAAGATTTGGTGGCCATTACGCCGCCCACCTGGGCCGATATGCAAGCTCTGGTCAGCGATCTCGATCCAATCGTGGTGCTGCTAGGCCAGCAACATCTGCGGAGCGCCGAGGGGCAGGTGAAAAATACCACCCAGCCTCGGCTCTGGCTGGAGGTGACGCTGCTGGGGCTGCTGCCCTCTACCTTAGCGGGCCAGGCGACGGCGGGCCAGGCGACCGATCGCAGGGGCGCGATCGCCCCCCCACCAGTGACCCGGGTAACGCCGCCGGTTGCCCGGGCCAACCCAGAACCGGCCCCGCCGGTCGATC
>JBGSNT010000137.1:0-22363 GCA_041739575.1 Nodosilinea sp. | reverse complement strand
ATCTTCAGAATGCGGGCTCGGGTGTGCTCGGCTTCAGTCACAATGCCCACCTGGGCACCGGTCAGCGAAATCGCCTCTTGCCCCAGTGCATGCAGGGCCATGGTCAACAAAGCGATGGACACCTGTTCGCCAGTCGAGAGTAGCATGTCCATCTCACGACGACTGGGCTGGTCAGTAATGTCGGTGGCCAGCTTCACCAGGCCATCCGTGGTTTTGCCCATGGCCGAAACCACCACTACAACGTCGTGCCCCTCTTCTACCGTGGCCTTGACCCGCTGGGCTACCGCCTGAATGCGCTCCACGGTGCCCACGGAGGTGCCCCCATATTTCTGTACGATCAGCGCCATAAGTGATTTTTCTCCCTGTACTTAGCTGCTCCTCTGCCCTAGCGCCTCGCTGGTCAGCCCAGATACTGGGTGAGGTCAACCCTAGGGCGCTGGAGGTCAAAGGCACTAGGATCCTTGGCAAACCTAAAACTGAACACGATTCTAGTCCTCCCCAGTCGATCTGGAACTGGGGTATGGAGTCTTTTAGAGCAGCGACGTCAACAATGCGATCTTTAAGGGTATCAGCTCAGCATCCTTAATTTCATACCCTTTTTGCTTAATTTTATTTAACCTTAGCCCTGCCGTAGGGATATAGCACAGCGCACAGTATCGGGGGACGTTTTGTTCTATAACAAAAAGTAACAACCTGCTTATTTGAGATTGTCATGCAGACCGTCCAAAGTCCGCTCGAACAGACCGCTGAGACCCAAAGGTCACCCCTAGACGAAATATCCCCGCGCCTTGAGGTCCCCCCGGTTACCCCCGGCAAGCACCAGGTTGTCATTGTCGGGGGCGGCTTTGGTGGCCTCTATGCGGCCCAGCAGCTAGGTCGAGCAGAGGTCGAGGTGACGTTAATTGATAAGCGCAACTTTCATCTGTTTCAGCCGCTGCTCTACCAGGTGGCGACCGGCGGTCTGTCGCCGGGGGATATTGCCTCGCCCCTGCGCGGCGTGCTGAGCGCCCAAAAGAACACCCGAGTGCTGATGGGAGAAGTGACCGAGATTGATTCCGAGGGGCAATCCGTTGGCCTCAATGACGGGCGAGTTATCCCCTACGACACCCTAATTGTTGCCACGGGGATGAGTCACTTTTACTTTGGCCGCGATGATTGGGCTGATACGGCACCCGGCCTTAAAACCGTCGAAGATGCCCTTGAAATGCGGCGGCGCATTTTTGCTGCCTTTGAGAAGGCAGAAAACACCTCCGACCCCGCCCTGAAGCAAACCCTGCTCACCTTCGTGATCGTGGGCGGTGGCCCCACCGGAGTGGAGCTAGCCGGCTCCTTAGCGGAGCTGGCTTACCACACCCTGCGCAACGATTTTCGCCACATCGACACCACGGCTAGTCGCATTTTGCTAGTGGAAGGGATGGATCGGGTGCTGCCGCCCTTCCCGCCGGAACTGTCGGCCCGGGCGAAGACTGACCTGGAGAAGATGGGGGTTCAGGTGTTGACTAACACCCTGGTTACGGACATTTCCGGCCACCAGATCACCCTCAAACAGGGGGATGAGGTGACCTGTCTCCAGGCTGGGACAGTGCTGTGGGCTGCGGGAGTTCGCGACCCTGGTATGGGGGGAATCCTGGCCGATAGTACTGGGGCTGAGCGCGATCGCTCAGGTCGCGTCATGGTCAGCCACGATCTGAGCTTGCCCACGCATCCCAATATCTTTGTGGTAGGCGATCTGGCTCACTTTGCCCACCAGGGCGATCGCCCCCTGCCAGGGGTTGCCCCGGTGGCGATGCAGGAGGGTAAGTATGTGGCCCGTCTAATTCAAAAACGCCTCAAGGACGAAATGCTGCCTCCCTTTGAGTACAAAGATACCGGCAGCCTGGCGGTAATTGGTCGCCACGCCGCCGTCGTTAACCTGCCCTGGACAAAGCTGACTGGCTTTCCGGCTTGGTTTGTGTGGCTGTTTGTACACATCTTTTACCTGATCGAGTTTGACAACAAACTCATGGTGATGACCCAGTGGGGGGCTAACTACCTCACCCGCAAGCAGGGCTCACGACTGATCACAGAAAAGGTAGTTGAAAAAGAGAATTCCAACGTACCCGCTAGTTCCCCCTAGCTGCAGCCTCAGGGGCTGCAGGGCTGCGGGCTCAGGTTGGGCCAATTCTGAAGGATCACTTAAGAACCTCCTGAACCCTGACAAAGACTGGTTAACTCCTACTAGAGCAAGGTCGTTTTCTATTGGTTCCGTTGGTCTGAATCTGCGTTGAGCTGCTCATTGGGTTGGCTAGCCGAGGGTTTTACCCCGCTTAGCTGGTCCTTTTTGACCCAGTTCCCCCGGGAAGGCCCAGCACAGATCTAAGCAGATTCGTCAGCAACCGGGACAGAGAGATGCAGGGAATCCCTCAAAAGCTGCTCGAGCAAGCTACCCGCCTAGGGTTTGAATGTATAACCGAGGGACAGCAGCACCTCATTCGACCAACAACAGCTAAAGACGTCTCGCCGGGGAGGATAGGTTCCGCTGGTTGGTATCTGGTCTATCGCAAGGGGCACTGGGTTTTGGTGGTCAACAACACTCCCCAAATGCATTTTAGCTACGATGAGGTCCTGACGTTTTTAGACCGCTTTACCGGCGAAATGCCAGAAGCTCGGGCTCAGTCCCAAGCATCTATGCTATAGACAACGCTGTAGAAACAAACACCGCCTCGAGCTGCCGCCGTTATGCCCTTCAGTCCAGATCAGTTACCTGACTATGAGGGGCGTCTGCTGGCGGCCCTGGCCTATTTCCTAGGGCGCGATCCAGAGGCTCAAGCTCGTGCTTGCCTGTGTATGTACCTGCGGCAGGCGGAGCCCCGCATCATGGCTCAAGTTCGATACTATGCCCACCGCCTGGCGACCCAGACAGGGCAGCCTGTGGATGCCTACGACCTGCTCGACAGGATTGCCCAGTCTCCAGAGTCTGTAGCTGCCGCCCTGTCCCACATCGGCCAAGTTCACGACCCCGATCGGCCAGATATTTTTAGCGAGTGATCTGACGGTAAAGTTTCCCAATCCATGCTGATTATCGAGTATTACCTTTGTATAGATTTCATCAAGGTAGCTCGGTAAAAGTATGATGGCGTCTGCTGTACTAAGGGAAAAAATTTCCCGGAAAACTCGATGGAAAGGTTTCACACAGATTTTGGGGACAACCCTGATCTGCACTAGTTTACTAGCAGTTCCGAGGCACCCTGCCCAGGGTCAATCTGTGAGCGCTACCGTAACAGAGATTTTAGACAGTAACCAGGTCTACATTCAGAACCGCACTGCCCAGGTCAGCAGCGTAGCCCAACAGAACCAGCAGGTCAGAACTCAGTCGGCCAGAACGGCTCTGCAGTTTAATAATGGGGCCGTAGCGCGTTTGGCCCATAACTCTAGTTTAGTGGTGGGGCAGTGTGCCCAAGTTAACCGCGGTACCCTGCTGGTCAACGGCCCCCTCAACGGCTGTTCCACCTCCACGGTGGCAGGGGTAAGGGGAACCATTTACACCATCGAAGTTACCGAAGACGGCCAAACCATCATTCAGGTTTTTGAGGGAGAAGTGGTAGTTCAGCGCAACCTAAGCCCAGAACCTGTCGAGCCTGCCCTCGATGAGTTGGACCCGGTCGATCCGAATCCCGATTGGGTGAACCCCGATGAACCACCCCCAGCAGAGTTATCCCCTGAACAGGATCCAACGGTTGAACCACTACTCAATACCCCTAAATCCAGCGATTCAAAACCTGAACCGCTGGGCGGATTCCTGCCCTCTGAGACTGGTGAAAGGGTAGCCCTGAAACAAGACACCCCCGCCCCGATCGAGGGTTCAGACTCGGCCCCGGATTCCCCCGCTGGCCCTCTCCCAGAGGAAACCGTCGACTTTACCCCCACGGATTCTATTTCCGTGGCCGAGGGGCAGCAGATAACGGTCGATGCTGAGAAGAATCAGGCCGTTATTACGTTACTCACCGCAGAGGATTTTATTGAACTGTTAGAAGGGCCCCTCATTAACGGATTCGTGGTAGAAATACCTGGCATTAGCAACCTGCGAGGTACCTTTGAGCGGTTGTTCCCAGGAATTCCGTTGCCGTCCTACTGGGTGCCGCCGATTCCCATTCCGCCGATTCGTTTGCCCTTCCCCTTCTAGTCCCGCGGCGACCTAGCTAGCTTTGGCCCAGTCCAGGAATGACTGGGCCAAAGGATTAGGGCACAAAGGGTTAGAACGGGAAGGGGGTACCCATCACCTAGGCCGCTGCTATGGTTAAACCCTATCGACGTATTTTTCAGATCGGGCACGGGCTAATGGTCAGCTGGGCGGTGTTTGGGGCCATTGCCTTAGCCTCTCAGCATCCCTGGATTTTGCTGATTGAGGGGCAGGCCGAGTCATTTTTGCTGCGGCTGCGGGGGGCCGTACCAGTTCCGACGGATATTGTGATTCTTGCCATTGACGAGTACTCGCTTTCCCAGGGAGATCTCTATCGGGCTGAACCGAGTCGATATCCTTTTTTTAGTCCCCTGTCCCAATGGCCCTGGCAGCGGCGGGCCTACGCCCAGGCTATTCAGCAACTCATGGCCGCCGGGGCAAAGGCCGTAGCCGTTGATGTGCTGCTGGTTGACCCTAGCGGCTATGGCCCAGCCGATGACGCAGCTATGGCAGCGGTGCTGGAGCAGTGGGGCGATCGCGTTGTTCTAGCGGCAGGTTACGACGTATCGAGTAGCGACTTTGGTCAATTTACCAATCTACTACTGCCCATCTACGGCGATCGAGCTCGGGTCGGGCTGATCAATTTAGCCGCCGATGCCGACGGCAAATACCGGCTTTCCCCTGAACAAAGCATTGAGGCCCTGCGGCAGACCCACGGGTTTACCGACGATCTACCCTCCCTATCGGCGGCCACCCTGGCCGCCAGTGGCACCTCCAGCCCTGGTCCGGCGGGCCGTGAGATATTTTTCTATGGCCCGACAGGCACGTTTCCAGTGGTGTCCTTTGCGCAGATCCTCGAACCCAACAACTGGCCCCTCTATGCCGACCAGTTCAAAGACAAGATTGTATTTATTGGCCCCATGGCCGATTCATTCCAAGACCGGAAACGTACGCCTATCGACGATGCTATGCCAGGGGTGGAAATCCACGCCCACGTCCTGGCAGCCCTGATGGAAGGCCGAGCCCTTAACCCGGCCCTGGCCAATCCCCTTGCCCAGGGGGTGCTGACAGCGATCGCGATCGCCGCCCTGGGAGTGAGTTTGGGCTACCGCTTCACCCAGCCCGTTCCAAGACTGGTGGGGTTCCTAGGGGCGATCGTCGCCTGGGGAGCCCTGGCCTACCTGCTGATGGTGCACCGCGATCGCCTGATTCCCGTGGCGATTCCTGTCGCCTGCCTGGGCATGGGCGGCATCACCTACATCGCCACCGGGGCGGTGAGCAACCGCCTTGGGGAGCAGCGTCTGCGCCGCACCCTGGAGCGGTATGTGGCCCCCTCCGTTGCCCTAGAAATTCTGAACCAGCCGGAAGATTTTAATAGCCTTACCGTTGGTCATCGTCTCCAAGCGGCGGTACTGTTTTCAGACATTCGTGGGTTTAGTCGCATTTCGTACCAGCTGGGGGCAGAGGAAACCGTTAGCCTGCTCAATACCTACCTAGATGTTATGGTGGACGCCATTCTGCAGCATCGGGGCACCATCGACAAGTTTATTGGCGATGCCGTTATGGCCGAGTTTGGCGCACCCACATCCCAAGGCCCCGAGCAAGATGCCCTCAATGCCGTACTAGCTGCCCTCAGAATGCGACAGGCTCTAGCGACCCTCCGCACCACCCTGAAAGACCAAAAATTGCCGCCCCTTTTCAACGGCATTGGCATTAGCCACGGGGAGTTGGTGGTGGGCAACGTGGGGTCGGTGCAGCGCCTAGAGTACACCGCCATTGGCGATACCGTTAATGTTGCCAGCCGGATTGAGGGTCTCACTAAGCTGATTGGTACCGACATTCTCATTACCCAGTCCTGCTACGACCTCGTCAAGGACCACATTGCTGCCGTCAATCACGGTACCCATATACTAGCTGGCCGCGAACAGGAAGCGGTGACGGTGTACGGCGTGATCGGCCTCAGGGGAGAACCCGATGCAATCTACCATCAGGTTCAGGAAGATCTTATCCACTACCTGGAACAGTTGCCACACACCCCTAAACCCTAAACCCACCAGATTTAGAATTTTGTAACGGTTTTAGAAAAGCTCTAGGGGAAATACCGACAAATCCGCCGAGAAATTGGCGCAAGTCAGCCTGGGATGGCGCGGCAAAATCTAGCGCTGACAGCCTTAACCGGTAAAAATTAGCTGGCTTTACTAAAACTTTACTGAGCTGTATGAAATTTATGAGCAACGCGAAACCCCTTGTCCTATAAGGAATAGGGAACACTGAAAAGAAAAGTCGGCCGTCTAAAGAGGGCTAGGCAACTGCATCTAAGTAGCCAGCGTCATCAGCTTTCAAAATAGTGTCGAGCGCTTTCGTACAATGGAATGACCTTGAGGTCGTCTCCGTGGTTCCGCCATTGTGACAAAATCTCTGGGCCATTAGGCTGATATCACGAGCACACGATCCTCTCCAGACTATAGTGTTGTCGCGCTATGACCCGGTGTCCATCGCACTAAGGCCCCTAGGCTTTGGTTGATCCCATCCCACGATTGCCTCTGGTTAGGCATGAGGATGCTCTAGGCAGGGGGCATAGGTCTTGGTTTATTCGGTTGGATTTGACGTTTCCTGACATCGCCATGGCTGCTATTTCTCGATTTCACGCTAAGGGCAGCACCCTAGAACTGCTGCGACTTTATCAAAGCAATCCTGACCTTAATCTGCGCAACCAGCTGGTTCAGCTCAATATTGGACTGGTCAGGCACGAGGTCTACCGCTGGTTACAGCAGTCGACAGAAACCTTTGACGACCTCATGCAGGTGGGTAGTCTGGGGTTGATTCGTGCGATTGAGCGATTTGACATGGGCAAGGGCTATGCCTTTAGCTCCTTTGCCGTTCCCTACATCCGGGGCGAAATTCAGCATTATCTGCGCGACAAGAGCACGTCTATGCGCATTCCCCGCCGCTGGCAGGCGCTACAGAGTCAGTCGACTCGGGTGATTCGCCAGCTACAGGCCAATTTAGGTCGCTTGCCCAACGACCAAGAAATTGCCGACGCCCTTGATATTTCCGCCGCCGAGTGGCAAGAGGTCAAGCTAGCTAATCGAAACCGTTCTCTGCTTAGCCTAGATGCCCCGGTGCAAGACGAGGATTCGGCTTGCCTGGGTGACCTTTTACCGGACCTAAAATACAAAAGCTTTCAGCTGGCTCAGGAAGACCAAATTCGCCTACAGCAGGCGCTTCACCAGCTTGAAAAGCGCACCCGTGAAGTGCTTGAATTTGTCTTTCTTTACGACCTGACCCAAAAAGAAACCGCCGAATGCATGGGCATTAGCGCTGTTACCGTGTCTCGTCGGGTAAAGCAGGGGCTTACCCATCTCAAGGCTCTGATGGTGTCTAGCGAAGACGAAACAGCATAGACGTTCTGCATTTACAGAAGTGAGCTATCGTTGTGGAACATGGGCTAGGGAAGTAAGGAGGCTTGGCCATGGGCGCGGTCGCATTTTTAGTACTGTTTCTCGTAGGCTTTTTGCTCGCTACTGTCGGCGGCATTGTTGGCCTAGTGGATGCCTTCCGAGTGAGCCCAGTCTGGGGTCTACTCTCGTTTTTTGTGCCCTTTGCACTCCTAGTCTTCTGCATTAAATTCTGGAACCGAAAATGGGCTCGCAATAGCCTCATTATGAGCCTCGGGGGACTCGGGGTCATGCTGCTCTCCACTCCCCTGCTGGGGGCATTCATTGCCCAGCGAGCGGGGCAAATTGGCACATCGATTGAAGAGAATCTGCCAATTGAAGAGGGAATTGTTGAGTCGGTGCCTATTCCAACACCAGAACCCGGTGATGAGGAAGCCTTTGAAGAGCCGCTGGTGCCCGTTGCCCCCCAGCTTTCCCCCATTGCCCAGGCAGATTTAATTCAGTCGACTGACCCCAACGAGCGACTTCGGGAAATTAACAGAAGCCGTACGGACCCCTTTGGAGTGGTGCCCACTCCTCCAGTTCCCCAAGTCGTAGCCCCACCACCACCACCGACTTCCCCGGCCCCGGCTACCCCTGGCTTACCGCCCAGCACCACTGCCACCGCTCCTGGCACCCCAGGGACTCCAGGTTCAACGGTCGCAACTGCACCAGGCAGCACCCCTGGTGGGGCTGCTGGCCAAACCACGTCTCCGCCACCTCTGGCGCCGTTGCCAGAGTTGCCTCAGCCTACCCAGGCGGAAGCCGTTCTTGTCACCGGGGTTATGACCATTGGCAGTGAGAATTTTGCGGTGGTGCAAACCTCTGCGGGCAGCCAGTACGTTAGGGTGGGCCAGCGGGTTGCTAACGGGCAAGTCTTGGTTAAGCGCATCGATATACGTGGCAGTGAGCCGATGGTGGTGCTCGAGCAAAATGGAATAGAGGTCTCTCGCCCCGTAGGCGCGGCGGCCCCAGCAACAACAGAGCAGCCGGCGGCCTAGGGTTAGGGAGACCGAGTTCGGTCTGGCCAAACCTAGCCATTGTTGGCGCCACAGCCGTTCGACAATGCACCCCAAACCAAGTCATGTCAGAATGTGAATTGCTCGACTTGGTCTAGAAATATATGCCACTTGAAACGGTTGCATGGCAGGGTTTGTGGGGGGCGATCGCCCTTTTGATGGCAGAGGTAGTGCGGGATGTCTACCATGCGGTGAGCCACTACTGGCCGCCCTTAATGCGCTTACACAATTGGCATCATCGGGCTTACAAAAAAGACTTTACTTCGGTTAGCCCCGAGCTCTATCGCCAGGCCCAGCTCCACAACGATGTGCCAGAGGCCATTGTGATGAGTGGGGCGCTGGCTGGGTTAGCCATTTCCACCGGCATTTCTGGGTTGTGGCTGGGCTCACTCTATGGGCTGGGCTTTTTGATGGCGGCGATCGCCCGTGCCCAAGGCTGGCTGTTGTCCACCGACCTCACCCATGAGCCGGGTGAGTTGACTACTATTCCCAGTAATTGGCGAGTAAACCGCACCTACCACTGGCGGCATCACTTTGATGACACCAATGCCTACTTTGCCGGTTCATTCACCTTGATTGATAAGTTAATGGGGACCGCTGTTTCTATGAAGGGTAAAACGGTGGCTGTTACCGGAGCGTCTGGCACCATGGGCCGGGCGCTGCTGGGGGAACTGGCTCGCCAAAAGGCCCGGCCGATTGCCCTGACCACCTCCCCCGATGCCACCTTTGGGGAAAATGTGCCCTGCTGGCAGTGGCAGCCTGGTGCCGAAGCGGACCTGCGTGAGGCCCTCAAGAAGGTAGATATTCTGATTCTCAATCACGGGTTGAATGGCCATGGCGATCGCACCCCCGAGGCTATTCAAGCAGCCCTAGAGGCAAACGCCCTCTCCGGCTGGCGCCTGATGGAGGTGTTTTTTAGCACCGTGGAAACCTCTCCCCAGCGGGCCAATAAAGAAGTTTGGGTAAATACCTCTGAGGCGGAGGTTAGCCCAGCCTTTAGCCCCCTGTATGAGGTGTCTAAGCGCCTGATGGGAGACCTGGTCACCCTACGACGACTTGATGCCCCCTGCGTAGTGCGCAAGGTGATTCTGGGGCCGTTTAAAAGCAATCTGAATCCGATCGGGGTGATGTCTGCTGAGTGGGTTGCCTGGGCGGTGGTGACCCTAGCCAAGCGCAACGTGCGCAACATTATCGTCACCATCAATCCGCTGACTTACCTAATCTTTCCGTTCAGAGAGTTGGGCAAGGGAATTTACTTTAGGCTATTTTCACGCCGAAACGAGCCCTAGCGGACACCGACGGTTTCTGCTCAACCGGACCAGGTGCACCGGCAGCCGGACATCGGCAATTGGGTGAGCCGACCAACGCCACGTGCAGCAGTGGGAGCTAACTGCGGTTAAAAAATTCCACCTCGGGTAGGCGAGGGTCGTTAACCATGCCCAGGCCCTGAAAGTTCCAGCGGCTGATCAGGGGTTTGAGGTTTGAGGCAACAATGGTCTCGACCGCAAATTTGTCGCTCAGCTCGGGGGCGTGGGCATTGAGATAGCTCAGGGCTTCATAGTCGGCGGTAAACACCAGCAGGTACCCGGCGGCAGGTGGCTGGTCGGGATCGCCCGGGCCGTGGGGTCGGGCAACGAGATAGCTGCCGTCGGCACGCGATCGCAGGAGATAGTAAAGCTGAGAAACCATTTTTGGGAGTCGCTCCAGGAATCGTGGAGATAGTCTCACTCGATGAGCATTGCAGGGCTATATATTAGGTACGGTAGGGCGACCCTTAGATCAAATCTGAGGCCGATCAACGCTGACTGCGCTGAGGTGATCGCCCCACCTGTGCCCATTCTGGTCTGCCCATTATCCCAGGCTAGGGTCCGTCCAGCCACCCCACCCCCAGCCATCATTCTGGCCCGAAGGGACCTATCTCTCGATAAAATCAGCCGCGCAGATTGAGTGCTGCCCACCCTGGACAATTGACTTACCCCACAGCCCGAGGACAGGAGTCGGCGTCTCTTGCTCTAAACCCGAGGTTGGGGCAATAACAGGGGTCTACGAATTCTAGCCGTCAGTAGCTTTGGCCAGACATCGTGGGCGTTCAATTGATGTCTGATAGGCGAATGCGAGGATCGACAAAGCTGAGGAGCAGATCGGCCAGCAGGTTACCAATAATTAGCATGACTGCAGCCATCATGAGACTTGCCATCACCAGATACAAATCTTGAGCCTGGACAGCTTCTAGAGTCAGCTTTCCCAGGCCCGGCCAGCTAAAGTAGGTTTCGGTGATAAACGCACCCCCCAGCAAACTGGCAAACTCAAAGCCTAGCAGGGTAATCAGTGGGTTGATGGCGTTGCGCAGGGCGTGGACGTAGATCACCCGATTCTCGGGCAATCCCTTGGCGCGGGCGGTTTGAATATAGTTTTGTCGGAGTACGTCGAGGAGCTGCCCCCGAGTAATGCGCTGGAGCCCGGCAAAGCTCGTAATGCTAAGGGCCAGGGTCGGCAAAATCAGGTGCCAGCCGACGTCAAGGATGCGGCCAAACCAGTTAAGGTCGTCGTAAAAGACACTGGTGCGCCCGCCAATGGGGAACAGGGGAGCCACGCTTTGGGCAAAGAATAGCAGTAGGAGGCCCGTCACAATGGTGGGCATACCCTGGCCCAGATAGCTGAGGACGCGGAGGCCTTTATCCAGCCAGCGATTTTGGTTTACCGCACCCAAAACGCCCATGGGTAGGGCAATTAGCCAGGTCACCACAATAGCGAAAAAGGAGAGCAGCAGAGTGTTGGGCACCCGTTCCCAAAGGATGTCAACCACCGGGCGCTGATAGGCAAAGCTGAGGCCAAAATTGCCGTGAAAGATCACCTGGTAGAGCCAGTTCAGGTATTGCCGCCACCCTGGTTGGTCGAGGCCAAACTGGGACTCAAGCTGCGCCAGGGTCTCCGGAGAAAACTGCGGGCTCTGGCGATACTGGTCGAGGAAGTTGCCTGGGGCCAGCTGAATCACAAAGAAGCTCAGGGCCGAAGCCAGTAGCAGGGTCAGCGCGGCCTGCAAAATGCGTTTGACTACATAGAGCACGGTTTCGCTGCTGGCAAAGGCCACCAGCTGTTCCCAGGGACTCACCAGGGGGCGGCGAGGAGTAGAGGACTGAGCCATTCCCAAATGCACAGAGGTAAAGGATGATCTGTGGTGATTCTAAACCAATCCCGCTAGGCCTATTGGTTCTAGACGGTCGATTGGGCAATTGGGTCGGGTTGGACCGGCCTTGCTGGCTTGTTTTGCAACATTAGATTGCTGAATTGAGCGGGTTAAGGCGCTAATAACCTTTGATATTTAAATTCCCTTTATAGAACGCCGCTCCCTCAGGCGGATTCCCCCATAGCTGGAGTGGCCTAGGCCCTAGCCACTCCCCAAGGTCAAAGTCAGGTCACGATCACCGTTCGATTACCGTTAATGTCTCATCAGGATTAACCCATGACAGCCCTTGAAGCTCCGTCTACCAAAACTAACACCCTGGTTTTAACGGCCCCCCTGTCCGGACAGATGGTGCCCATTGAAACGGTGCCGGACCCAGTTTTTGCCCAAAAGATGGTGGGCGATGGGGTTTCTATCGATCCCCTCAGTCAGGTGCTGTTGGCCCCCTGCGATGGAGAAATTGTGCAGCTTCACAGTGCTGGCCATGCGGTGACGCTGAAAACCGCTGAGGGCATTGAGGTCTTGATGCATATTGGCCTAGATACGGTGGCGCTCAAGGGTGAAGGCTTTACGCCTAGGGTAAAGGTGGGCGATCGCGTTAAAACCGGCGCCCCGCTGATCGAGTTTGATGCTGACTACGTGGTTCTCCACGCCCGCAGCCTGCTGACCCAGATTGTAGTGACCAACAGCGATCGGGTGGCGGAGTTCAAGCCCGCCAGCGGCCTGGTCAATGCTGCCCGTGACCCGGTGCTGGAGCTGGTTCTAGCTGGGGCCACCGCTGCTGAGTCAGACCACGAGGGACCAACCGTTACCTCCCAAGCCATCATCATTCCCAATCCGGTGGGGCTGCACGCTCGGCCGGCGGCGGTGCTGACCCAGCTGGCGAAGAAATACGAGTCTACGATCAGCATTCACCGGGGCAGCGACAGCGCTAACGTGCGTAGCGTAGTGGGGATCATGGGGTTGGAGATTGGCCGGGGCGACACAGTCACCCTGGTGGCGACAGGGGTAGATGCGGCGGCGGCGATCGCAGAGCTGGAAGGTGCTGTGCGCAACGGTCTGGGGGAAGAGGGGGCGATCGCAGTGGCCTCTGCCCCCGCCAGCATTGCCCAATCGGAGATTTCGGCCCCGGCCCCCCGGCCCAAATCCGATGACCCCAGTATCATTTTGGGGGTGGCCGCCTCGCCGGGGGTGGCCGTGGGTAACACCTACCATTCGCGGCGCCAGGAAATTCGCGTGGAGGAGTACGGCGACTCCCCCCAGGCCGAGCACCGCAAGCTCGACCGGGCCACTGACCAGGCGATGCTGGCGATCGAGAGTCTGCGGGCGAAGGTGCATGGCCAGGGAGACCCCAGCCAGGCCGCTATCTTCGCCGCCCACCAGGAGCTGCTGGAGGACCCAGAGCTGATCGATACGGCCAGTAGCGCCATCGATAAGGGTAAAAGCGCAGCTTTTGCCTGGCAGCAGACCTACACCGCCCAAGCGGAGCAGCTGGCCCAGCTCAAGAGCGAACTGCTGGCCCAGCGGGCGAACGACCTGCGCGATGTAGGCGATCGCGTGCTGCGCATTCTTACTGGGGTTAAGGAAGAAGCCCTGGTATTTCCGGCCAACACTATTTTGCTGGCCGAAGACCTGACCCCGTCAGACATGGCAAATATTGATCCGACTCGGGTGGTGGGCTTTGCCACCGTGGCGGGGGGAGCAACCTCCCACGTCGCGATTTTGGCCCGGTCGATGGGCATACCAGCAATTGCCGGCATCGAACCTCGCATTCTCGATTTAGCCGACGGCACCCCGGTAATTTTGAACGGCACCAAGGGTCGTGTTAAGCTCAACGCCTCGGTGGCGGAACTGGAACAAACCCAGGACAGCATTGCCCGCCAGAAGGCTAAGCGGGCTAGGGATCTAGAGCATGCCTTTGAACCCGCCATTACGCTGGATGGTCACCAAATTGAGGTGGTCGCCAACATCGGTAGTCAAAAAGATGCGGAAGAGTCCCTCAAGGTAGGCGGTGAAGGGGTGGGCCTGCTGCGCACCGAGTTTGTGTTTATGGAGGCCAGATCGGCTCCCACCGAAGACCAGCAGGAGGTCATCTACGCTGACATTCTGAGGGTGCTAGGGGATCGTCCCATGATCATTCGCACCCTGGATGTGGGCGGCGACAAGCCCCTGCCCTATATGCCCATGGCCCACGAAGAGAACCCCTTTCTGGGGGAACGGGGCATTCGCCTGGGCTTCGATCGACCGGAGCTGATGCGGACTCAGTTTCGCGCCATTCTCAAGGCCTCTGTCGCGGGCAATGCGCGGGTCATGTTCCCCATGATTGCCCGCCTCGAAGAGCTCACCATGGCCAAGGCGGTGATGGAAGAGGAGCGACAAAAACTGGGGGTGCCCCCGATCGAAATCGGCATCATGATCGAGGTGCCCGCCGCCGCCGTCCTGGCGGAGCGCTTTGCGGAGCAGGTCGATTTCTTTTCCATTGGCACCAACGACCTCACCCAATACACCCTGGCTATGGATCGTGGCCACCCGAAGCTGGCCCCCTTTGTGGATGCCCTTAACCCGAGCGTGCTGCGGATGATTGACCTGACCGTGCGCGGGGCCGATCAGCACAGCAAGTGGGTGGGGGTGTGCGGCGGCGTGGCGGGCGACCCCCAGGCCGTGCCGATTCTGATCGGGCTGGGGGTAAAGGAACTGAGCGTTAGCGTGCCGGTCATTCCTGCGGTTAAGGCCCAGGTGCGCGCCTTGACCCTGACCCATTGTCAGCAGCTGGCAAAGCAGGCCTTGAACCTCGATTCTGCTGCCCAGGTGAGGGACCTGGTGCCCATGGAAGAGTCGTAGGCGGTACGGCCAGCGCCAGATCGGTCAGGGCATGCTGTATCACCGTCTGAAGCGCTGGCTATAGGCCGAACTCAGCTATTGGGCTGCGATCAGCAAAAAGCCCCGGGTCCTACCCGACACCGAATCCACCGTATTAATAGACTCCCACAGCGTCTCCGCCGGAACCCATACGGGCGGGTACTTATAGCGCGACACATCTAAAATTAAGAACTGGTCAGTGTCGGCGTCGTAGGCGGCCAGGGGGGAAATGTGGCCGCCCCGCTCCTGGCCGATCGCACGGCGCAGGTAGTTGATCAGCACGTAGTTGCCGGGGGTTTCAAGATTGGCGCGAATTAGACTGCGAAACTCCTCTAGACTCACATCGCTGCCGTAGTGGGTTTCGGCCTTTACCGGATAGGTTTCCAGGATGCCCGCTAGTTCTGCCAGGGTGAGGCCCTGGCGGGCGATCGCATCGCGCTCAATGATCGACTCAGTCTGCTGGTTAAAAATATTGTCCTGGGTAAAGTAGTCTCGCTCCCACTCCGGGGCCAGCGGGGCCGGAGTGCCCAGGGCATTGAGCACCATCACCATGCTGGCTACCCCGCAAAACGCGGGGTTGATCTGCGTCACGAACTGGCTGGTCAGGGGCACATAGTCGGCCAGGGCCTCGCTATCGCGCAACAGCACCTGCCCCTCTGGGGAGGTAAGGGGAATGAGGTGTTCTGGCAGGGGCAAGGTTTGGGCCGCCAACGGACGAGCACCCAGGCTGAGGAGCAGGGCAAACCCGATCGAAATGCCAGGTCTAGCCAAAACAGGCCATGGCAGCATGGCAAACCTTGTTGAAGGCTGGGGCGGGGCTACTGTCATAGCTGTTACACACTATTATGTAGAGCTTCAATGGTACCTGGATGTAGTAGGGTGGCGGCGGCCGGCGGCATGATGGGGGAGTCGTCACCATGGGGGAACCTGGGATCTAGCGGCGTGGCAGTGGATTGCTAAATGGCGGGGATTTGGTGCGTTGCGGCCCAGGGGGTGATTTGTAGGTGTATAAGTTAGGTTGAGGCCGGGAACTCACCCTACGGTTGGGTTATTGGCCGCGTCCGGGTTTGCAGTCGGCAAAGCCCAGGGCCTCGCTGTCGAGAAAGCTGGCTATGGCCATTTCAACCACCGCTTCTACGGGATACTCGATCTCTGTAGCACGGGCGATGAGATCTGCCCGAATACGCTCAGGCAGGTGGCTTAGAATAGCCTGAGCATCGGCGGCGGAGAGTTGTTCTAGAGTCTTAGATTGCATGGCCTAGCCTTCCGGTGGAATTTGAACGTTGTAGGGCGGCTCAGTTGCTCTCAGAATGATGGCTTCTAGTTCTGATAGTAGCGTAGGGGTATTCCAGGCCGAGAGCGGATAGATAGCGATGCGAACGTCTGAGTCGTCGTACTTGTCGAGCCACGCCCAGAGAAAGGCTTTGTGCCCGCCGCTAAATCGACCGCGCAGGCTCTTGGTTTTGCCGATGTAGAGCAGACCGTGAGTTCGGTGTCTAACAGCATACAAGCCTGGACGAGCGGGAAAGCTGGCGAAGTCACGGCTGATGGGCTGACATTGCTCGAAGGGCATGAACGCCAGCGTGTCCATAATTCCTTGAGCATCTTGTTGGCTAGATGTGGCCATAGCAGCAAAATTCTGGGGCTGACATACGAATAGGGTTAAGTCTGTTTGCCTACAAATACCCCGCCGCCTGCATCGTAAACAGGCGGGCGTAGCGGCCATCCTGCCGCAGCAGTTCCTCATGGCTGCCCTGCTCGATCAGCTTGCCCTGGGCCAGCACAATGATATTGTCGGCCCGCCGCACCGTCGAGAACCGGTGGGAAATCAGAATCGCCATCTGGTTTTGGGTGGCGGCGCGAAACTGCTCAAACAGCCGGGTTTCGGCCTCGGCATCCATCGCTGAGGTCGGTTCATCGAGCACCAGAATGTCGGCCTCGGTGCGCATAAAGGCGCGGGAAAGCGCGATCTTCTGCCACTGGCCCCCCGAGCCCACATTCCGCCCTTTGAAGTGTCACACTCAGGTATTAGCCCTGAAAGCCCCTAAGGACAGGGAACTCAAGGATTGAAAGTTCAAACGAACTACACAAGTGCAATTCTCAGCTGGGGTTCGTTAATGACAAGTCGGACAGAGAAAATTGCTGTGATCCCCATCCCTTCGTTCTTAATACCCAATGTGCCAGTTGGAAGTGCGGAATGTCGGCCCGAAGGTCTTGAGGTTCCTCGGCACTCCCTGCCAAAAATATTATCTGACTTGCTGATCAACCGGCGGAATGTCTGCCTAAAGCCTCTGGCTTTGCTGCGCCCGGGCCCCGACCGCTTGGCCTTGGTGGAATCGGGGGTATGCGGTTCGGATTTGGTATCAAACCCAGTTTCCGCTGCCCGCTACTCGGCTCGCTGCAGGGCGGTAATCTTGGGGTCAATAATTTTGCGGCCCTGGCCCTGGAAATGAATGGCGAGACAGATCTTGTTGCCGGCCCCAAAGATGTGGGTGACTTCCCCCGCCCCGTAGGCCTTGTGCACCACCACATCCCCCACAGTCCAGTCTGACTCATGGGCGCCGCTGCCGGGTTTAGCGGCGGTCTCGCTGCGGTGGCGGGCTTCGCGGATGGGGGTGCTCCACTTTTGGGGCAGGCTCATACCGCTGTTGCCGGTGACAAGATCGGTGGGCAGTTCCGCCAAAAACAGCGAGGGGCTGGCAGGTTCGCGGCTGCCGTAGAGGCGGCGGGCGCGGGCGTGGCAGATGAACAACCGCTCCTGGGCGCGGGTAATGCCCACGTAGCACAGGCGGCGCTCTTCCTCCGTCGCCGCCGGGTCTTCGAGGGAGCGGTGGTTGGGGAACAGACCCTGCTCCAGCCCGACCAGAAACACCACTGGAAACTCCAGCCCCTTGGAGGAGTGCAGGGTCATCAGCGACACCGCGTTTTTGCCCTCCTTGGCATCGTCCAGGTCAGAGGAGAGGGAGGCATTGGCCAAAAAGGCCAGCAGGGAGGGATCGTCGACGTTTTCTTCCTCAAACTGCAGCACGGCGTTGTAGAGCTCCTGCACGTTGCCGAAGCGATCGTCGGCCTCGTCGGTACCCTCAGCTTTCAGGGCGGCCAGGTAGCCGCTGTCCTCCAGCACCCCCTGAATAATTTCGGATCCCTTCTGCTCGTCAATGCCCTGACGATACTTTTTGATGATCTCGGCAAACTCTAGGACGCCCTTGGCCGATCGCCCCGCCAGGGTCTTCACCGAGGTCTCATCGCTCAATATCTCCCACAGGGGAATGCCGCCCAGGGTTTGGGTGGCCTGCTCTAGCTTGTCGAGGGTGCCCTTGCCGACGCCGCGCCGGGGCACGTTGATCACCCGCTTCAGGCTGACGGTATCGGCGGGGTTGGCGATCGCCCTCAAATACGCCAGCACGTCTTTGATCTCGCGGCGATCGTAGAACCGCAGCCCTCCCACCACCTGGTAGGGAATGCTGTAGCGGGTCAGCACCTCCTCAAAGGCGCGGGACTGGGCGTTGGTGCGGTAGAGAATGGCAAAACCGCCCCAGTTCAGCTCCGGATGCTGGGTCTCTAGGTTGCGAATCTGGCTGACCACAAAGTCGGCCTCGGCGGTTTCATCCTCCGCCCGGTAGACGTAAATGCTTTCCCCCTCGCCCCGGGTGGCGCGCAGCACCTTGTCGATGCGCTCCGTGTTGTTTTCGATCAGGTGGTTGGCAACTTCGAGAATATTCGACGTGGAGCGGTAGTTTTCCTCCAGCTTGACCATGCTGCGGGTGTCGTCATCGGGCAGCCCGTCGCCAAAGTCATCCTGAAAGTTCATCAGAATGGTGAAATCCGCCGCTCTAAAGGAATAAATACTTTGATCAGCATCACCAACAACAAAGACAGAGCGGTGGTTCCAGTTGTTGTAGGTGCCGATGGACTCGCCGTTGGTGGCCAGCAGGCGAATTAGATCGTACTGAGTGCGATTGGTGTCCTGGTACTCATCCACCAAAATGTGGCGGAAGCGCTTGTGCCAGTAGGCCAGCACCTGCTCATTCTGCTGAAACAGATGCACTGGCATGAGAATCAGGTCGTCAAAATCGAGGGCGTTGTTCTCCGCCAGGGCCTTTTGGTAGTGGCGATAGACATCGGCAATCACCCGGCCCCGGTAGTTGGGCTGCTCCTTTTCCAGCTCGTCGGGGGTGAGGTTTTGGTTTTTGGCGTTGCTGATGGCAAAGCGCACCGAGCGGGGGTTGAACTTTTTATCGTCCAGATTCAGCGTCTGGGTGACGATGGTTTTGACCAGGCCCTGGGCGTCGGACTCGTCAAAGATGGAAAAGTTTTTGGTCCACCGATAGCCCGCCGGGTGCTGATACTTCTCGATATCAAACCGCAGAATGCGGGCGCAGAGGGCGTGGAAGGTGCCAATCCAGAGGTGCTTGGTGATGGTTTTGTACACCTGCGACCTGAGCTTGGTCTGTTCGTACTGGGGCAGGGCCGAGAGGGCCTTGCCGTGGCGGGCCTGGGCGTCCTGCTCGGCAAATAGCACCTCGATGCGCTCCTTCATTTCCTTGGCAGCCTTGTTGGTAAAGGTGACCGCCAAAATGTTGTCGGGGTCGGTCTTGTGGGTGAGGACTAGGTTGGCAATGCGGTAGGTGAGGGCCCGAGTTTTGCCCGACCCCGCCCCCGCCACCACCAGCAGCGGGCCACAGTAGTGCTCGACGGCCTGGCGCTGGGCGGGGTTGAGGGGGGCAAGAAAGTCAGTCATCGGTAGCCGGGTGGGGTTTTTGCCTATTAAGTATGACACTGGCTGCAGAGAAACGAAGCCCTACGCCTGACCTGGATGATTTCTACCCAAGAAAATCCCCATTAACGGGCCGTTTTATCGTGGCGTTGCATAATCAAGGTATGAATTAGGGATAATCTGCAATGCAATGTCCTGAGTGTGGAGCTACGCATATCCGTAAGAACGACAGGAAGAAAGGTAAGCAAAATCACATTTGCGTTGAGTGTGGTCGTCAGGTTATCGACCACTACGATCCGCCCAGAGGCTACTCCGATGCGTTCAAGCGCGAATGTCTCAGACTGTACGTCAATCAGTTCCAGTAAGCCAACTCACCGATCCACATTCCTAAAGGTCATCTCCTGCTGCACGGCAAGGCCGATATTGAGCGCTTCCTGCAAAAACTGGCGATACTCGCTGGCCTGGTGGTTGACCTGGAGCGCTTGCAGCGTCGCCAGGTTGGTCTCAATGGCGCTGAACAACTCCTGCCGTCGCTGCATCAGAGCCCGGTGGCGACGCAGTATGTTTTCGGTCATCAAAGCGGAAACCAGACTGTCGCGGGTAGCTTGGAGGGCCACTAGCATCTCCCCATGCGGAGAAACCTCGACAGCGTTAACCTGCGCCGCATCCAGTTCGGCCATTACCTGCAGCGCCTGAATGATATCGTTGTGGCGATCGCACTCATCCAGCAGCCGCGCCAGGGTAATAAAGGCTTTAGACTGCCGCCATTGATAGACATGCCAGGCGACGGCCCCCAGGGCGATCGCCGCCGCAATTCCCAACAACAGCAGGCCAAACTGGCTAAACCCTGGTAGATTACGCACCAGCACCAGACCCAATCCCGCGCAGACGATAAAGATTGTCCCCAGCACCAGGCATTCTGTGATTAGCAGTGAGCACATCTGCCGTCGCGATTGCCACACCGAAGGGCGAATAATGCCGCCCATAAACACCGCACCAACGTCTAGCCCCGTCAGCTGATCGAGTTCGTCGTGGGTAATGCGGAGCGCCTGCAAATCAGCTTCCATATCAACCGCCAAACAGCAGCGAAAAAAAGCTGCGAATCACCTGGGAGTAAAAATTGCCCTCGACCTCGCGGAACAGCTCAAAGGGTTGCCCCGGCGAACCAAAGAACGGGCGCAGCGTCCACCCCAACTGGCTGCCCACCAGGCCGTAGAGGGTGAGCCAAAACAGCAGCAGTCGATTGCGAATTTGGGGTGTGTCCTCCGTAAAATCCATCACCGAGCGAATGCCTGAGTAAAACAGCCGCACCCCAATGAAGCCCGTCAGGCCAAAAATAGCCACATTCAGCAGCAAAAAAAAGTGGTAGCTGCGAATGGACACCAAAAAGAACAGCGTCACCGGGGCAAAGCTAAACAGCAGCACGCTGATCACCGCCACGGTGGTGAGGCTGAGCACCGCGTACTGGCGAAAGTCGGCCTTAGAGCCAAACAAAATATCGAAAAAGTACAGCGTCGGCAGGCAAATCAGCAGGGTCAGCAAATATAGCGCGGGCAGCTTCACCATCGACACCAGCAGCTGCTGCCAGCCGCTTGAGGCGCCGATAATCGCCCCATAGATGGCAAAAAACAGCGAGCTAACCACCAACAGCGACAGAATTTTAGACTCAATCTTTTTGCCCTGGCGAACTTCGTCTAGAAAGGTGGTGCGATCGCGCAGCAGCAGAATCAGGGTTGAAAAGTGGTCCATAGTCTGGCCCCAAGAGACGGCAATCAAAACGTATTTAGAGCGTACCCATCTCCCCAGACGGAATAGGTCGGATCAAGTTGGCAATTCAGGGCTATTGCATTCTAGAAATCGTCTTGAGGGTATCTAGGCCAAATTTGCAAAGGCGTTCAGCCTGAGCCATATTGGAGAACTCATTGGAGCGGTAGAGGTTGAGCGCGAAGTTACGAGCAACCGCAAAGATTTGCGGCAACTGATGCATGCGGATGCGCGAAGCCTATTCACCCTGAGTCACATCCCAGACGTGGTGAGCAGCTAGGCGCGATTAAATATAAAACGTTCCAGCAGGTAATTCCTGGCCTGACTGCGCGCCTCCATTCCCTCAATGACGGTTAGAGCCTTAGTGGTGCAGAAAACTCCAAGGCAGTCTCAGCATGAGAACGTAACGACCCTGGAGAACTCAATGCGGCAGTCCAAGGCGTCTCGTTTGCGCTGAGAGGCGCAGGCGGGTAGTGGATTGCACTTGGGCAACGCCTGGAGGATGGGCAAGGGCAGTCGCTCGTAGCAAAGGCGGGCCAGCTCCCGTAGACCCAATTGCAGAAAACTCAAGCCCCGGTCGCCATGCCAATCTAGACGAGTCCGTTGGCCCGCCTTAACCAGCATCATACCCAGCACCAGGGCAATCAGGTAGGCGCAATCCAGCAGCATAAATAGGCGGGTCAAGCCGTCGGCATCGCGTAAACCCGAGTCAAGGACATCCAAGGCGGCTGACTTGTAATCTTTGAAGTGGTGCTCTATCCCTCCAAAGCGCTAGCCGTAGAGCGCAAAGGTTTGCAGAGACACCGTTTGGCTGGACAAGACCGCCCAGGTGTCTTGCGTACCCGGCACATTAGCCGTTGCCAGGTGGGCATCAATAGACTTTATCGGAAATAGGAGAGAAAACAGTATAAATCAGCATTTCCCCCAGTTGATTGTGATTAAGCGGCTTGACCTAGAGGGCTCCCTTTCTTTGCCCGGTGTGTCAGTCGGAAATTATGCAACCCGCAGGCTGTTTCCATCACATCGTCCACATAATGGTCGACCCAATTACGAAATGGTTGCACCAGAATTTGACACCGTTTGATCTGGTTGACTGACAAAAGTTGGTTGCAGGAGGCGGAGCGCCTTGCTGTGTCGTAGTTTCAGAGATTGAAGAGATGAAGGGGGAGGCAGCGTTCTAAGCTTAGATACCACTCAAAACCATGAACGCTGTGAAAAAAAACT